>JAZQCY010000025.1:0-4950 GCA_045546555.1 Acutalibacteraceae bacterium | reverse complement strand
TACGCCGTTCTCTGTGTCTTCCGACAAAATTTCACCCTCACAGAAAACCGTTAAAAAACTGTTTTCGGGAAAGCTTCCCACAACAACACCGTTTTTGTAAAAAACAAAACAAGCATTGTGAGTTTCGTCAAAAGTAACATTTATATAATCACCCGTCACGGCCGAAAAGGTAATGTTTTTCGCTGTGTGACCTACAATCGCCAATTCTCTGCGAACTTTGGTATGGAAGATTATTGAAATTCGGTCGGCACTAAGTGTACCTACAAGGTCATTTTTGAAATCGGTCTTGCCGTCCAACCCCGAAAAGGCAAACAACTGCCCTTGTCCCCATTTTTTGTTCATAATAACACCTCTAAAATCGTTGACAAATATACATATTGTGCTATAATTTCATTATAACGTTTATTTTGCTTTAGTAAATGCATTATTTACGCTATAAATTATATTATTTCGACTTTTGAGAGATTATGAAAAAGACACATTACAAGTTTGAACGATACCGTGACCCCAAATTTCCCGTCTATTCCTCGTTGCAAAGTAATCAATATCAATTGGTTTCGCCGCATTTTCACGAAGATATCGAGCTTTTGGCTGTGATTTCGGGCTCAATAACGCTTTCAATCGGTGTTGACCGGCATATATTGCAACATGGAGATATTGCGATATTACCTCCCGCGGTCATACATTCAGCAACATCAGAAACTGAAGACGCCGCAATCCGCGGTTTGGTTTTCAATTTGAAAGAATTGCAGTTGCCCAACATTGTAAACGAGCTTCGTTTTGTGTCTCCCAACGGTGTTATATTGAAAAGCACCAACCAAGAGACCCACCTTGTAGAATCAGAGCTTTTTAACTCGGTAAAAATTTATGAAAGCGAATCAGACGGACGGATCTTAAAGCTTTACGGCGCAATAATGAGCCTGCTCGGAGTGCTTTGTAATTTGAATATCTTAACCGCCCAAGCCGATAAAAAACAATCTCGAATCGATCCTGCCCTGCAATACATTAAAGAAAATTATATGCACGGCATTTCGGTCTGCGACATTGCTCGGACGGTAAATCTGTGCAATGACCGTTTTATCAGAATTTTCAAGGAGATCACCGCCAAGCCTCCCACCGACTACCTGATTGATTTTAGGTTGACCAAAGCTATGAAGCTACTTGTTTCAAGCGATATGTCGGTGGCCGAGATCGGCGAAGCCGTGGGCTTTGGGTCGGCAGGATACTTTTGTCGCACCTTTAAAGCACGCATCGGTCAAACACCTTCCCAATACAGATTTAAACATTTAAATCCCTAAAACAAACAAAAACCTTAGTTTAAGGAGTTGAGTTATTTGTTACTGCTTTTAGCCGCTGTGATAATTGCATTCGGGTTTTCGGTTTACTGGCTTTCGGGCAGGTACATCCGACTTTTTAAGGTTGATATAAAACAAACAAAATTCCGCATTATCCGTGCCGCTATCGCCGTTTTGCTGACGGTTCTTTGCAGCATTTTCAGAATCGGACTTTTGATTGTGCTTCACCTGCTGGTTTTGTGGGGGCTTTGTGAGCTTGTGCGTGTGATCCTGCGTTCGGTCTTAAAGCACCGCAAAAGCACCAAGCCTTACTCATTTTTGCGAACGGTCTACCGTTTCGGTATCGTACCGATATTGCTGATAGCCGTGCTTTTTACCTACGGATATTTCAATATGAACACGGTGCATCAGACACGTTATGAAATTGTATCGGACGAGTTGTCACGTGATTACCGTGTGGTATTTTTGTCCGACACGCATTACGGCACAATCCAAAGTCCCGAGCTTTTGAAGGAAAAGGTAGCCGAGATAAACTCCCTCAACCCCGATCTTGTGATCTTGGGCGGTGACATTGTTGAGGAAGGCACTGACAAGGCCGAAACGCAAGAGGTTTTTGAACGTTTGGGTAATATTGAAAGCGTTTACGGAACATATTTCGTCTACGGCAACCACGACCGTCAGCGCTACACCTCCGAGCCCGAGTACACCGAGGATGAGTTGGCCCAGACCATCAGTCAAAGCGGTATAACCATCCTCAAAGAGAGCTGTGTCGAAATAAACAAAGATTTTTTGTTGGTTGGACGTGAGGACTTGAGTGCCAAGGCTGAACGGCTTGAAGCCGATGCACTTTTAAACGGTGCCGATACCGATAGATTTATACTTGTGGCTGATCATCAGCCAAACAACGTGAAAAGCAACGCCGAATACGGTGCCGACCTGCAGCTTTCGGGGCACACCCACGGCGGTCAGATGCTGCCGCTTGGCTGGATGACCTTTATGTATAACGGTTACGTTTACGGTCAATACCAAGAGGCCGACACCGACATAATCGTGTCATCGGGCTTTGCGGGTTGGGGCTTTTCCATCCGTACCCAAGGTGTCAGCGAATACGTTGTGGTTGATCTTTTGGCAAAATAAGTACAAAAAACTACCCTGTTTTTGCAGGGTAGTTTCTTTATTTATCCAAGGGTTTTCACGTAACTGATACCGTCGTTTTTCTGATAGATATTTATCCAATCAACGATGTACTTGTTGGTATATGCCCAATCGTCGGGCGTGGCGTCGTTTATCGAGGTTGAATTATTTTCAAATCCAAGAGCCATACTGATAATGAGGTACATCTCCTGATTGAAGGTGTTTTTATCCTCGGTTCCGTCCCGGAAGTTGTAGGTGAAATAATCGTCACCGTCACACACAAAGGTCATTTTTTCGGGTGTCCACATCATACCGTAGGTGTGGAAGCTTTGGGTCAACAGCAGATCATCGGGGCACTGATATTTCTTCTCGTTACCGTAGGTATCGTCAAGTGAAGTGTGTTTAAGTCCTGCAACCTCACCGTGAACGGTGGGCCAGCTATGACAGTTGGCGGCATACCACGCCGTATTGCCAAAGCACTCAATAACATCTATCTCGGGGTACATATTATAGTTTCCGTTGATGGACTCGGTCACATCACCGCAGGCCCAAAGTGCTACCCAAAAATCGCTTCCGTGAGGCAGTACGGCGCTCATCTCAAGATAACCGTACTTGTATCTCATAGTCTTTTGGGTGGTGATCCTTCCGCCGTAATAATAGGTTTCGTCCTGACGTGCGCAGATGTGGAAGCTTCCGTCGTTGACAAAAACGTCGTTGGGGTTATCGGAGCGCACGCTGGTCTTGCCGTTTTCGCCCTTGGTGCCCGATTCCTTCATAGTGGACTGATACCACTTTGAGGTATCAAGCTCGGTGCCGTTGAAGTCGTCTCCCCAAGCATGTTTCAGTGTGGTTGCGGCATCATAAGAGCCGATAGCAGTATTATAAGAGCCGTCGGTGCTCTGATCCTTAACATCGCCTGTCAGAAGCTTTGAAAACTCCGAAACAGCCATGGCGGTTGCGTGGGCGCTACCGCCGTTGAGGTACACCTTTTTGCCGCTGACCGTTATGTTATAGGCATCGGTGTCGGCCAAGGCTTTAATATTACTGCGGTTGGCCTTGCCGACAATTATCTCATAATCATCCTCATTGGCATATTCATCGTGAACGATGTCAAGCATAAAACCGGTCTTTTTGTATACCGCATCAACAAGGCTTTCCATAGCCGTTTCGGTCAGATATGACGAGTTGAAGTGCGGACGGACAAGCTTGAATTTGCCTATCTGCTCACCATTTACGGTCACTGTTTCAAAATTGCCCTTGGCGGCCTCGGTATAAAGAATACCGTCGCTTACACCCTCTGCTTTAACGTAGGTGTTCACAAAATACTCTGCGGCCTTTTCAAGGTTCAAAGGATTTTTGGAATATATAACAATCTTCTTGTTTATTGAGCAGATGATGATGTCATCGTATCGGCCGCCGATTTTTTCGGCAAGATACTGCTTGGCGGTTGCCGTTTCGGGGCGGTCACAGTCGCCGATAAGTATCTCATACTTGTCGGTTCCGTCATTATCGTCGGTCTGATTCTTGGCGCTGACACCGACAGTGTCCTTAATTGCCTTAAAAACCTTTTGCGCCACCGGCAAAGCGGCCGAATCCCCCTCGGGACGGATGATCGAATAGACCGATTCTCCGTTGGAATCCTTAAAATCAATCTTCCCTGTGAAGAAAATGTCCCCGTCAATGCTCGTGCCGCCGTTTGATGCGACAGCACTGCTACCGTCCGAATCGGAGCCACAGCCCACGAAAAGACCGACCGAAAGTATCAAAACAAGCAAAATCGACGCAATACGTTTAAAGCTCATAGAATTACTCCTTTGAAAATTCTTTAAATTCATTGTACCAAAACAAGGTTCCGTGTTCAATACAATATTTTGCTGTTTTGTTTAGATATTTTGTCATTTTGCCGAGGTTTCAAGAAATTATTTAGATTTTCTGCGGTAAAATGAGACGGTCATCCTCTGACTGCCAATCCAAAAGCCTCAAAATCAGCAAAATACAAATTGACAATGTGAGAATATAACCCATTGACAAACCGCCGCAAATATTGTATATTATAGAGGTTCAAAAGTATATTAGCCTCCTTAGTTAAATGGATATGCGAACCTCACCCATTTGCAAAATCAAAGATTTTGAATGGGTACCCGAGAACCGCAATACGGCTTCGCCGTATGAATAAACCCCTTTATTACATCACTATAAAGTATATTAGCCTCCTTAGTTAAATGGATATAATAAACCCCTCCTAAGGGTTAGTTGTGAGTTCGATTCTCGCAGGGGGTGCCAGGCTGTCAACAGTAATTGTGTGTGAACTTGTATCTGCTGATTGCAAAGATGGCGTAACTCACATTCACACGTGAGCGATTGTAAAGTGGGGATCACTCCCCACCGCCATACCAAAATAAACAAACCGCCTCTTAGGGAGTTGCGGTTAGGGATAATTCGCCCAAAACAGCGCCTTTTTGCGGTCTAATGCGTCAAAAGCCCACGGTACACGTCAGTGTTACCGTAGGCTTTTTCCTTT
>JAZQCY010000024.1:0-3952 GCA_045546555.1 Acutalibacteraceae bacterium | reverse complement strand
GCTGGTTCGTCCCTCCATCAGCTTATCCACAGCCTGTTGCAAAAGCTGTTCCGTCTTGGCGTCAACGCTGGAGGTTGCCTCGTCAAGCACCAATATCCTCGGATTTCTGACAAGGGTTCGAGCCAGGGATATCAACTGTTTTTGACCCTGCGACAGGCCGCTTCCCCTTTCACGGACCACAGTTTTGTAGCCCTTATCCATTTCCATTATGAAATCGTGGGCACGGACGGCCTTGGCGGCGGCGATTATCTCCTCCTCGGTGGCATCTAATTTGCCGTAGCGGATGTTGTCCTCAACGGTGCCTGAGAAGATGAACGGATCCTGCAGCATTATGCCCATCTGCCCCCTCAAAGAGGCAAGCGTGACGTCGCTGACCGAGTAACCGTCAACGGTGACACTTCCGCCGTCGATATCATAAAAGCGGCTGATAAGGTTGACGATGGTCGATTTTCCTGCTCCCGTTGGGCCGACAAGCGCTATCGACTGACCCGCCTTGGCCTTGAACGAAACATCCTTCAGTACCTTGATGGTGGGGTCGTAGCCGAAGGCGACGTTTTTAAACTCAACGTCACCCTTTATCTCGGGCAGAACAACGGCATCGGGCTTATCATCAATATCAACGGGGGTGTCCATGGTCTCAAAAATTCTTTCAAGATATGCCATGGTGGTGATAAGCGTGTTATAAATAGTGGTAAGGCTTGATATGGGTGCCCAAAAGCGTGAGGCATAGCTCGCCATTGCAATGACCACACCCACGGGTGCGTTTTGGGTGCCTAACATAAAGAACGCAAAGATATAAACACCCATCTGCGACAGATGTGTTATGGCAGAGGTGGCTATGGTAACAATGGACGATATCTTTACCGTGTGGATCCAGGCATTGGAACGCTCACGGGTGAGACGGCGATGGATCTCACAGTTCTTTTCCTCTCGGTCAAAAAGCTCGGTGACCTTGACACCCTCGATATTCTCGCAGGTATAGGCCGTGAGGTTG
This sequence comes from Acutalibacteraceae bacterium, assembly GCA_045546555.1. Taxonomy (GTDB): domain Bacteria; phylum Bacillota; class Clostridia; order Oscillospirales; family Acutalibacteraceae; genus UMGS172. Next base: position 2,958 of record JAZQCY010000024.1, on the reverse strand, counting down.
GAGCCTTTGTTGGAGTTGTTCTGATAGGCTCGCCGCTGTGCCGGCTTTAAAAAATACATAATGATCAGCAGTATCGGCAAACCGATCAACACAGGGAAGGTCATCCGAACGCTGGTGGTCAGCATAAAGATGAGGATGATAACAATATTGATTATATCGATGACGGCGTTGACAAGTCCACCCGACAAAAGGTCGGAAACGGCGGCAACATAGCTTGTGACCCTAACCAGTATCTTACCCTGCGGACGGGAATCGTAATAGGCAAACGGTAATTTTTGCAGGTGGTGGAAAAGGTCACGGCGAATATCAACAACGATAGCCTGACCGACCTTGGCAACTATAATGACACGGAAGGCCGTAAGCACGGCCGAAATTACGATACAGCCGAGGTATAATGCCGCCAACAACCAAAAATAATCCATTTCGCCATAGTGGGCGCCGCCCTCGGTCATGCCTTGGTCAATTGCGGCGCTGATTATCTGCGGTCCGAACAGTGTGACGACCGATGCCGCCAACGCCAGCACCAATGCAAAAACCAGCTTCCAAATGTATTTTTTGACATACTGCAGGCTTCGTTTGAGATGCGATAGGTCAAATTCTTTTTCAAGATTTTCGTCAACACCATAGGTGTTGCGCTCTATTTTCTTGTTGTTTTTAAGCTCTGCCATTATTCGTTGCCTCCCTTCTCTTCAGGGATAACGGGAAGATCGGGAATGTTCTGCAGCTTGCATATCTCACGGTAATAGCCGGGGCGGTTGACCAGCTCGTCGTGGGTGCCGATCTCGACCTTGCCGTTATTGAGAATAAATATGCGGTCGGCACGGCGCACCGATGAGATACGCTGTGCAACGATTATCTTGGTACAGTCAAAATCAAGCTTTTCAAGCTCATCCTGAATGTGCTTTTCGGTCTCCATATCAACCGCCGAGGTGGTGTCGTCAAGCACCAGAATGGGCGGCTGAACAGCCAATGCACGGGCCAGAGATATCCTCTGCCTCTGACCGCCCGAAAGTCCTACGCCACGTTCTCCGACCACCGTGTCGTACTGCTCATCCATTTTCTTGATGAAGCTGTCGGCATCGGCAACCTTGGAGTAGGTCTCCATTTTTCGATTTTCAATTTCGGGATTGCCATAAGAAATATTGCCCTTTATGGTATCGGAAAACAGGAAAACATCCTGCATTGCAACGCCTATAGAGCCGTGGAGCTTGGAAAGCTTCCACATATGTACGTCCACCCCGTCAACGTAAATGTGACCCGAATCGGGCTCGTACATACGGGCGAGCAGGTTGATAAGCGAGGTCTTGCCCGAGCCCGTGGGGCCCATTATGGCCACCGTTTCGTTGGCGGCTATCTCAAAGCTGATATTCTCAAACACCTTTTTATCACCGAACGAGAAGGTCACGTTTTCAAATTTGATGGCGCCCTTGATACGCTCGTTGGTGTCGTAGCAGTCGTTGCGGTCACCGATAAGCGGCTCATCGTAGTAGATCTCCATGACCTTATCGGCCGAGGCAAAGAACTGCTGCAGGCTGTTGGCGGTGTTGGCAACCGTCTGCAACGGCGTGGACAGCATATATCGCATGCTTGAAAATGCCGCAAGCTCACCCAACGTCAACTGCCAGATACCCGTTTCACCCTTGGTGGTAATGACAAAATAACCGCCGACGAGGATAAGGATGACTCCAAGCATATCGGTTATAAAGGTGATGACACGTGAAAAAAGCTGATGCTTTACGGCAATATGAACACTGTAATCGGCATAGCCCTCACAACTTTCCTCAAAGCGTTGCTCCTCATACTCCTCACGTGAAAAAGCCTTGACAACACGGTTGCCTGAGATGTTTTCCTGGGCTACGGTGTTGATCTCGGCCGAAAGATTACGGAGCTGAACGTGCTTGGGACGGATATACTTTGAATACCTCAAGGTCAGTACAACTATAAGAGGACAGATGACCGCCATTGCAACGGTAAGACCGACGTGCATGGTGGAAAGCAGAACGATGGCGCTCACAAACAGCACCACGGCATCCAAAGCCTCCTTGGCAACACCTGCGATAACGTGACGTATGTAGTTAAGGTCGCCCGTGGCTCGGGTTATGATGTCACCGGTTCGGTTACGGTCAAAAAAATCCGGATCCTGCGTCACAAGCTTGGCAAACAGGCTTCGCTCAATGGTGACCAAGACCTTTTGAGAGGCTATCTCAAAAAAGCAGATCATTACGTACCGTGCGATCAGACGTACCAGCATAACTCCGATAATGGCCGCCATGATTTGAATGAATAAAACAGTAGCACCATCGCCCCGATTTGGCCAGACACGGTCGATTATGACCTGTATCAGCTTTGGCTGGACGATCTGTGCGGCGGTGGTGAAAACGCCGAGAAGCAATCCGAAAAAGAAATACTTTCTCTTGCCCGCCATGTTTTTCCATACCCATTTTAACTGAAGCATGTTATGCACCTCTTTTTTGTGACCGGATTCCGGTTGAAGGTGGTTTGTAGGATGTGTTGACCAAAGTGTGTACTTTGTTCACTTACATTTTAATCCTTTTTCAAAAAAAGTAAACCCCCAAAAAAGAAAAACATAACCAAATAAATCTTTAAATTTTGGTTATGTTTTACAATTATTTTTACATTCTGACGAACATTGCTTTTGGGGGTTGATTTTGAAAAGTTGCATTGGTATAATAGCCGTTTAAAAACCCGAAATTTTGCTCTTTCCTATGAAATTACGGTGTATTGGAACATTTCCCAATGTAGCCAAAGCATTCAAACCCGAATCAGATTTTGAGGAAAGGATTTAATGCTGTGGCATTGTTAAAATACTCGCAAATCCATAGAGGATTTGCTGCGTTTTGTGCCTCGCCACATCAAAAATCCTTTAACCACAAAATTCTGCGACCTAAAAGGTGCGGTTTTATGAGTGGATTTTGGTGATGCGGAGCACATTAGGCT
>JAZQCY010000023.1:0-33924 GCA_045546555.1 Acutalibacteraceae bacterium | reverse complement strand
TCCTTCAACCACTACGCCTACGGCTGTATCGGCGAGTGGATGTACCGCTGGATGGCGGGCATCGACACCGCAGAGCCCGGCTTTACCCATATTCTGCTGCAGCCCTGCCCCGACCTGCGCACCGCCGAGGAGATTCCTGCGGGGCAGAGCCCCATCACCCATGTGAAGGCCGCCTTTGATGCGCCCACCGGCCGCATTGAGACGGCATGGGACACCGAGGATGCTGCCTACACCTTCCGCTTCACCGCGGAAATTCCCGTTCCCGCTACCCTTCGCCTTCCTCTTGCGGGCAAATCGGGCTATGTCTGCAACGGCATCTCCCACACCGCCGAGCCCGCCGAGGACGGATGCGTCCGCATCGAGCTGGGAGATGGAAAATACGAGTTTATTGTCTGATCCCCCCGCTTGACGGGCGGAAAAAACTGTGCTATACTTATGCTAACGTTCAATACACGGAGGAGTCTCTCATGGCTAATTTCGATCCCGCAAAAATCAAACTGCTTGCCTTCGACCTGGACGGCACTCTGACCCAGCACAAGTCCCCTCTCGGCGACGAGAACCGCGCTGTGCTGGACGCCCTGGGCAAGAAGTACAAGCTGATCATGGCAGGCGCAGGCATGTGCCGCCGCATTTTCAACCAGATGGGACAGTACCCCATCGACATTATGGGCAACTACGGCCTGCAGTATGCCGAGTACGATGCTGCATCGGGTGATCTTGTGATCCGCGAGGACAACGTGCTGCCCTGCGACCGGGAATCGGTGGATGCCCGTGTCACCGCCATGCGCGAGAAGTACGGCTTCACCGAATATGCAGGCGACAACGTGGAGTTCCACGCCTCGGGCTGTGTGACCTTCCCCATCCTGGGCACCGCCGCCAAGATCGAGGACAAGCTGGCCTTCGACCCCGACCGTATTAAGCGCAGGAAGATCTATGACGAGGTCGTTGAAGCCTTTTCTGATTACTGCGTATTTGTCGGCGGCTCATCCTCCTTTGATATGGCACCTAAGCCGTATAACAAGTATTACGCCCTTGACCTTTACTGTAAGGAGCACGGCCTTTCGCACGATGAGGTCGTCTATATCGGTGACGACTACGGTCTCGGAGGCAACGACGAATCGGTTTATAAGTCCGATTTTCCTTACATCACCATTGATAATTATTTGGATTTCCCGAATATCGTTGAACCGTTGCTTAATAAATAAAATAAGCATCTGAAGGAGTAACCTAAAATGACGGAAATTCTAAAAAAAGACACTTCACATTTTATTGTCGTTGATCAAAAGGCGATTGCTCGCATACCTGCATTACAGGGTGCGACCGACACCTTTGAAAAAATCGAGGAGGGTGCCTATCGTTGGCACCGCCACACATCTGCTCCTTGCGATACAATGCGTATGGAGGTAATTCTCGAGGGCGACCCCACGTTCACAATGATTCCTGCCGTAAGCTACAACGGCAACGGTTGGGGTGACGTGCCCGAATACGTAGGTGACCGTGCCGAGGACGGTACACCGTGGTCGTTTGCCTCGCATAGAGTTACCATACCTGCCTGCACCTACAGCGAAAATGATACTGTCAGCATCGCTCTTATGGCCGAAGCTAACAGCAATTCTGCCTGTTCGCTTTATAAGGTAGATGAGGGCGAAAAGCACGTGCTCATCTTCCCCGAGGAAGAAAAACCCAAGACACTACAGCGTCACTTTTGGGGTGAGCCTTTCCAGGGCACAATGGAGCCCACCAATGATTTTGAGGGAATACTTCTTGTTTACCCGTCGGACGGCACAAAATACCGCTACAAAAATCTTTTAGACTTTGCCTGGCGCTATTACGGACACAGCATCCTTCCTCCCCGCCCTGCAAACGAGCTGTATCGGTTGTCAATTGCCTATACCCGTCATCTTTTTATGCGGGAAAAGGACGGTTTTGCAGGCTTTGTGTCGGGCTCACAGTGGCACCCCGACACCAACTGCTACAAAAAGAAAGAGCACTATTATGAGATCGGTTGGGTGGGTCAAAGCGCATCAATGGCCAATGCTTTTATATACGACTATCTCAAAAACGGTGACCGGGATAACCTTGATATCGCACTTGAGGTGCACGATGCGTGGTTAAAATATACCGAGACCAACGGCACCTTCTTGTCGGCAAAAATGGGTTATCTGCCTGCCCTCAAATTGCCTTATGAAACCATGAAACCCGAAGACGTTGACCGTTGGACGGTCGGTGAAGACCAGTATGAATCAATCCTCAACAAGGTTGGAAAGGTTCACGAGCGTGATGCCAAGGGTCGTTTGCTTATCCGTCACGATGCCTGCAACCTCGGCACGGGCGCAGAAGGCTACTTTGAAGCCTATGACCTTTTGAAAGAAATCGGTATTGACAAACCCGAATACCTTAAAGCCGCTTTTGATACCTGCGATTTTGCACTGAAAAGTCAAGATGAAAACGGTTGCTTTGCCAAGGCTTGGGACAGCGACGGCAAGGTTCTTGCCAAGAAAGGCACCATTGGTTGTTTTCTGATTTTGCCCTTGCTCAATGCATATAAGCGTAGCGGTGAAGAAAAATACCTCATCTCTGCCGTCAAGGCATTTGACTTCTACTACCAAGAGCTTGAGGACAAAGGCTTCACTACCGCAGGCGCTCTTGACACCTACAGCATTGACAAGGAATCGGCTTCTCCTCTGTTACGTGACGCTTTGGCTCTGTACGAGATAACAAAGGATGATAAATACGTGGCCAAGGCCGAGAAGATCGCCTGGTATCTCTGCACATGGATGATGCACTTCACCGTCGAATACCCCGAAGACTGCCTTATTTCGCAATTAGGCTACGATACATTTGGCTCCACAAGTGTTTCAACACCGCATCAGGCGCTCGACCAATATGCCTTGCGTGATGTTTTATCATTCTTGAAGCTGTATGAGTTCACGGGCTGTAAGCAATGGAAAGAAAGAGCCGTTGCCTTCTGGTGCAACGCTTGCCAGGGTATCTCCGACGGCACTTTGTTTCTCAATAAACGTCTCAGACCTGCAGGAAGTCAAGACGAGGCAATTTTCCACACCCGTTGGGGACGCCACGCTACACCACCTTTTAGTCCTTCGCAATGGCTTCCCGCCTGGCCGTGTGCCTTTAGATTGGAAAACCTGCGTTGGCACGAGGATTGGAGCATATTTGACGAGGGCTTAACCGAAATCGAAGGACATTTAAAATAACAACACAACATAAAAGACCTCTCTGAACATTTAAGTTCAAAGAGGTCTTTATTGTTACTGAATACTTATTTCCAATATTCCTTTATAAGGTCACGTGCGTAGATGATGTCGGCAATCTGCTTTTCACCGCTTATTTCACGCTCGATGGTGAGGCTTCCATCGTAGCCCAACGCCTTGAGCTTGGGCAAAAACTCCTTGAAATTGGCCTTGCCGTCACCAAAACGTACCTCTTTACCCAAGTGCTTACCATCGGTCGGATAAAGTCCATCCTTGAGGTGAACGTCGAAAACCTTAGTGCCGATCATATCAAGTGCATCGACGGGGTTGGCCTTTCCGTAAAGGATAAGGTTGCCCGTGTCAAGGTTAATTCCAAGATTGCTTGTGCCGATATCCTCCATGACACGCATCAGCACAACGGGAGTCTCCTGACCCGTTTCAAAAAGGAAGCGGATTCCGTAGTCCTCAAGCTTTTTGCAGACCTTACGCAAAGCGTAAACGGTCTTCCAATAGCGCTCGTCAGCAGGATTTTCGGGCAGGAAGCCTACGTGGGTTGCAAGGTTCTTAACACCTAACTTTTTAACGAAATCTGCGCCTTTTAAAAGGTCCTCAAGACGGTCGGCACGGTATTCGTCGGGAACAAGGCCAAGATCATACTGACCCTCGTAGAAGTTCCACGACTGCGGTCCTCTCCAGCCTGCCCAAAAGGTCGAAATCTCAATGCCGGTCTCCTTAGACGCATTGACCATTGCCTCAGCAACCTCGTCGGTATACAGTGACATATCCCAAATGTTGACCTGGCAGGTCTGAAGTCCAAGCTCTTTTATTTCTTTGAATTTCTCTAAAATGTTGGTGTTTTTATTGAAAGAAACGATTACTCCGATTTTGGTACTCATAACTCGATCACCTTTCCGTTGCACATATAGCTTTCACGAACCTTTTCGGTCAATGTGATGTCAGCTTTGGTGCTTTCAAGTGAGTTTATAGTGTTCTCAATGCCGTCGGTAATCTGCAGGCAGAGATAGCGAAGCTCTTCGGTCATTCTGCCTTGCTTGCCGTATTCAACGTTATATGCCTCACCCTCATTGGGGAACACGGTAACAACACCGTTATCCATAACAACGGTTGCATCATCAAAAGCAACACGGTAGCCCATCTTGAACTTGAAGGTGTTTGAGCCGCTCCAATCGTCCACCGTCATAACCGAGAAACCATCGTAGCCAAAGCGGGTGTTGATGTTCTTGTAACCGTTCTTAACCGAGGATACCCACTTGGGCTCACCGAAAAGGAAGCGGGTCATATCAAGGTCATGAATATGCAGGTCAAACTCAATACCGCCCGACTTTTCGGGGTCGTAGTACCAATTTTCCCAGCCGGTGGGCATTCCGCCGAGACGCTCAAAATACACGTTGTGCACCTTGCCAAACTTGTTGGAATCGATCATTTCCTTTAAGCAAAGATACATCGGCTCAAAGCGCAGGCACAGGCCTATCATCAGCTTGCGGTCGGCCTTTTGAGCGGCGGCGATCATACGGTCGCAATCTGTGGTGCAAAGTGCCATCGGCTTTTCACTCATAACGTGAAGACCCTTTTCAAGGCACTTGATGGCCATATCTGCGTGCATATAAGAAGGCAGGCAGATATCAACAGCATCGAGCTCCTCTTTTGCGAGCATTTCATCAACCGAAGTATAAAGGTTTATTCCGTCCATACTGCCAACATTAGCGGCACCAAGGTTTATTTCCATATCCTGTCCGAAAATTTCGGGTCTGATATCACAAATAGCAACCAGCTTGGAGCCAAAGCCCTCGTTTTCAAGACGGGTATGTGCGGCCTTGTGTGAACGTGCAATTCCGCCAAAGCCGATAAGTCCGAATTTTATCATAAGATTACCTCCTGATTATTTCTGGGTTGATTTTCTTTAAGTTTATGTTACAATAGACATAAGGGAAATACAGTACATTATATTCCGATTGTTTTATAATTTATTCCGAGGTGCTATATGTCAGAATTTTATAAGGATCTATACGCTCACCGATTAAAGTTAAACTGTCCGATCACAGTTTCGAGTATTTTCACTATGTACTATTTTGATTTTACTGCGAACTACCAATCGGGACGTGAGAAGCATCCCTTTTGGGAGTTTGTTTACGTTGACAACGGCAGTGTTGTTGCAACGGCCGACGATTCAACCTACGTAATCAACAAGGGCGAAATAATTTTTCATAAGCCGGGTGAGCTTCATAGCGTAAAATGTGACGGAATTACACCTGCAAATATTTTCATAATGACATTTGCGGCAAACGGCCGTGCGATGAATACTTTTAAAAATAGTATTGTCAACGTTCCATACAATCTTCAAGGTCTGCTTGCCGCCATTGTCAACGAGATGCAAACGGCATACGGCTCAAATCCGGGATTTATAAAACAACACCCAACCGAGCCGTTTGGTGCCGAGCAGATGATTAAAACATATCTTGAACAGTTTTTGATTTTACTCAAGCGCTCGATAGAATCGGATGTGCTTGAGCAGGGTTCATACACTGTGTTCAAGCAACACAATAGCACAACTACAAACAAGCTTGTTGCCGATGTCATAACACAGCTTGAAAACAAGATTTACGGTAACGTCACCATCGAGGAGCTTTGTCAGTTTACCAACTATGGTAAAAGTCAGCTTTGCGAAACGTTCAAAAAGGCAACGGGGAAAACAATTATACAGTATTACACCGAACTGAAAATTAACGAGGCAAAAATGCTTATTCGTGAGCAACGCTTAAACAACGCCCAAATATCTGACAAGCTTTTCTTTTCATCACCGCAATATTTCACTCGAGTTTTTAAGCAAATCACCTCGATGACACCGAGAGAATACATGCAATCAATTAAATTTTGAATTATATGACACGAAAAACGACCCCATCCGATTGGATGGGGTCGTTCGTTTAGGTTAGATTATTTCTCGAAAACCTTCTTGCCGGTTACGATGAGTGCGCCTGCTGCAAGGACAACCATCAGAGCGATGATCATCGGGTTGACAGAGGTGTCACCGGTGGTGGTTCCGGTATAACCCTTGAGGGTCAAGGTGAAGTTATCAAGATAGAGGTTGTTGCCGGCAGTAGTAGAGATACCGACATACTTCTGATCTGCGGTGAAGGTGTAGGAAACCTTCTGCCACTCGCCTGCCTTGAGGTCGCCAATTGTAGTGATAACATTGGTGCTCTTGGGTGCGGCAATGCCGGTGTTGGACGACATACCGATCAGCGAAATGGTGCCTGCAGCATCATTGATAGCTTCGGGCTTGACGTAGAAGGTAACGGTGTACTGCTTGCCAACGGTCAGCTCAAGATCATTGGAACGGCAAAGGGTGAATGCCTTGGTTCCGGTCTGAGTTCCGTCACGGTAGATAGAAACAGCGCCCTTCTGAACGTTTGCCTTATCAAAGCCGGTGATGGTATCCTTGTAGAGCTTGTATCCGCCAGAGATACCCTGAGCGAGTACAGAGTTGGGGTAATCCTCAAAGCCTTCGTTGAACTTTGCGATAGACCAGCTTGCGTAGAGGGTCATATCCTCTTCGCCCCAAACCTTCTCGGTGAAGGGGGTAGTAAGCTCGGCATCGGTGTACCACTTATCGAAAGCGTAGCCTGCCTTTACAGGAACGGGGAGCTTGCCGATTGCCTCACCGGGATCGCCGGAGATAGCATCAACATTTTCGCCACCGTTGGTGTTGAAGAAGATTGCGGTAGAACCGTAGAGGTTAGAACGACCGCCGGATGCTTCGATCTGAATATCGTCAACGATTACGTGACCGTGACCTGCGATACCGAACGAGAGGTACTTACCGCCCTCGGGAGCTGCAGTGAAGGTGAGTCTGCCCTCGGTCCACTTATCGGTGATCTTGTTAAGGACAAGGGAATCATCCTGATGAACAGTGTAACCGGCCCAGCCGTTCAGCTTGTTGTTGGTGACAGCCTTAATGGTTACATTGCCCTCAAGAAGCTTATACTTAAAGGTGAAGGTGTACTGACTACCGGTATCAACGGTGTAGTGCTGACCGGCCTTGTTCATAAATACACGATAAGGAGTTCCGGTATCGGAGGTGTTGGTGTCTGCGTGGTTTACCCACCAATCGAGGTAATCATTACCGTTAGCATCCGTTTCAAACTTGGCACGGGCAGACATCTGGCTGCCGCCGTTCTCGTATTCAGAGAAGTCAACAAGGAAGGGATTGCTCTTCCACTTAGCATAGATGGTGATATCCTTATCACCGAAGGTGGCTGCGGTGAAGGGGGTAGTAAGAGCCTTGTCGGTAAACCAACCAATGAAGCTATGACCTGCAAGAGAGGGATCTGCGATCTCGGGCAATGCCTCACCGGGATATCCGTACATGGTGGGGAGCTCAGTCGAGTTGGTCTCGAAGTATACACCAACGGTGCCTTCGGGAGCCTCGGTCAGAGCCTCTGCGATGCAGATATCATCAACGTAAACGCCGATGCTTGCAGTTCCATTATAAATTGTGAAGAATATGTGATTCTGATAAGACCACTTTACACGCTCAAGATAGAGGGTCTCGCCGGTGGTGAAGGAGAAGCTGTTGGTAACCCACTCGGTAGAGGCGGCACCGCCATTGGAGCCGGCGATTGCGGTACGGGTAGTTTCGGTACCGGACTTATGGTCGCCCTGGTAGAAATCGATGCTTGCGGCAGCAATTTCAGCATTGATCTTCTTTACCTTATAGGATACGATATAGGTGGTGTTGGGCTTGAGCTCGAATGCGCCGGAGCCTGCTACATCGTAAGAAGGAAGCATAAAGTTAGGTCTGCTATTCTTACCGGCCTCAAACAGAACGACATTGTTGTCAGCATCTGCGGGATCAACTACGATAGCGGGGCTACCGGTAGTCTCACCTGCAACGTGAGAAATGTTGTTGAAGCCAAGGAAGGTTCCGTTATATTTTGCATACAAGGTAACATCATAATCGGGAACAGTGGTAATCTGAGTCTTGAAGGTAGGCTCTAAGAACCAGCCCTCGAAGAAGAGACTTGCATGAGGACGTACGGGATCGGGGAGATCGAGACCAACGGCCAGCTTCTGCTCGGTAGCATCACCCTGGTTGTCAAATACGACAACGGAAGCGGTATTGGACCACTTTGCATAGAGCTTGTTGGTGCCCTTCTGAGGAGCAAAGCCGCTCATATCGACCTTAGTGCCCTCTGCAAAATCAGCGCTGGTGTACCAGCCTGCGAATGCTGCATCGGGATTGTCGTTATCGGGAACGGGAAGGGTCATATTGCTGCCCATAGAAACGAGCTCGTAGCTGACTTCGCCCTTATTGTTGTAAGCCATAACAGCGATTCCGTTAGCAACGTCTCTCTTTTCCTGAACCTTAACAGAGTCAACGATAATGGTTGCCCACTTCTGGTCGCTGCTGACACAACCGGTAAGAGTAAGGATCTTATCGGCCATTGCAGTTTTCTCTGCAGTGTCGACAGCTACGGTAAGATACTGCCAATCCTCGGTTACGGTGTTGTGGCTTACAACAGAACCGTCGACAATGTTGACAGCACCTGCTGTACAGTCGTTCATATAGCCAAGAGCCAAGGTAACGTTGGCGGTAACCTGGGTAACCTTATACTTTACGGTGATGAGGTAGGTTGCCTCGTCACGGAATCTGAGATACTTGGTGTTGAGGTTGCCCCAACCGTCATCATTTCCGTCGCCGTAAACAAGAGCATTGGAAGCCCACATATTAGTCTTGCCGTTTTCAATGTTTGCACCCTTACCGACAACGAACTTCATACCTTCAGCGGTGAAGCCGGGAAGTCCGGGGTAAGAATCAGAGCCGGAAGCGTTGAACTTGAAGTCGTCCCAGTTGTACCAGGAATAGTGGTTCTTGGTACCGCTGGCATCGCTGGTCTTAAGAGCATCCATTCTGTCGAGAACAGAGGTCTGGATAGCCTCATCGGTATAATCGAAATCATACTCGTTGTTCATATCGTTGAGCTGGATATATGCGCTACCCTTTTCGATAACGACCTCATCAACCCAGAACTTACCGCCATTCTGGTTGGGAGAAAGACCGAGGTTGATAGCCTTTGCACCTACGGTGAAAGTGTAAACAACGGTTCTTACTTCGCTATCTGCGGTGAGAGCCGGACTATAGGTATCGGGGAAGGCATTTTGGGTTTCCATAATCGAAATGAAGCCGGCATTCTTCTGGGGAGCTGCAGTATCAGTAGTGCCGGTAGCATCGGGAACAACCAAAAGTAATACTCCGCCTTTGGTAGATTCTGCAAGACACTTATAGGTAAGCGATACTCTGTAAGTAGCGTTTGCATCAAGCTTGAGAAGAGAGCTTGCTGCGGCACCGTTCTGGTGGTTAACAAGCTCGGTGTGAGCAGGGTCGGTTGCGAAGTAAACGCCACCGCCGTTGCCGTTGTTGGCCAGTCTTACACCGCCATCTACGTAGCTAAAGCCGTCGATGTAGCGCTTGTAGCCGAAGCCGGATGCGTTATTGAAGTCGTAAGTCTTGAATGCCTCAAAGTTGGTAACTACGGTTGCATCATCCTTGCTGTCGATAACAGCGGACGAAGTACCGATCAACGATACCGTACAGAGAGACAACAGAAGTGCGACAGCACAGATAACGCTGACGATTTTTCTGATGTTCCTTGTCATAGTGAATTCTCCTTTTGGAAATAAAATGAGCACGAATACTGCGTCAGGATATAAAAATCCCGATACAGTACCACTCTTAACCATATTATAACAGAGGATTTTGCTAAATGCAAGTTTTTTATTATGTATTTATTAACAAAATCGACACATATTTATTGTGTAATTTGACAATTAGCACAACTGTATTCACTTAAAATGTCTGACTTGATAGTGTATTTTCACGATTTTTGGGCATTCAGAGGTTTGTAGGGCACGGTTTCCGCCTTAAATAGCGTTTTTGGACGCACAATTTACGACAGATGAACAGGAAAGCCCCTACGGTCGGCCTCGTACCGTTTTAGCCTTCCCCAGTTGGGGAAGGTGGCATTGCGCAGCAATGACGGATGAGGTGTTGGTTGGGTTACAATTAAGCTAATATGATAGTGTAGCTTTACTACTCATCCGTCACGGCTTTGCCGTGACACCTTCTCTCACAAGAGAAGGCTGTCATATGCGAAGGCTACCTGTTTAATTATGGGTGTAAACAGGTCGGCTTGCGGCGGGCGATGCTATAAAACAACACCCCTGCAGGTTGGGTCTGCAGGGGTGTTGGGGGATTATTTGTGCTTGGTAAAACGCTTATTTGCTTTTGCGTTTTATTAAGGATACTTCGACCAAATTGGCGGTTAGATTCAATGCCTCTTTTTGACTATCAGCACCACGGTCACGGCTATTCCGATCACCACCACCGCACCTGCGGCTATTATAATGTATAGCCACATATTATCCGACTCGGGCTGCGGTTCGGGTGTGGGTTGAGGCTCAGGCTCAGGCTGAGGCTCGGGTTGAGTGTCCTCGGGCTGTTGTGTTTCGTTATCCTCGGACGGGCTAAACCACTCGGCATACAGCGTGGTACACATCGTGTTGACGGTGAAGGTGTCGCTTTCAACCAACTGCATCAGCTCGGCATCGTAGTACCAGCCGCCGAAGCGGTAGCCTTCCCTTTCGGGGGTGGGCAGAGTGACCTCGGTTCCACGCTTGGCAAAAACCGTATCAACGGTTATACCGCAATTGGTATCAAAGCACAGCATTGAGCCCTTGTCGGTGTACTTGAACTGCTTATCATATCTGTAAACGTATATCTCATCAATATAGACCTTTGACACGCCGCCGACACCTATGCTGAGGCAATTGGCGGTATCGGACTCATAATTGGCGGTGAAGCTAAGGGTGCAGGTCTTCCAGCCCTTGCCGACGTCATTGGTATACCTGTATCCGTCATAATACTCCATCTGCAAGGTTGGCGAGCTCCACGCACTACCTTTGTTAGAAGTAACGATTCCAAAGTATTCACCGTACTTATACGGCTCGTCTATAGCAACGACCTTATATTTAAAGGTAACGGTGTAGGCCTCGCCTTTATTGACACGGATATATTCCCCGTTTTCGTCCCTTAAAACACAACGGGCAAAGCCGGTTTTACCCGTGGATTCGGGATAAGCCTTCCAAAAATCGTAATAAAGTGAATATTTACCTTCCTTGGACTGCTTGTCGGTTATCTCATACCGCTTGGATACGGCACTACCGCTCGGCTCGGGATAAACCTCCTTGTTTTCAAAGCCACAAAGCACCGGGATGGGCTCCCACTTGGCATAAAGGGTCACGCTCTCACTCGGGAAGGTGAACAAATTCTGCTTTTGCTTTAGGGATTTGTCGAACCAGCCTGCGAAATGGAACCCGTCACGAGCCAACTCGGGCAGTTCGAGTCGGTCACCCTCACGGCCAACCGAAGACTCGACGCTTTGTCCGTTGTTGGTGACATAGTTTACGGCAACGGCATCCTCGGAGACCTTCCACTTAGCATACAGCTTGGTACTAAGGTTGCTTGGCATAGTGGTCTTCGTGTATTTCTTGGTCAGCTTTACATCGGTATACCAACCGTCAAAATCAAACAAGTCTCTTTTCGGGATGGGCAGCTCGACCGTTTCGCCTACCTTGGCAAGGATCGGCTCGCAATGCTCTCCCCCATTGGATTCAAGCTCAATTGTCTTGGTTGCACCGTCACACTCGGTTACGGTAATGTTATCAAACAGAATCTCGGTGGTTCTTGACTCAACGCCCGATTCGTTCTCAGTGCAGGATAACGACACAACGTTTATGGCAAGTCGGTTGTACTGATCAGTCGGTGAAATGGTCGACTTAAACACAACGGTTTCGGTTACCCAATCGGTGGTGTCACCTACATTATAGGTCGAATCGGGAAACGGCTTGATCTTAACAAGCTCATCACTTGAACCGTTGTAGCGCACCAGTGATATGGTCGTGGCACCGTTGGGATTTTCCTTGCCGATACGAACAACCTTATAGCTGACTGTAACAGCATAAATTCGGTCGTTTTTTAATGTAAGCGCCCCGTTTTGAGAGTTGTATATCTCAAAACGGTGGGTATCGGCCTTGGACTTTGCGACAAAGCTCAAGACATTGCTCGTGCCATCCTTGACAATCGAGCCGCTTGAACAGTTGGGAGAATTGAGATTGGAATAGTAATTGCTTTCAAAATCTGCGATATAGGTCGATAGCTTGACGCTTTCTGAAGCGGTGACTGCGCCGACACCAACCGATAAAACGCAGGAAAGCATTACGAAACACAGTAAAACGCATAGAGTGCGCACGGCAGTTTTCATAATGCTCATCCTTTACTTATTATTTAATGTTTTAGGTTTAATACATCTTTTATATTAAGACTTCTTCTTTTTGGCAACAACGATTATCACCACGACAACACCTGCGATTACCACAAGGGCGGCCGCCGCAATGATGATATAAAGCCACGGGATTTCCTTTTCGACCACAACCGGCTCGGGTTCGGGCTGAGGCTCGGGCTGAGGCTCGGGTTCGGGGGTATCTACCACGGGAGGAATCTTAAACCAATCGGCATACAGCTTGGTATACATTTTATCAAGAGTGATTGTTTCGGCTTGAACGGGCTCGAGTCGATCCTCATCGTAGGACCAACCGAGGAAGCGGTAGCCTTCCATTTCAAGCTCAGGCAGGGTGACCTCGGTGCCACGCTCGGCATAGATAGTATCAACCATAGGTGCGATACCACTGTCGAACACAAGCATCATCTTATTGGCCTGCACCTTGATATTCTTGTCGTACTCGTAGACAAGAACCTCGTCAACATATACCTCGGCCTCACCGCCGATTGCGATATAGCAATAGCTTCCTGCTTCGCTCTTAGGCGCCCAGGTGTGGGTGAAGGTGGCGGTCTGCCAGCCTTTTTTCTCGTCCTCTTCGCCGTAATAAACTGCGGCCGTTTTGCTGCTTTGGACAGCACGGTCCGACCAGGCTCCGCTACCTGCGGCAATAAGGACAATGCTTCCACGGTTACTGATGTAATCAACAACCTTATATTTAAAGGTGATAACGTAGGTCTTACCTGCTGTCAGCTTGATCTTGTTGCCGTTTTCATCGTGGAGCATAACGCCTGCAGGGGTGCTCTTACCTGCCGAGCCGGTGAGGTCATAACCACGCTGGAAGGAATAGTGCAGAGCCATATCACTCTTATAGGCATCCTTCTTGGTCTTATACTTATCGTCACCAAGTAAGCATCTCTGGGTGAATACACCGTTGTCCGGCTTGGGGAAATCTGCAACGTTTTCAAAGCTGCAAAGCTGAGGAATAAGCTCCCACTTGGCATACAGAGTGGTGTTTTCTGCAGGGAAGGTTGACGCAGTATATCTTTCCTTATACTCCTTATCGTACCAGCCTGCAAAGTTGGCGCCGTCACGGGTCAGCACAGGCAGCGTCAAAGCATCACCCTCACGACCGACAGCAGTCTCAACCTTTGTGCCGTTAAAGGACTCAAACTTGACCGTAACAGCCTCCTCGGAGACGGTCCACTTGGCATAAAGACGTGTAGTAAGATCACCGGGCATGGTGGTCTTTTTGAATGCCTTTTTAAGATCGACGTCGGTATACCAGCCTGCGAAATCATAAAGATCACGGGTGGGTGTGGGCAGCTCAAGGCTTGAGCCTGCACCCTGCAGCAAAGGCTCACAATAATTGCCGCCGTTGGAAACAAATTCGATCGACTTGGTGTTCTCGGCGCACTCGTGAACCGTGATATCGTCAAACAAAACCTTGGTCATATTAGCTTCGATATTGGTTTCGATCTCGGGGCAGGATGAGGATACCACGTTGATAGCAAGGCGATTATACTCGGGAGACGATGCAACACCTGCCTTGAACACGACCGATGCAGTTATCCAATCGGTGGTGTCGCCGTGGTAATAGGTCGAATCGGGGAAGGCCTTGACCTTGACCAGCTGATTGCCGCTACCTGTATAGCGGACAAGGTTGATGGTGGTAGGTGCATTGGCAAGTGTCTCGTCACCGCCGACCTGAACAACCTTATACTTTATCGTAACGGCATATATCTTGCCGTCGTTAAGAGTAAGGTTGCCGTTTTTTGTGTTATGTATTTCAAAACGGTTGGTTTGAGCGTTCGACTTGATGCTGACCTCAAGTGCCTTGCCTCCGTTTTCGTCAACTATTTCAGCCGAGGTGCAGTTATCCGACTTGAGGTTGGAATAATAGTTACCCTCGAAATCGGCAACATATTCTTTAAGCATCGAATCAGCCGATACCACAGCGGCACTGATACCGACCGAGCAAAGCCCAAACAGTACACAGCACATCAGCAATACGCAAACGCCCTTCTTTAAAAACATTCTCATCATTTCTCTACCTTTCAGAGTTAAAAGTATACACACATTCGATTATACTTGCAAACGGCTTCTTTTGCAAGATATTTTTGTTAATGTTCACAAAAAATACTTAAATCTGTTAAATATTAGGTTTTATATAAACAAAATCGCCGAACAGAGATTACCTGCTCGGCGATAAGGCTAAATTTTATATGTTATTAAGGCGCTTTTTGAGATTTTCGGCCTGGAATTTGACCTGACTCGGTGCAGGGCCGCCCAGAACGGTACGGTCACGGACACACTTGTCAAGATCTATTGTCTTATAAAGGTCGTTGTTAAACAGCTCGCAGACCTTTTTGTACTCCTCTATCGGAAGCTCCTCAAGTGAAGTGTTAAGCTCGATGCATCTTGCGACCAGCTCACCCGTTGCCTTGTAGGCATCACGGAACGGCAGACCTTGACCGACCAGCCAGTCGGCACAGTCGGTAGCGTTGATGAAGCCAAACGAAGCAGCTTTTCTCATATTGGAGGCATTGACCTTCATGGTGTCGAGCATTGGGATAAAGGCGGTAAGGCACTTTTCGACGGTATCGACCGCATCAAAAATGGACTCCTTGTCCTCCTGCATATCCTTGTTGTAGGCAAGCGGAATGCCCTTCATTGCGGTAAGCAATGCCATATTGTCACCAAACACACGGCCCGACTTTCCTCTGACCAGCTCGGCAATATCGGGGTTCTTTTTCTGCGGCATGATGGATGAACCGGTCGAAAAAGCATCGTCAAGCTCGATAAATCTGAACTCACCCGAGCACCAAAGGATGATCTCCTCCGCAAAACGGGAAAGATGCACCATTATAATGGACAGAGCCGAAGCAAGCTCCAACACAAAATCACGGTCGGAAACACCGTCAAGGCTGTTTTGGGTCACACCGTTCATACCAAGCTGCTCGGCAACATATTCACGGTCCAAGGGATAGGTAGTGCCGGCCAAAGCGCAGGAGCCCAAGGGTGACACGTTCATTCTTTCACGGCAGTCCTTGATACGGCCGATGTCTCGCATTGCCATTTCGGCATAGGCCAACAGCTGATGGCCGAAAACGATGGGCTGTGCACGCTGAAGATGTGTGTAGCCCGGCATAACGGTCTCGGAATACTCGGCGGCCTTTTCGGCAATTACTCCGACGTACTCCTTGAGCATTTCTATGAGTGTGTCACACTCATCACGCAGATAAAGACGAATGTCCAAAGCAACCTGATCGTTACGGCTACGGGCGGTGTGCAGACGCTTGCCTGCATCCCCTATCCTCTTGGTCAGCTCACCCTCGGTGAAGGTGTGGATATCCTCCGAAACATCATCAAAAGCCAATTTGCCGTTATCAATATCCGAAAGAATGCCTTTGAGACCGTCAATTATCTTGTCGCAGTCCTCTTTGGAAATAATACCGCACTTGCCCAGCATTTTGGCGTGTGCCATCGAGCCCATAATGTCCTGACGGTACATACGGCTGTCAAACGGCAACGAACGGTTAAAGTCGTTGGTTCTCGGATCGAGTTCCTTTTTAAATCTTCCTGCCCAAAGTTTCATTTTGTCACTCCTAAAAATAGGTGTAAGATCCTTCGCTACGCTCAGGATGACAACAAGCTTATTCACCGTGTCATTCTGAGGCTGTTTACAGCCGAAGAATCTTTTTGCGGAACAACAGGGTTACGACTCGCTACGCTCGCCATTACCCTTTTGCCCGTTTCGCGGACATTTCCCCTAACAGGGACTCTTGTCGTTCCCTACGTTCATATAAAAGCCACAAAGCGCGGCGGATGCTTTCCGCCGCGTTATGTGTATTCGTTTGGTATATGATTATTGCTTTCCGAGCTTTTCGTTGAGCTTGGCCTGAACCTTGATGGGCAGACCGAACAGATTGATAAAGCCTGCGGAATCCTTCTGATCGTATGCGCCGTCATCATCACCGAAGGATGCGATCTCATCATCATAGAGAGAATACGGCGAGGTAACGCCTGCGTTGATCATATTGCCCTTGTAAAGCTTGAGCTTAACGTCACCGCAAACATTCTCCTGGGTCTTGTCAACAAAAGCCGAAAGAGCCTCTCTTAACGGAGTGAACCACTGACCGAAGTAAACAAGCTCACCGAATTTCTGTGCAACAAGCTTCTTGTAGTGAGAGGTGTCTCGGTCAAGGGTGATGGTCTCCAAAACCTCGTGTGCCTTGTAAAGAATGGCACCGCCGGGGGTTTCATAAACGCCACGGCTCTTCATGCCGACAAGTCGGTTCTCAACAAGGTCGAGCAATCCGATACCGTTCTTGCCACCGATCTCATTAAGGGTCTCAACTATCTTCAAGCCGTCCATCTCAACACCGTCAACTGCGGTGGGAACACCCTTTTCAAAGTGGATGGTAACATAAGTAGGAGTATCGGGTGCCTGCTCGGGGCTAACGCCCAACTCGAGGAAGCCTTCCTTATTATAAAGAGGCTCATTAGCAGGATCCTCAAGGTCCATACCCTCATGAGAAAGGTGCCATACGTTCTTATCCTTGGAGTAGTTGGTCTCACGGTTGCTCTTCAAGGGGATGTTGTGTGCCTCGGCATACTCGATCTCCTCCTCACGGGACTTGATGTCCCACTCACGCCAGGGGGCGATGATCTGAAGATCGGGTGCAAATGCTTTGAGGGTCAGTTCAAAACGAACCTGGTCGTTACCCTTACCGGTACAGCCGTGGCAGATAGCGTCGGCATTTTCCTTTTTGGCAATGTCGGCCAGCGCTTTTGCAATGCAGGGACGTGCGTGCGAGGTTCCGAGCAGATAAGACTCGTAATCGGCGCCTGCTTTAAGGCAAGGCCAGATGTAATCCTCAACATACTCCTTTTTAAGGTCGAGTACATAAAGCTTGGAAGCGCCGGTCTTTAAAGCCTTTTCTTCAAGGCCGTCAAGCTCGGTTCCCTGACCGACGTCGCCCGAAACGGCAATGACCTCGGGATTGTTATAGTTTTCCTTAAGCCAGGGAATGATAATTGAAGTATCAAGTCCGCCCGAATAGGCAAGAACTACTTTTTTGATCTCTTTCATTTTGAACGATCTCCTTTAAAATTTTGCTATAATCAACATTATACACTCCTTATTTAAAAAATCAAGTCCTTTTTTAAAGTTTTTTGCAAAAATATTCATATTTATGCAATTTTAATGAATATTTATGAATAAAAATGCATAATTAGTCATTTTGACAATAGCATTTTCAGCATATCAAAATCTTTGCGAAAAACAATGGACAGCTATACGCTTGATCCTCAAACCATCACTATGTAAACTTTTATTTGCAATTTTAGCCTTGTTCATATTTATCTCACACATTTTTAATGCTTTATTTCAACTTTTCGCAACCTGTGGTTTCCAAAAATTCAATTCAAACTTGCTTGATACTTATAAAAAAGTTTGGTATTATAATAACGTAAATTCAAAGTGAATATATTTTAGCATTCAAATCTGTATATTTCAGCACGATTTCCGCAACATTATAACAAGGAGCGCAAGAATATGACAATAGGTGAAAAGATTACCGAGCTGCGTGTGGCAGCCAACATTTCGCAGGAACAGTTAGCCGAAAAAATCAACGTATCCCGTCAGTCGGTCTCAAAATGGGAGATGGGGCAGGCTCTGCCGCAGATAGACAAGGTGCTTCAGCTTTGTGAGCTGTTCGGCGTTTCGACCGACGAGCTTCTGCACGACAAGATAGCCCTTCACCCCACCGACCCCAATAAACCGAGAAAGAACAAATATTTCGGCACCGACGGCTTCAGAGGTGAGGCCAACCGTGACCTGACCTCGATGCAGGCCTATAAGGTCGGCCGTTTCTTGGGCTGGTACTATTCGTCCGAGCTTTCGGGCTGTACTAAAGCCAACTACCGCCCCAAAATAGTCATCGGTAAGGATACCCGCCGTTCGAGCTATATGCTTGAGTATTCCATTGTTGCAGGTATCACCGCTTCGGGTGCCGATGCATATATGCTTCACGTTACCACCACCCCCAGCGTGTCTTATGTCACCCGTCAGGATGAGTTTGACTGCGGTATTATGATAACCGCATCGCACAACCCGTTCTATGACAACGGCATCAAGGTCATCAACCGCTACGGTGAAAAGCTTGACGACAACACAACGGCACTTATCGAGGCCTATATTGACGGCGATATGAAGGCTTTGGGACTTAACACCCCCGACCTGCCCTTGGCGGTCAGAGAGCGCATCGGTTGCATCGTTGACTATGTTGCAGGACGTAACCGCTATGTTGCCTACCTCATTTCGTTGGCTTCTCATTCCTACAAGAATCTTCGCATCGGTCTTGACTGTGCCAACGGCGCATCGTGGATGATCGCAAAATCGGTATTCGGCGCATTGGGCGCACAGACCACCGTTATCGGTGCCGAGCCCGACGGACTTAACGTCAACAACGGCATCGGCTCGACCCATATTGAAAAGCTTTGCGCTTTGGTCAAGGAGCAACACCTTGATCTCGGCTTTGCCTTTGACGGCGACTGTGACCGTTGTATTGCCGTTGATGAAAACGGCAACGTTGTCGACGGTGACAAGATGCTCTACATCTTGGGCAAGCGTCTTAAAAACCGCGGAATGCTCAACGGCGACACCGTTGTTGCCACCGTTATGTCGAACTCGGGCTTCGTCAACAGCCTTAAAGAGGCCGGTATGAAGTTTGCCGAGACCGCAGTCGGCGACCGTTTTGTTTACGAATGTATGCAGGAGAACGATTACTCCTTAGGCGGCGAGCAGTCGGGTCACATTATCCTTAAAAAATACGCTACCACAGGTGACGGACTTCTGACCGCTATTATGGTAGCCGAGGAGATCTGCGACTCCAAGCTTACACTTGCCAAGCTGGCCGAGCCCGTAAAGCTTTATCCCCAGCTCACCAAGAATGTCCGTGTAAACGACAAGGCCGCTGCTGTTAATGACCCCGACGTTCTTGCCGAGGTTAAGGCGGTTGAGGAGCTTATCGCAGGTAAGGGCCGTGTGCTTTTAAGACAGAGCGGAACCGAGCCGGTCGTCCGTGTTATGGTTGAAAGCGAAGAGCACACCGAGGAATATGTCGACCGTGTTCTTAATAAAATTATAGCCAAGGGTCACAAGGCTGAATAAAAGGAGATTTATTTATGAAATTCATCACTGTAAAAACCTATGAGGAACTGAGCAAAAAGGCCGCTGACATCATTGCGGCACAGATCATTCTCAAAAACGATTGCGTTTTGGGACTTGCAACCGGTTCATCGCCGGTCGGCACCTACAAGAACCTTATCAAGAAGGTCGAAAACGGCGAGATCTCTTTCAAAAACGTCACCTCGGTCAACCTTGACGAGTACGTTGGTCTTGACGGCAGTCATGACCAGAGCTACCGCTATTTTATGAACGACAATCTTTTTGATCACGTTGATATTGACAAGTCGAAGACCTATGTTCCCAACGGCTGTGCCGAGGATCTCATAAAAGAGGGCGAGGCCTATGACGAGCTTATCAAGTCCTTGGGCGGAATTGACCTGCAGCTCTTAGGAATCGGTCTTGACGGACACATCGGCTTTAACGAGCCCGACGATTTCTTCACCGCCGCCACCCACCCCGTAACGCTCGACCCCTCGACCATTGAGGCCAACTCACGCTTCTTTGCTTCGAAGGACGATGTTCCCAAGAGTGCTATCACAATGGGTATGATGTCGATCATGCAGGCCAAGCGCATTCTGATGGTTGCCAACGGCAAGGCCAAGCTCGATATCATCAAAAAGGCTATGGAAGGTCCCGTAGACCCCAAGGTTCCCGCATCCATCCTCCAGCTCCACCCCGATGTAACGGTCATCTACAGCGAGAACTGATATTTAATAAACCTCAAAACGTAAGAAGCTCCCCTTGATTGTCCAAGGGGAGCTTCTTGTTGTTTTATAGATCAGATCACAATCCGTTGACTATATCGACGTTATACCCGTAAACGTCTATCTTGTCGAAGCCGTCAAGTGTGGTGTATGGGATGACTTTGGTCTCACCCTCCAAAAGGTCGATATAGTTATCCTCAAACACGGCGTCGGCATCAAAGGCAAGACCGATGGCAACACCCTTTTGGCAGGTGGCGGTGACGGTCTTTTTGTTGCGGTCAACGGTGACCTCGACCTCAGCCTTGGGTAACTTCAGGTTGCTTATCCACTCAGGGTACCAGCGTGCACGGCTTATCAGCTCGCCGTCACGGTAAAGCTCCAGAAATACGATGATGTTTTTGTCCTTCATGGGGTCAAACGCATCAGCCGTAACCGACATTATCTCGGTGCTGTTGTTTTGGTTTGCGGTCACCTTGCCGTGTGCAACCTCGTTCAGCTGATCGGCGGATGCCTGATACAGCTTGATCTTGTAGTCAAGCCCAACGGCTTCAAGGCTATGGTTGAGCACGGTGAAATACAACTCACCGCCGTTTTCACGGATGGTGGCGGCTATGGGTGCACCCGAATATTTGGTGGCATACCAGCCCGATTTCGGCACACCGTAGTAGTCGACCACGGCATAGCCCAAAGCCGGCCAGCAGTCGTTATACATCCAATAAAGAATACCCGAGCAGTACCAATTCGAGCGCCGTGCGCCCTCTAAAACCATTCTTGCCCATTCATACTGAATGTAGGACAGGCGGTAGATATCCTCATAGCGGTCATCGCTTCGGCCCATGACCACCTCGGCAGACTTTTTGAGGCGGTTATGTACCGACAAAAGCCCTGCAGGCTCGAAATACATATTGTTTTTGATATGGTACTCGATAACGTCGCTGTCACGGTCGAGAATATCCTCCTCGGAGAGGAATTTTCTCAAGGATGTGGGCAACGGATAACCCTCGATAGCACTTTCGGTGGCCATTCTGCCGACAATATCGAACCAGCTTGGGTCAATGTTCTCGGCACCTCTGAACCACCAGGTCAGATGGCAGTCGCCAATGGTGGGGTCGGTGTTACCCTTGCCACCCCACGAGCAACACGGTCTGAACGGACGGTTGGGGTCAAGCTCATTGAGGATAGGACGGTAGGACTTATACTGCAAGGCCATATTTTTCATATTGGGGTCGTCCCAATCAAAGCCGTCTCCGTCTTCGTTATTGCCGAACCAAGCGATAAGCGAAGCGTGGTTGCGAAGCCTTACGATGTTGGCACGAAGTTCTTTATTAAAGCTTTCGACCCACCAATCAAGGTCATCGGGGTACTTTCCGCAGGCCAGCAAAAAGTCCTGCGTGACCATAATGCCAAGCTCGTCGCAGATATCGTAAAACTCGTCCATTTCGTAAAGTCCGCCGCCCCACACACGTAAGATGTTCTGGTTGCCCTTTACGGCCAAAGTCAGCAGCTTGCGGTACTGCTCACCCATTCCCGTGGTCGGGAACGGAGTGCAGGGTACCCAGTTGCCGCCCGTGGCAAAAATACGCTTACCGTTGACAAGGATAATAAAGCTTTCGCCCGTCAAGGGATTTTCAGCCTTGATCTGCTCGTCAAGCACCTCGTCGCTTATGGGGCTGTCGGTCTTTTTCTGCTGTCTTAAAAGCTGTCTAGTGCGGCGTTCCTCGTCCGAGTCAGGTCTGTCTCTCAAGCACTCAAACCTCACGGTGCGAATACCGATGCGGTGCTCACTTTTGTCAAGCTCGTTGCCGTCCTTATCAAAAAGCGACACGGTGACGGTGTAAAGCGGATGCTCGCCGTAGCCGTTGGGCCACCAAAGCTTTGGCTCGGGGAGGTCTGCCTGAAGATACATCGTATCCATAAACACCCTGCCCTCAAGGTCCCACGCAACCGAGCCGTCGGGGTCGGTCATATCAATTTTGAAACGGCAACCCGTATTCACGGCGTTTTCGGTCTTGATTTGGAAATTGATCGAGGCCGATGTTTCGCAAATATCGGTCACCTCGGTGAACACGTTGTCGATGGTTGCCTCGGGCAGGAAAGAAAGCTCAACATCCTGCCAGATGCCTGCCGTTACATAGCGGTCGACCCAATCCCAGAAGAAGGTGCATTGCAGGCGCCTTACCATAGCACGGTCGTGACAGAATGCGGCACGGTACTTGGTGGTGTCGGGCTTGGGTGCCACCGTTTTGTACGGATGCACCACCACCGACAGAGTGTTTTCACCGACCTTCAAAATATCGGAAACCTTGGCAGAATAAGGGACAAACATATTGTCGGTCGTCAATATATTTTGTCCGTTGAGGTACACATCCGAATAGGTGTCGATACCGCCGAAGGACAACACGGCACGGTCGAGGTCTTGGTCATCGGAAAGGTCAAATGTCCTTGTAAACGTCCACTCAACGTCTTCGATCCATTGCGATTCCTCGGTATTCTTACGCCAAAACATTTCGGGAATATACCCTGCCTTTTCAAGTGCAGGATGAGCATAGCCGGGTATGGTGCAGGGCACCGAAATATCGGCACCATCTTTGTTTTTGCCCGACAAAGTCCACTCACCGTTAAGCGAAATCTTCTTATACATAAAAGCATCTCCTTCAAGCGTGCGAGCACATTTAGCTGCCGTAGGCAATTTAGCTGAGTTTACTCAATTTAGCTGAATTGGCCTTGGTGGATTCATTATACCATTCAGCATATTTCTTTTCAACCGAACCGTCAAAGAAAAAACCGCAAATAAGATGTAAAAAAACGAATAAGGCCGAAAATAAAAAGCACAACAACCCCGGGAGGAGAAACCCCGAGGCTGTTGTGTGGTGTATCGAAAAAGGAGATAATTTTTAATCCCAATACTGGTCGTCGCCCCATACGTGGCTGATATCGACCTCACCGTTCTCGGTATCGGGAACGGTCGGAATGACGCTGGCAATGTTTTCCTCAATGCCAAGCGATTCGATCATAACTTCAGGCTTAATATATTCTTTCATTTTTAAACCCTCCATCAATATTTGTACCAATCGGCATAGCCGGTTACTCTATATGCCGCCTTGATCTCCTCATAGGAGCTCTCGCCAAGTGCATAGTAGGTGTATGCGCCACTCTGATCCTTTACATACATTACTGCAGTAAAGCGGGTCTTGTATGCGGTGCGACCAGCCTCGGTCGAAAGGCCTGAAAGGATAAGCTGATAATAGGTGCCGTTTTCGTCGGTGGAATATGCAACTTCCTTTTCGCTGTCGTAGCAAGCGGTCGAGCGGGCAATGCTACTCTTGAGCTTGCCGTCCTCGCCAAACTCGTACCAAGCAGTATCGTCTGCAACACCCTTGGAGGGAGCAAGAACAAAGCCGATCTCGGAAGCAGTTGCCTTAACGCTGTTCTCGATATATCCTCTGAAGCGGAGACCTGCGCTGACGTACTCGGGAACGCCGTCTACCGTCTGCATACCTGCCTGACGGATAGAGCCCGTTGCCTCAAGCGGCTCGGTCGGGAGTGCAGGAGTGGTATCAGCAACCTTGACAACGTTAAAGTTGTCGAAATAAATGGTGGTATCTCTGTAGCGTGCACCTATCGAGAGATAGAAGGTGTTCTTGCTTGAGATACAGTTCTTAACGTTGGTCTTGAAAGCCTCACTTGTGGTGTCAATAACAAAGCCAAAGTTGCTCCATTCTTTGGTATACTGTGAGTTTTCCATCTTTGCGGCAGTAGTGGAAATATCAGATCCGTCACGGTACAATGCCATTCCGCTGGTGGCCATGGGCATCTGATCTACAGTTGTACCTGCAGCAAAGTATCTGTTATTGCCGCTCTGGCTTGCCTTCGACAAGAGCATAACCATAGTCTTGGTGTTGGTGGTTTTGGCATCAAAGTTGATGTAATACTTATAGCCAACCTCAAGAGGAACACCGTAAGCGAAACGTGAGTATTCGCCGGAGGCGGTCAGCTTCATAACCATGCCGTGGTCAGCCTCGCCCGAATCAACAAACTCACAGGTGGCATTTGTGGTTAGAGCATTGGGAACCTGATTGCCCTCGTCCATGGTGTATACCGAGCCGGTTGCCGAAGCATCCTTACCGGTGATGATGCAATCCTCGGCGACGGAGAACCAATTTTCGCCGTCCTTGGTGTACTTGATAAGCTCGCCAAACTCATTGCGGTTGCCATAATAACCAAGTTCAACAGTGGGTGCAACAGTACCGTCGCCAACGTTGACAATAACCTTCTTTTCACCGATCTTAGCCTTATCGAATACGGTTACCTCAATGCTTTCGATGAACACGCCGCCCGAAGTGCCGTTTACCTTGGGGATCACGGCAAGTCGCCTTCCCGCAAGTGCAACCTCTGCACTTGTTACACCGTCATACGAGGTTCCGTCACCGTCGATAATGGCGGTGATATAGTGCCAAGGCTCGGACGAATCATACTGATAGTCATAAACATAGGAATGCTCATAAAGCTTGCCTTTTTCAGTCATCAAGGCACTCATCTTGCCTTCATAGTTGCCCAAACCGATTGCAAGACCGTACCTGTCACCGTCGATGACACCGTTACCCGCCTTAAACTTTACGGTAACAGCATACTTGCGGCCTTTTGCTATGGTAAGCCATTTTCCGCCATCGATATCGGGGTCCTTGATAAACATACGGTAATGAGCCCACTCGCCCTCGGTAGTAAAGGGAGTGCCGTTATTCGTGCCAAGATAAGCACCGCCGGCTACGGTCTGACCGTCGTGCACAAGCGACGAGCCGTCACCTGCAAGGGTAGTTCCGTCTATCATATCCTTGGTGACAACGTAGGAAGCCTGGTTCTTGTTACCGCTTTTTACGGTTCCGTTGCCATCGATATCCTTGTTAAGCAAGGTCTCGATAGGTCCGATGTTATTTTCTTTATCGCCCTCGCCGAAGCTGAAGCCTATACCGGTACCGTCGGCACGGGTATAGTTGGTGGTGCCATCCTCATCGTTGATAAAGTTGTAGTTATACTGAGTACCCTCGGGGTTGACCTCAACTACGCTGATATCATCGATATAAACGTCTGCATTCTTAAGCTGGCCGTCCTTGTGACATTTAAGGCTGAAATACAGATTGATGTTCTTAACGTTGTTGCTTTCTCTTATATCCTTGGCCGTTGCAGCAGGTACCTTGATATCCTGCTGGAAGGTCAGCCAATCGGTATCCTTGGCCAATACGTAACAGTCTTTTGTAAGGCTACCAACCGTTTTGGACTCAATGGTATACATACTTTCATCGGTTTTATCAAGCTCAAAGAAAGCGTGGGTACCTACCTCAACACGCTTGCCATTGGGATAAAAGCCTGTTCCGTACATAACGGTTGCGTTGATATGACCCTCGTCGGTATACGAGCCTGCCAACAGCTTGAGCTTTACGGTGACACGGTAGGTGACGTCATCCTTCATCACAAAACCGTTCTTGGGGTCAAGAGCGCTGGTGCCGTACAAGGCCTTCTCGCTGTTACCGATGATGATAGCGTTAGCCGAGGTAAAGCTGGCCTTAATAACCTTGTTGCCTGTTCCGTCATCGGCATAGGCCAATCGGTTGGCATCAAGGTTGCCTGCAACAATACCGCCCGGGACACCCGAGACAATAGTCTCAGCGTTGGTGTTCTCAAAATCGAGGAACACGTGATTCTTATCTGCACCTGCCATATCGGTAGGCAGACCGTCTGTGCCGATAACAGTAGCCGAAGCGACCGCCGCCACCGACATCAGCATACTAAGAATGACAACTACACTGATCAATCTTTTGATATGCTTCATAATATTTTCCTCCTAAAAAATGATAATAGGATAACTACCTAACATAATATTACAACAATATTCCTTACAAAACAAGGTAACATTCTACAAGAAAAGGGTAATATCCTGCAAATTTTCTTACAAAATTTCTTCTTAAATGTAATGTTTTGCAACAAAAAGACTGCCTTAAGGCTTTCTTCCCTCAAGGCAGTAAAATATAAATTTTATATTACTTTTTGTTAAGACCGTTTTCGCTGACGATTTTAAGATTGGCCGCAATGCGCTCAAGTCCCGAATAGAAGATCTCTCTGCGCTCGTCGGTCAAACCGTCACCGCCCATTTCAACCGCACGGGCGGCTGCATTTTGAACCTGCTCGGCGGCATGCTTGCCCTCCTTAGTCAGATGGATCTTGGCACGGTAAAGGCTGTTGTTATTGGCCTCACGGACAATAAGGTTCTTTTCCTCAAGTGTTGCAACCGCACGTGAAACATCGGCCTTGTTTTTATCACAAAGCTCACCCAACTGAACCGAGGTGACACCGTCGGGATGGCGGTATAGCACCGTGAGATACATTGCAAACGGACCTTTAAGACCGTACTTTGACATCTCATCGGCGGCAATCTTATGCCAATAACGGTTTATCTCCGAAATAGCATAGGTAAAACGTTCAAATCTTGAAACCATAGTATTCACTCCATTACTTGTTGATTTGTCAACAAACGGTAGTATACCACAAAAAGGTTGATTTGTCAACATCTTCCGACATTTTATCTCAATTTATCCCTCGGCAAGTATATGCTCGACCTTTCTTGCCCTTTCCTGCCTCAAGACCTCCTCGGTTATGCGGTCGCAGGTCGGCATGGTGAGCGTTGACAGCTTAGCTCGCAGATTGATGACGCTTTGAGGGTTTACGCTGAATTCTCTTAACCCGAACGATAAAAGCAACGGCAAAAACCGTTCATCAGCGGCAACCTCGCCACACATCGAACATTCGATTTTGTTTTCCTTTGCGATTTTTATGATAGATGAAATCATCCTCAGCACCGCCGGCTCGTAAGCCGAATACAGATAGCTGACGTTGGGGTTGCCACGGTCGACCGCCATGGTGTAGCCGATAAGGTCATTGGTTCCGATGCTGAAAAAGTCGGCATGTCGGGCCAAAATATCGGCAATGGCCACCGCCGCAGGCGTTTCGATCATAACACCGACCTTGATATCCTTGTTGTACGGTATGCCCTCCGAATCAAGCTCGGCCTTCAGGCGTTTGAGCAGGCCTTTTACATAAATGACCTCGTCGGCACGGGTGACAAGCGGAATCATAAGGCTGATGTTACCGTAGGCCGACGCACGCAAAATTGCACGGAGCTGTGTTCTGAAAAGGCCTTGATTTTTGATTGAATGACGGATGGCACGCAGTCCCAAAAACGGGTTGTCCTCGTTTTCGAGCTTTAGGGTCGGGATGTTTTTGTCACCGCCGACATCCAAAGTGCGGATGACCACCTTGCGGCCCTTCAGGGCCTCGGCAACGGCACGGTAGGCCTTGGTCTGCTCGTCCTCAGACGGAAGAACACCTCGGTCAAGGAAGAAGCCCTCGGTTCTGAAAAGGCCGATACCCTCGGCATCGTTGTAAAGCACGGCCTCGATGTCACGTGGAGAGTCGATATTGCTCAGCAAGCTGACCTTAACGCCGTCGGCCGTTGCGGTACTTTTACCGAAAAATGCCGCATACATTTCCTCTTGATTTTGATGGTTGGTTTTCTTCTTTTCAAGCAAACGCTCGGCACCCGATTCGGATGACTTGAACACCTCACCCGATTCACCGTCAAGCACGACCGATTCGCCATCCGACAGCTTTTCGAGTGCATCACGGACACCCAAAACGGTGGGCAAACCAAGTGAACGAGAAATTATGGCCGAATGGGAGGTTCTGCCACCCTTTTCGGCGATTATTCCGACAACACCCGACCTATCAAGCCCAACCGTCATAGACGGAGTAAGCTCACGTGTGACAAGCACGGTGTTCTTGGGTAGTTTCTTTAAATCGGTATACTCAACACCCAACAGAATCTCGAGCATCTGACGCTTTATATCTTCGATATCGGCGGCACGGTGGCGCACAAGCTCATCGGCCGAGTCGGTAAACAGTTTTATAAAACCATCGCATGCGGTAGCTATGGCATTTTCTGCCGATGCGCCGCTATCAAGCATTTTAGCAACGGTTTCGGCAAGGTAAGGGTCGTTCACCATGGCAAGATAGCCTCGAAGTATCTGACCGTCGGCGGCGGTGGAATCCATGGTTCCCGCAAGAGCGCTGACACGCTGACAAAACGTGCTGACGGCATTGACAAAGCGGCTTCTTTCGGCATCAACAGACACGGCCGATTGCTCACTGTAAGCAAGCGGTCGTTCAACAAATTTCATAACTTTTCCAACAACGATTCCGTTTGATACTCCGATTCCCTTGAGCATGACTTCCCTCCTACTTATTTTAAAAGCTCCAATATTTCCTCTTTGGTTGCAAGACCGCTTGAGGCGGCGGTTGCACTGCCTGCGGCAATTGAAAGCCGCAATGCCGTTTCATAACCGTAGTCCACGCCTGCCAAAAAGCCTGCAACCATTGAATCCCCTGCCCCAACCGTGTTTACGGGTGTTATCGTTATGGCAGGAGCAAAATGCTCTGTTCCGTTTGCATCAAGCAAAAATGCACCCTTTTCACCAAGTGACACAAGCACGTTTTCGACGCCCAAGGCCTGCAATTGATGTGCCGCTTTTGATATGTCAGCCTGCGTTTCAAGCAGACGTCCGACCGTCTCCTGCAGCTCGGCAAGGTTTGGCTTGATCAAAAACGGACGGTATTTCAAGGAGTTGAGAAGAATATTCCTCGATGCATCTACCACAAACCGAACACCCTTGCCTTGAAGCCGTTGCATTATCGTTTCGTATATATTTTCGGGCACCGATGGCGGCACGCTTCCCGAAAGGATCAGCGTGTCTCCCTCACAAAGACCGTCCAATTTTTCAAACAGCTTTTCAATATCGGCGGCTTGTATTTCAGGACCTGAGGCATTTATCTCGGTTTCAGTATCGCCCTTAATTTTGACGTTTATGCGGGTGTTTCCTCTTTGCAATTTGATAAAATCGGCATTTATGCCGCTATTTGAAACCGCCCTCTGCAGCTCGTCACCCGTAAAGCCCGCAACAAAGCCCAATGCAACCGAAGGCACATCCAGCTGTGCCAACACGTACGACACATTGATACCCTTACCACCGGGTTGAAGCTCCTCAAGGGTGCTGCGGTTGGTCTGACCCAACTGCAGACGGTCGAGCCGCATAACATAATCGATCGCAGGATTAAACGTAACGGTATAAAACACGACCTCACCTCTGCTTTCAAAAACACTTCTCTGTTTTCATTGTAACCGCTAAATGTTTACATGTCAACAATTTCTTGTGCTAACACGCTAAATTGTTTGACTTGAAGTATAAAACTGCCCACGATTTATAAATATCATATAACACAACAAAATGGCTTGGATTCTTCATCCAAGCCATTCTCTTTTAATCAGCGTCAAACAATGCTTTGACTGCCTTGTAGGTCATATAAACGTCAAACTTGGAGACAACCTCAAACGGTGCGTGCATTGAAAGCACGGGCACACCGAGGTCAACAACGTCGACGCCGAGGTTGGCAATATACATTGCAACAGTTCCACCGCCGCCGAGGTCCACCTTGCCAAGCTCACCCGTCTGCCAAACTACGTTGTTCTCGTCAAGGATCCTTCTGATCCAACCGACAAACTCGGCCGAAGCATCCGAGGTGCCGCCCTTGCCACGTGAGCCGGTGTACTTGGTGATGACTGCGCCGTAGTTGACAAATGCGGCGTTTCTTCTTTCCATAACATCGGGGAAGGTGGGGTCAAATGCGGCATTGACGTCGGCCGACAGACACTTGGAATTGCGAAGCGCACGGCTTCCCTTTCCGCCCTGCATTGCGGCAAGATCGTCTATAAAGAACTCAAGGAAGGTCGACTGCATACCGGTGTTGCCCTCCGAGCCGGTTTCCTCCTTATCGGCCAGCACCGTTACAACGGTGTGCTTGGGAGCCGCAGTATCGACCGCCGCCATAATGCACGGATATGCGCAAACACGGTCATCATGTCCGTAAGCGCCCATAAGCGAACGGTCAAAACCGATGTCACGGGGCTTGCCTGCAGGCACACACTCCAGCTCGGCCGAGAGGAAATCCTCCTCGGTGATACCGTATTTTTCAAACAAAATGTTGAGGATATTAAGCTTTACAAGCTCGCTTGACTCATCATCCTTAAAGGGACGGCTTCCGATAAGAATGTTCAGCTCCTCACCTCTGATAAGCTCACCCGGGGTACGCTTGTACTGATCCTGTGCGAGATGCGGCAGAAGGTCGGTCACAACAAAGCAGGGCTCATCCTCGTTTTCACCGATGGACACCTCAACCGTGGTGCCGTCCTTTTTGCAGAACACACCGTGAAGTGCAAGCGGTACGGTGGTCCACTGATATTTCTTGATACCGCCGTAATAATGGGTTTTGAAAAGTGCCAGCTCTGCTTCTTCATAAAGCGGATTGGGCTTTAAGTCAAGTCGGGGTGAGTCGATATGTGCGGCGGCAATACGGACACCGTTTTCAACAGGCTCGGTGCCGATAACGGCCAAAGCAAGCGACTTGCCGCGGTTGTTAACGTAGACCTTATCGCCCGCAGAATATTTCTTGTCGGGCCGGAACTCCACAAAGCCTGCGGCAGTTGCTATCTCGATAGTCTTTTTAACACTCAGACGCTCGGTCTTGGAATAGCCCAAAAACTCGGCATAGCCCTTGTTGAACTCGTCAACGGCGTTAAAATCAACGTTGTCAAGCTTTAAACCGTTGGTCTTTTGGTAACAAAGCTTTTCTTTAAGTTCCTTTACGATATCAGACATAAAAATTCTCCTTTTTATGAATAAAGTTTAGTATAATATTCTTCTGCTTTGAGCACCTTTTCAACGTAGTCACGGGTTTCGGGAAACTGTATCTCCGAAATTTGAAGTTTCCCGTCAGAGCCTTGCCATTTTTTAACGTGACCCATACCTGCATTGTAGGAGGCAAGAGCGGCTATCTTATCACCGTCAAACAGGTCGAAAAGATAGGAAACGTACCTTGTGCCGTATTTTATATTGGTGTCGGCATCGTTCCAATGGGCCTCAAAGGTGTATTCTTCACCGTCACCAACCATTTTGCGAACATCATAAAAGGTCTCCTCGGTCAGCTGCATAAGACCCTTTGCACCTGCGGCAGAGGTTGCCTCTTTATTAAAGCTGCTTTCGCATTTAATGATAGCGAAAACCAACGCCTCGTCCACACTGTACTCGTCACTGTAGCGTTTCACCAAGCCATCGAACTCGGTTTTATAGTTGGTTTTCAAATATATATTGTACCCTATAAAGCAAATTATAGCTACAATGGCGATGCAAAATATTTTTCTTGCAATGCTTCGCACTAATTTCATTACAAAATTTCTCCGATGATTTTTTTAACGGTAATTTGCGTTTTTTCTACTGTACCGTCACCAAAAACTATATGCCGTGTACGGTCTTTATAGAATGAATCGGGCTTGGATGCCATAAGCCTTGTTTCGGCCTGGGACTCAGTAAGACCGTCACGCTTTATTATGCGCTGTTTACGTGTTTCTCTGTCGCACAAAACGGCAATCACAGCATCACATTTTGAATCGAGACCGCTTTCAAAAAGAGTCGGTGCATCCAGCACAACAGCCTCAATACCGTCATCAGCGTACAAAGCCAACTGCTCGTTTATGCGCTCGGCAATAAACGGCAGCATAATTGAATTAAGCAGCTCGGTTGATTCCTCATCACAAAACGCCCTTTTGGCAAGCTCCTTGCGGTTTAAGGTGCCGTTTGAAAGCAGCACCTCATCGCCAAAGGCTTCGGACAATATTTCAAGCAACGGACTGCCCTTTTCGACCACCTCACGTGCCACAAGGTCGCAATCAATGACCGCAAAGCCCTGCTCCTCAAGGAATGCCGCAACGGTCGATTTGCCGCTACCCGTGGGGCCGGTTAAGCCTATTATCTTCATAAGGATATCACCTCAAATGCGGCGGCACGGATAAGGCGGTTATACACCGCAAGTCCAACACCACTCTTTTTAGGTACTCTGGCAAAGCAGACCTTACAACCGAGATTGTCAAGCTCACGCAAGGCATCAAACAGCACGGCGGCCTGCTCGGCTTCGTCACCCTTATGGCCGAACGACACGCAGGGCACCGAAAGCTCATGCTCCTCACCGTCATAAACAAGGGCAAAGGTTCCGTCCTCAGCATTAGCTTCAACATATTTTTTGAAATCTTCAAAATCGCCGTCAAGCATAATGACACGTGCCTTGGGCGAGTAATGCTTGTATTTCATACCGGGAGATGCCACGGGCTTGCCCTTTTCGGGTTGAGCCAAAACAGCCTTATCCACCACGATGTCGGGCAAAACGTCTTTAAGCTGTTCAAGGGTTACTCCGCCCGGTCGGAGCAATCGGGGCGGTTCACAGCAAAGTGAAATGACGGTGGATTCAAGTCCAACATCGCATTTATCCGACACGATGACGGCATCTATTCTGCCGTCAAGATCGAACAAAACGTGCTCTGCGGTGGTGGGGCTTGGCGAGCCTGAAAGATTGGCCGAGGGTGCCGCCAACGGCAGACCCGAGGCCTTGATAAGCTCGTGTGCAACGGGGTTGGACGGCATTCTGACCGCCACGGTATCAAGCCCTGCACTGACCGATTTTGGCACCTTTTCGCCTCTCGGCAGAACCATTGTAAAAGGGCCCGGCCAAAATTTTTCGGCACAAAGTCTGGCTTTTTCGGGTAGCTCGGACACCAAAGCTTCAACCATTTCCATATCTGAGACATGGACGATCAACGGATTATCCTGCGGGCGGCCCTTTGCGGCAAAGATATCGGCAACCGCCTTTTCGTCAAAGGTGTTGGCGGCAAGACCGTAGACCGTTTCGGTGGGGATGCCGACAAGCCCGCCGTTTTGCAGTATTTCGGCGGCCCTGAGCAGTGCCGCTTTATCTTTTTTTACATCAAAAACCGTAAGTCTTTCGGTCTGCATAAGCCTTTCCTTTCGTAAAATACCTTTAGTTTTCTTCTTGAGATTTCAGCATCTCGGTGCGGTAGTGGGTTATCAGCGCATCGACTATCTCGTCGATATCGCCGTTCATAATCTGATCCAATTTATAAAGCGTAAGTCCAATTCTGTGGTCGGTCATTCTGCCTTGGGGGAAATTGTAGGTTCTGATACGCTCGGAGCGGTCACCCGTTCCGACCTGCGCACGGCGTTCACCTGCAATGGCCTCGTTCTGCTCGGCCATCATCTGCTCGTAAAGACGTGAACGCAGAACCTTCATAGCCTTATCCTTGTTTTTGTACTGGCTTCGCTCGTCCTGACATTCGACCACAAGACCCGTAGGCAGATGGGTTATGCGTATGGCCGACTCGGTCTTGTTGACGTGCTGACCGCCTGCGCCGCCTGCACGGTAGGTATCTATCTGCAGATCGGCAGGGTTTATCTCGATCTCAACATCCTCGGCCTCGGGCAAAACAGCCACCGTTACGGTCGAGGTGT
>JAZQCY010000022.1:0-4589 GCA_045546555.1 Acutalibacteraceae bacterium | reverse complement strand
GTTGCCACCTCCGAGGGTTGTGAGAGAATCGCACGTCTTGCTTACGAGTACGCAAGAAAGAACAAGAAGGAAAGAGTTTCCATCATAACCAAGGCAAACGTTATCAAGACCACCGACGGTAAGTTCCTCAAGACCGCACAGAAGATCGGCGGGGAATATCCCGAGATCATCACCGATGACTGGTACATTGATATCACCACCGCAAAGCTCATCGACGAGAAGCGCCGCAGAGACTTTAAGGTATTCGTTCTCCCCAACCTTTACGGTGACATCATCACCGATGAGGCCGCCGAGTTCCAGGGCGGTGTCGGTACCGCAGGTAGCGCCAACATCGGAAAGAAGTATGCTATGTTTGAGGCTATCCACGCCTCTGCTCCCAGAATGGTGCTCGAAGGACGTGACAAGTTTGCCGATCCTTGCTCGATGCTCCGTGCCGCTGTTATGCTGCTTTCGCACATCGGCAAGCAGGCCGAGGCCGACCTTTTGGAGCAGGCTCTTGACATTTGTATGTATACCGAAAAGAAGATGTCCATCACAGGCCGTGACACCGGTTGCACCTGCACCGAGTTCGGCGACTATGTAATGGAGACCGTAAAGAAGCTCGCAAAGTAATTCTTATTTTAAATTTTATAGAGAGGAGTGCCGGATCATGAATAATAAAAGTCGAAATGTATCAAGCTCGGTCATCAAAAGACTGCCGAGATACCACCGCTTTTTAGGTGATCTTCGCTCAAAAGGTCTGGACAGGATCTCTTCCAAGGAATTATCTAATCTTATGGGACTTACCGCAAGCCAGATAAGGCAGGATCTTAACTGCTTCGGTGAGTTCGGTCAGCAGGGCTACGGCTATAATATCGAGCTTTTACAGCAGGAGATTGGCAAGATATTAGGGTTAACCAAGCTCAAAAAAGCCATTCTCATCGGCGCAGGCCACATGGGCAAGGCTTTGGCAATGCACTTTGATATGACCACCAAGGGCTTTAACCTAATCGGCATTTTTGATAAAAAGCAATCCCTTTTGGGACAGACAGTGCAGAATCTTCCAATACACAGCATGGAACGACTTGATGAGTTCTGCCGTGAAAACAAGCCCGATATGGCGATACTCTGCATTCCGAGAAGCGAGGCTCACAATGTTGCCGAAACCCTTGTAAATTTAGGCGTAAGAGGCTTTTGGAACTTTACCCATTACGACCTATCGGTCGAGTTCCCCGGTATCTGCGTTGAAAATGTGCACCTGAGCGACAGTCTGATGACCCTTTGCTACAACATAAGTCAGACAATCGATTGATTTCATAAAAAAACAGAGCGGATTTTCCGCTCTGTTTTTTTATGTTTTGGGCATAATAGTCAAAAGAAAAAGGTGAAATTATGCTGCAAACCGTTTTAAGAACTGTTATATTTTATTTTGTAATCATTTTTGCCATACGGCTTATGGGTAAGCGACAGATCGGCGATATGCAGCCGTCTGAGCTGGTCATAACCATACTGATCTCCGAGATAGCCGCCATGCCCATTCAAGACCTTGAAATGCCGATATGGATGGGCGTTGCGGCAACCGTCACATTGGTTACGCTTGAGGTTATAATCTCCTTTGCCGCAATGAAGCTTTTGTGGTTTCGCAAGCTGTTTTACGGAACTTCCTGCATCATAATAAAGGACGGAGTTATCGATCAAAAAATGCTTCGCCGCCTAAGGGTAACTGTACCCGATCTTTTGGAGGTATTACGCAATCAAGAGGTTTTTGATTTAAGTCAAGTGGCCTATGCAATACTTGAAACCAACGGTCAGATGAGCGTTTTATTAAAGCCCGAATACCAGACAGCAAGCGTGAACGACATAAAGGGCAAGGAGGGCCACAGCGGTATGCCCTGCCTTATAATAAGTGACGGAAAATTTTTGAAAAAGGCAATGAAAAGTGTTGGTATGACCGAGCAAAGCGCAATGGATAAAGTAAAATCAAAGGGATTAAAGCTAAAAGATGTGTTTATTATGACGGCCGAAAAGGACGGAGAAATCACTATCGTAAAAAAAGAGAAATGAGCCGATAGGTTCGACTCATTTCTCTTAAAATGTTATGACGCCAATTTTAGCCTTAGCCGCAGCTTATCGCTGATCATTGCAATAAATTCCGAGTTGGTGGGCTTACCACGGCTTGTATGTACGGTATAACCGAAATAGAGATTTAAAACGTCGATGTCTCCCCTATCCCATGCGACCTCAATTGCGTGTCTGATTGCCCTTTCAACACGTGACGAGGTCGTTGAGTATTTCTTGGCAACGCTCGGATACAAGACTTTGGTCACCGCATTGATGCAGTCGGGCTCCTTGACCGACATCAAAATAGCATCCCTTAAATAATTGTATCCCTTAATGTGTGCAGGCACACCGATCTGATGTATTATTTCGGTTATCATAAACTCGAGGTCCGAATCGGATACGGGTGCATTACTGTTTATAAATGCATCGGGCTTGGGTGTGCGACCGCACATTTGCAATATCCTTTCGGCCAACACAGTAAAATCAAACGGTTTGATAAAAAAGTAAGCCGCACCTGCCGAGAGCGCCTCGGACTCCAATCTTGAGCTTCCAAAGCCAGACATTACAAAATACATAGGCTTTGACGATGACTCCTGCTGTGAAAGCTTTTTCATAACACCTACCGCATCGATGTTGGGCAAAAATAAATCGGACAGTATGGCATCGGGTCGGATTCTATCGGCGCATTCAAGCAGTATCCGCCCATCTTTTGGGCAAAGCGTTACCTCCATTCCGTAGGATTTGACAACATTAGCGCAGTTTTGACCAAATTCCTCGCTGTCATCTGCAATTAGTACATTTAGTTTCTTT
Organism: Acutalibacteraceae bacterium; assembly: GCA_045546555.1. Taxonomy (GTDB): domain Bacteria; phylum Bacillota; class Clostridia; order Oscillospirales; family Acutalibacteraceae; genus UMGS172. Next base: position 1,739 of record JAZQCY010000022.1, on the reverse strand, counting down.
TCCATTCTATATCCTCCTGTTTCACGAAACTATGGCATATTTTACCACTTATTTCCACTAATTGCAATAGCGTAAATGGGAATTTTTAGCACAAAATTGTCGATTATATATAATTTTTATTCACAAAAGCTAAATTCGACCGAAAACTTCACCTCACAACAAGTTTTTTCGACATAATATTCACAAAAAGCGAGCCGTACTACGTCCAACGAATTGGTATTTTGAATTAAAGAAGAAAAATTTTCAGGGAAATTATCGTATTGTGAGGTTTTTTATATAAGGAGTATTCCCTAACCTCAACATGTATCTGCTTTTGGGTATTGACTTAAATCTCTTTAGGTAATATAATTAACAAATTACAAGGAGTGATTTGTTTGAGTTGCACACTGTATTTTGTTCGACACGGTCAGAGCCTCGGCAACAAATCTCAAACCTTTTTGGGTCATACTGACCTTGATCTGTCGGAATTAGGTTACCATCAAGCTGAATGCACCGCCGAGTATCTGAATAATATAGATATTGATGCGGTTTTTTCAAGCGACCTTTCAAGAGCCTACAACACCTGCAACGAATACCTTAAAATAAGTGGCAAAACCGCAGTTAAGGATAAAAACCTCCGTGAGATTTTCGCAGGTGATTGGGAAGGACTTACCTTTAACGACCTTCAGGTCAGGTTTAAGGAGTCCTACAGCGTGTGGTTGACCGATATCGGCAATTCCCGCCCCGATGGCGGCGAATCGGTTAAGGCGCTTACCGAGCGTGCTGTGAGCTGTATTACCGAAATTGCAAAAGCCAACGACGGTAAGTCGGTTGCTGTTTTCACTCACGCCACCGTTATCCGTTCTTTTTTCAACCTTGCTTACGGCAATTCCTTGAGCGAAATGAAAAATCTGCCGTGGTCGACCAACGCATCGGTTTCGGTTGCAAAATACGACAACGGCAAATTTGAGGTTTTGGATTATAGCATAGATTCCCACTTGACTGAGCTTAAAAGCGGTTTCCCCGCAAACGTTTGATTTGAGGTGTAGACTTTGAGTATATACGAAATAATACTGTTGGGTGTCGGTCTTTCTATGGATGCCTTTGCGGTAGCAGTGTGCAAGGGACTTGCGATGGATAAGACTCCTCTTACCCGTTGCTCGGTGGTCGGTCTTTGGTTCGGATTCTTTCAGGCCTTTATGCCGTTTATAGGCTTCTTCCTCGGCACACTTTTCAGCGACTACATAAACAAGTTCGACCATTGGGTAGCATTTATTCTTTTGTCGCTTATCGGCGCCAATATGATAAAGGAAGCCCTTTCAAAGGAGGAGGACGACACCTGCGGCTCATTGGCATTTAAGGTGATGTTCGTTATGGCCATTGCCACAAGCATTGATGCACTGGCAGTCGGTGTGACCTTTGCATTCGTGCTTTCCTTCACCGAAATGCTGTTTGCCATCGCCGTCATCGGTGTGACAACCTTCATCTTATCGACCGTCGGCGTAAAAATCGGCAGTGTATTCGGCGCAAAATACAAGTCCAAGGCCGAGTTTACGGGCGGTGTGATCCTCATCCTTTTAGGCATCAAAATGCTGCTTGAGGGCTTAGGTGTTATAAATTTCTAAAATCAAAAGCCTGACCGAAAGGGAGTTGCGATTAGGGATAAATTGCCTAAAACAGTGTCTTTTTGCAGTCTAATGCGTTAAAAGGCCACAGTACGCGTCAGCGTTACTGTGGCCTTTTGCCTTTTATCCTATCAA
>JAZQCY010000021.1:0-9408 GCA_045546555.1 Acutalibacteraceae bacterium | reverse complement strand
TAATTCAAGTTGTTAACTTTAAGCCCCGACGGTAGCGTCGGGGCTTTTGTGTACTGTTTATTACGTCGGTCGTTATAAGTCGGATCGTAGCCATGTCGTTCTGTGAGCCAAGGAGTTGTAGCTATGTGTTGCCTTCCTAAGCCCCCTTGCCCTCCGACTTGACCGTGCAAAGTACAACTAATTCAAGTTGTTAACTTTAAGCCCCGACGGTAGCGTCGGGGCTTTTGTGTACTGTTTATTACGTCGGTCGTTATTGTTTAAAACCAAAGCGTAAAGGAGGTCTCCTTCTTGAAAATTCGTCGTATAATATCCTTTACTCTTGCTATCGGTCTGACTGCGTGCCTGTGCGCCTGCACAGGCTATCAAAAGCATAAGCCAAGCAGTAGCGATAGCAGCGGTGCAGTGTCCTCGGTCGTGTCGGAGCCTATTGCATCGGTTCCCTCTCACAGCCACGGTTTTGACCCTTATGACGGTATATCCCAAGAAATCAAAGGCGTTACCGTGCGGTTTGCAACCTGGGAGGATCACTATACAAAGATCAACTACATCGGTGAAACTCCGATGGCCAATATATACAACGATATTGGCATAAAGGCGGAATACGTTGATATTCCCGAAGCTGGCTATGTTGATTCCATAATCCGAATGGTTGCCTCGGGTGACGCACCCGACGTTTTCAAAAGCGGGTCTAAAAATCCGTTTCCTTTAACGCTTGATATTGCCGCCCCCATCAACAAGGTTTCTTCTGTCAATCTGAATGAGCCTATATGGGATCAATCGATGATCGAAACCGCCACCATTGACGGGGACGTGTATCTGCTGAACACCATCGGTTCACCGTGGTCAAGCTGTGTTGTGCTTTATTATAACCTCCCGATTTTTGAGGAAAACGGGATCAAATCCCCTGCCGAGTATTATGAAGACGGCACTTGGACTTGGGAAAGCTTTAAAAAATGCATCAAGGATGTTAAGGCTGTCAATCCGGAAATTCAGGGTGCAATGCTTGAAAGAGATCATTATCTCAACTCTCAAGGCTTTGGTCTTTTACAGTTCAACCATAATACAAGCACCTTTTCAAACGGTGTGACCAACAAGCTTTTCGCCGCACATAATGAGTATAAAAAGATGCAAGAAAACGGTCTGCTTGACGGTGAATCCCTTGCATCGGTTATAAACGGTGAGTGTGCAATGGCAACATCGACCCTTGAGGTAATGAAATTTGCGCCTATTAAGGCTTCGGAGTATCATGACGACATCGGTGTTACCTATCTTCCGTCAGACACAGAGGGCAAAAATAGCCTGGTTATAAGCGATCACATAATGTTTGGTATCGTTGAGGGTGCCAAGAACCCCGATGCCGCAGGCTACTTCATCCGTTATTGGCTTGATTCTCAAAACTATGACCTAACTAATCATATTTACAACATAAAAGAAGGTGGTTTTTTTTATGAAAACACCAACCAAGTGTCAGGTAAAAAATTCTTTAACTTTGACGATGCAGGTGCCAAGCTTGTAAACAGGCACAGCAAGGAGGTTTTTTGGAGCGTATATAACGATATGCACGCATCCGGCGCCCCTGCTACAAATCTGACTAACCTGCTAACCGAGGTAAAGGATGCCGCAAACAAAAAGATCAGTAACCGCAGGTATACCACAGCAACCAAATACCCCGACGATGAAATAGTTGAACAGTAACAAGCAACCCCTTGAGCGAAATGCTCAAGGGGTTGTGTTTTTTGTATTATTTGACTAAAGCTTTCAAGGTCGGCTCGATTGTTTTAAAGAACAGATCGGCTATTTCCTGCATTCCTTGGTCACTTGGATGGTTGAATTTGCCGTGGGTGTCCTCACGGGTGATGATGTCACCAAGCTCGATATAAGTATCACCTAAACGCTCGGCTACCGCCTTTTTCTCGGCGTTCAACACAGGTCGGATATAAAATCCTTCGGAGTGGAACACAGCCGCCGTACCGTGAGAATTGAGTGCGTTTCGCAGCTCCTCATATTTATCACCGAACTTGACGGCGGGATTTTCTTCCTTATCATAATCCTTGGACACGTTGGCGCCGAAGAACATTATGATAATATCAGCCTTATAGTCGATGGCCGTCTTGTAATCGGCATAGATATCCTTTGTGGGGAACTGACGCTCGAAGTTGGCCACCTGCAATATGGAAAACGACATATTGGGGTCAAGTTCTTTTATTTTTGCGGCGGTCAAATGCACGTAATCCTTTTCAAGGCACGATGCCGCCATACCGCAGTCGTTGGTCCAGCCGATCTGTGGCTTTGGTGCGTGCTTGGTGATGGAGTTGCCGACAAACAGCACCTTTATTCCGTCACCACCGCCTTGAGGAAAATAATCCCCTGCGTTCTGGTTTTCAGCAGGAACAATGTTTTCTTGCAAATCTTTCATTTTATTACCTCAAATTATAAGCTTATGCTAATATCATTTTTAAAACTGCATACATCAGCGGAATCGTGACTATACACAAGGTGTGTGATATCATGGCCATTGAGGCACCCGTTGAGGTGTCGCCGCCGTAGGCCGCAGGGAAAACGACCGTGTTGAGTCCAAGCGGTGTTCCGAACGCAAAGAAGGCCATAATAACGGCTATATCATCTGCGCCCAAAAGTATGAGCAGACCGACAAACAACGCCGGCAAAATAATAAGCCTTAGTGCAGACGCAAAATAGACCTTGGTGTTTTTGATCAGCTTGCCGAGGTCATAATCGGCAACAACAAATCCCGTAAGCACCATAGCCAATGGGCCCATACACGATGCAAGATTACTTATGGTGTTGGTTACAAACACGGGGATATACGGCTTTGCACCCAAAAGTCCCAAAATTGCTCCAACAATAATCGACACGAAAATAGGGTTTAAGAGGCTTTTCAGTATGTTTTTGCCCTCACCACGGGGGATCAGAATGATAACACCGCCCGTGTAGACCGCAATATTCAACGGCAGGATGAAAAGCATATAGTTGTAAAGCATTTCGGCATCATTGAGAATTACAGGAACAATGGCATTACCCATAAAAGAGAAGTTGCCAAAAGTTAACGCATATTTGTAAATCTCACGTGTGTATCCGCCACGGCTGAACAAACCCGACAAGGGCCACGCAATAACGACCGCAAGCACAAGCACGAGCAGACACCACAGAATAAGACTATATTCTGACTTAATTGACTCGACCGAGCAGTAGGTCATAAAGGTGTTGAGTATCAAAGCAGGCACTAAGAAGTAATTTTCAAGCTTTGACAGCACCGTTGCGGTGTTCTCGGGCGCAAGCTTGAGCTTGTTAGCCACAAAGCCCAAAGCCATACACAAAAACATTACCAGCATCGGTGACAGTGTCGCTTTAAAGGTATCAAACAAGTTATAACAATCCTTTCATCAGCATTGTTTCACAAGCAAAATATTGTGCTCATTACTAAATTGGCAAGGTATAGCATTTTTACCTTTAAATTATAACCTCGAAAGCTCAATATGTCAACCGACATAAAAAGAAAAAAGACCGAATGTATAAAACATTCGGTCTTTTAACAGTAAAATTACTTCACAAGCTCGATGATTGCCATCTCAGCTGCGTCACCGCGGCGAGGGCCGGTCTTGGTGATACGGCAGTAACCGCCGTTCTTCTCAGCATAAGCAGGAGCGATCTCACTGAAGAGCTTCTTTGCGACGTCTTCTTTAGTGATAAAGCTGAGTGCCTGTCTGTAGTTTGCAAGACTGTTATCCTTAGCGAGTGTGATATACTTCTCGGTCATAGCAGCAACTTCTTTAGCTCTGGTAACGGTGGTCTCGATCTTTCCGTTCTCGAGAAGGAAAGTAACCATAGCTCTGAGCATTGCAATTCTGTGGTCGCTGGTTCTGCCAAGTTTTCTGGTTCCGGGCATTTAACTCACTCCTTAATAAGAAAGCTATTATTCGTCGTCACTCTTCAAAGCGAAGCCAAGAGACTGAAGCTTGGCAACAACTTCTTCAAGCGACTTTCTTCCGAGGTTTCTGACCTTCATCATATCTTCCTCGGTCTTTTCGGTGAGGTCTTCAACCGTGTTGATGTTGGCACGCTTCAAGCAGTTGAAGCTACGTACCGACAGATCAAGCTCTTCAATGGTCATCTCAAGGATCTTATCCTTAGCGTCACCGGCTTTTTCAACCATGATTTCGCTGTTGGATGCATCTGCAGAAAGATCGGTGAAAAGTTTGAGATGTTCAGTGAGGATCTTGGCGGACCATGAAACTGCTTCCTTTGCGGTGAGGACACCGTTGGTCCAAACCTCAATGGTAAGTCTGTCATAGTCGGTCTGCTGTCCGACACGGGTGTTATCAACGCTGTAATCGGCCTTAACAACAGGATTGTAAATGGAGTCAACAGGAATAACGCCAATAGGGGTATGCTCGGTCTTATTCATTTCGGCCGGAACATAACCTCTGCCCTTGTCAAGAGTAAGCTCCATAATGAGCTTTGCGCCCTCATCCAAGGTTGCAATGTGCAGCTCGGGATTGAGGATCTCTACCTCGCTGTCTGCTTTGATAGAAGCAGCAGTGACCTCACAGGGACCTTCAGCCTCAATATAAACAGTTTTTACACTGTCAGAATGAAGCTTTGCGGTCAGACCTTTAATGTTGAGAACGATCTCGGTAACATCCTCTTTTACGTGGGGAATGGTCGAGAACTCGTGCTGAACACCGTCGATCTTAATGGAAGTAACAGCAACGCCCTGCAAAGAAGAAAGGAGGGTTCTGCGAAGGCTGTTACCAATCGTAGTACCGTAGCCTCTCTCAAGCGGCTCAAGAGTAAATCTGCCGTATTTGCCGTCAGGCGTCATATCCAGTGTTTCAATTCTGGGCTTTTCAATTTCTATCATAAAAGCTCCATTTCTCCGCACTAATGAATTTGTTAAGCAGCAGCGCTCTGTGCGGATCTGCGCTGTGCATAAATCGTGTTCATCAAATTGGTAATATTGAAGTCTTGTGCTCTCGGCTTTCTATCGGAAAGCCGAGAAAAGCACAGATCAACTTTATTATTTAGAGTAGAACTCGACGATGAGCTGCTCATCAACGGGAGCGTCGATAGCATCACGATCGGGAAGGTTGACAACCTTAACAGAGAAGCTCTCTGCGTTAGCGTCAAGCCATGAAGGAACAGGACGGCCTGCGTTTGCCTCGAGAACTGCCTTGATCTTCTCGGAAGAACGGCTCTTCTCGCAAACGGTGATAACGTCGCCGGCCTTCAAAAGGTAAGAAGCAATGTCTACACGACCGCCGTTTACCTCGAAGTGGCCGTGACCGACAAGCTGTCTGGCCTCGGCACGGGAGGAAGCAAGACCTGCTCTGTAAACAACGTTGTCAAGTCTTGATTCGAGAATTCTGAGAAGGTTCTCGCCGGTAACGCCGACTTTACGCTTAGCCATCTCAAAATAGTGGCTGAACTGAACCTCGTTTACGCCATAGTAACGTCTTGCTCTCTGCTTTGCACGAAGATGCAAACCGTACTCGGAAGTCTTTTTACGTCCCTGTCCATGCTGGCCGGGAGCATACTCTCTACGACCAATGGAACACTTTTCGGAGTAGCAGCGCTCACCCTTGAGGAACAATTTCTGACCCTCACGACGGCAAAGTCTGCAAACTGCACCGGTATATCTAGCCATGTTTTACACCTCCAAAAAATTAGACACGTCTTCTCTTGGGAGGACGGCAACCATTGTGAGGAATCGGGGTAACATCCTTAATCATGCTAACCTCGAGACCTGCGGACTGGAGAGCGCGAATTGCGGCTTCACGTCCGGCACCGGGACCCTTGACGTATACTTCAACTGACTTAAGACCGTGCTCCATAGCAGCCTTAGCAGCAGTCTCAGCTGCACTCTGTGCTGCGAAAGGAGTAGACTTTCTGGAACCGCGGAAGCCAAGCTCACCGGCGGAAGCCCAAGAAAGTGCGTTACCGTTTACATCGGTAATAGTAACGATAGTATTGTTGAAGGTTGACTGAATATGGGCAGCACCGCGCTCGATGTTCTTCTTCTCACGGCGTCTGCGGATTGTTGTCTGTTTAGCCATATTATTCTTCCTCCCCCTTACTTCTTCTTGTTAGCAATGGTCTTCTTGGGACCTTTGCGGGTACGGGCATTGGTCTTGGAGCGCTGTCCTCTTACGGGAAGGCCCTTCTTATGACGGCTGCCACGGAAACTGCCGATTTCGACAAGTCTCTTGATATCGAAGGCGATTGCACGACGGCGAACACCCTCGACCTGAAGATTATGGTCGATATACTCACGAAGCTTGGAGATATCGTCCTCGGTAAGATCCTTTACGCGGATGTCGGGATTGATGCCGGTATCTGCAAGGATTTTTTTAGATGTTGTAAGACCGATACCGAAAATGTAGGTAAGTCCGATTTCGACTCGCTTGTTGTTCGGAAGGTCAACACCAGCTATACGCGCCATTTATAATGCACCTCTCATTCTAAAGTTGCGCAGGATTAACCCTGGCGCTGCTTGTGCTTGGGATTCTCACAGATAACCATGATTTTTCCCTTGCGCTTGATAATTTTGCATTTGTCGCAAATCTTTTTGACAGAAGGTCTGACTTTCATTTTTGTACCTCCAATTTGTACCTTGACTTATTTCGAACGCCAGGTAATGCGTCCCTTAGTCAGGTCATAGGGTGACATTTCCACCGTTACCTTATCTCCGGGAAGGATACGTATAAAGTTCATACGAAGCTTGCCCGAAATATGAGCAAGGATTTGGTGTCCCCCCTGAATTTCTACCTTGAACATGGCATTGGGCATTGCCTCAATGACTGTTCCTTCCAATTCTATCATATCCTCTTTGGACATTCAAATCACTCCTTGACAGTGTAGGCTTTAAAATCATTTAAAGCGTGTCGTATTGATCTGTTTGTGAGCATCTGTTCCTCTGTAACAGTATAGGTCGTGAGCGAAACATGCTTTATGCTTTTCAGCTTCGGTCGGTCAACGGGGCGTTCCTTGCCGTCTGCGACAAGCAGCTTGCCGTTTAACTCACCTAAAACTATCATAAAACTTCCGCTGTCCCTACCGGCCTTTGAACAAATTATCGTTCCTCTTGCGGGCAGCATAGCTTTCCTCCTCAATTTATGGCAAAGTCATAATCTTGGGGCCGTCAGCCGTGATGGCAACGGTGTGCTCAAAATGAGCGGAAAGCGAACCGTCCGAGGTCAATACTGTCCAGCCGTCGGGCATAACCTTTACGTCATACGAACCGGCGTTTACCATCGGTTCAATGGCGATCGTCATACCGGGAACAAGACGAACTCCTCTGCCGGATACTCCGAAATTGGGTATCTCCGGGGCTTCATGAAGACTCGTGCCTACGCCGTGGCCAACGTATTTGCGGACCACCGAGTAACCGCGAGACTCGACATACTTTTGAACTGCTGAGGATATATCTCCTACCCTGCCGCCGGGAAGTGCGTGTCGGATGCCCTCATAAAGGCTTTCCTTGGTCACTTCCATCAGCCGCTTTGCTTCGTCACTTACGTCACCGCAAGCAAAAGTGGCGGCATTGTCACCGTTATATCCCTCAAACTCCGCACCAAGGTCGACACTTACGATGTCGCCCGATTTCAAGATGCGATTTTTGGCAGGTATGCCGTGAATGACCTCGTTGTTTATAGATATGCAGGCGGTTGCCGGAAAGCCGTAAAGTCCTTTGAAGTTGGGTCTTGCGCCCTTGCTTCTGATGAACTTTTCGGCGAGTGTGTCGAGCTCTAAAGTAGAAACTCCCGGCTCGACCGCCTCACCTATAACCTTTAGTGCCTGTGCCGAAATAACGCAGGCCTCTTTCATAATAGCCAGCTCTCTGGCTGTTTTAAGCACTACCATAATTAGATACCTAATGCTTCGAATACAAGCTTGGTAGTGTCTGCTACTTCCTCCTGTCCGGGAACCGATTTCAGCTTGCCGGTCTTAGAGTAGTAGGATTTAAGCGGCTCGGTCTGCTCATGGTAGATGGCGAGACGCTCAAGCACGGTTTCGGGTGCATCGTCCTTACGTTGGATAAGCTCGGCACCGCAAGCATTGCAGATACCCTCTTTAGCGGGCTTCTTATACTCAAGGTGGTAGCTTGCTCCGCAAGCGGGACATACACGACGACCGCCCAAACGGGCTGCGATAGCCTCGTCCTTAACGTCAATATCAAGGACACAGTCGATCTCGACTCCGAGGTTATCGAGTGCTTCGGCCTGAGGAATTGTTCTGGGGAAGCCGTCAAGGATGAAACCGTTTTTGCAGTCATCCTTGGCCAAGCGTTCCTTGATGATGCCGATCACGACATCATCCGAAACAAGCTGGCCGGCTTCTACAGCAGCCTTGGCCTTAATCCCCATCTCGGTACCGTTCTTCATAGCCTCACGGATAATGTTTCCGGTCGAGATGGTGGGAATTGAAAGCTTTTCGCAGATGATCTCTGCCTGGGTGCCTTTACCGGCACCGGGAGCGCCAAGAAGTATCAGCTTCATATCCGTTACCTCTTAATCAAGGAAGCCCTTGTAGTGGCGCATCATCATCTGAGATTCAAGATTGTTGACCATTTCAAGAGCAACACCGACAACGATGAGTACCGAGGTACCGCCGACCGAGATGTTCTTGAAGACGTCGCTTGTGAAGCTCAAAAGGATCGGGCCGACAGCGATAACGCTGAGGCACAGAGCACCGATAAGAGTCACACGGGACAGAACCTTCTTGATGAAATCAGAGGTGGGCTGACCGGGACGGATACCGGGGATCGATCCGCTGTTCTTTCTGAGGTTGTTTGCCATCTCAACAGGATTGTACTGAATGGTTACATAGAAGTAAGCAAACGCAATGATCATTACGAAGTACAATATTGCATAGAAAACACCCTGAGTGCTGAACAGGTTGAGAATCTTACCAAGGATGTCGTCCTTAACAGACTTGAAAGACAACCACATGGTGGGGATCATCAGGATGGAGCTGGCGAAGATGATAGGCATAACACCCGACATATTGACCTTGATGGGAATATGTGAGTTCTGACCGCCGTACATCTTACGTCCGACAACACGCTTGGCATACTGAACGGGCAGTCTGCGCTCGGCGTTGGACATCCAGACGATGAAAGCAATAACAAGAAGGAACACGACCACAACAGCGATGGTTCCGATCCAGGAGTAATCCCACCAGCTGTAAAGCATAACAGCTGCATCGGGAACACGGGAAAGGATACCTGCGAACAGGAGAACGGAGATACCGTTACCAATGCCCTTTTCGTCGATCTGCTCACCCAACCACATTACGAGGGCGGAACCTGCAGTAAGGGTCAGGACGATGACGATACCGGCAAACCACTTTGCTCCGGTGGTTGTGACATCGAGCATTCTGCTGTTGTTAAGG
>JAZQCY010000020.1:0-12566 GCA_045546555.1 Acutalibacteraceae bacterium | reverse complement strand
AGCCATGTCGTTCTGTGAGCCAAGGAGTTGTAGCTAAGTGTTGTCTTCCTAAGACCGCTTGGCCTCCGACTTCCCACGTGACGTCGATCTGATACCACTCGCCGTCAAGCTTTACAACGTTCCACTCGTGTCCAACCCCGTGAACCTGATTGGCGTTGAGCCCAACCGTGTAGCAAAGGTACTGAAATGCCTTGGCATAGCCCTCGCAAACGGCGCTCTTGCCTATCAGCGCGCCGTAAGCATCCAGCGCCTGATGCACGTTGCCGTCGGTTATGGGGTTTGCGGCAACGGCTTGGTTATACTTTATGGTATCCACAAGGTAGTCGTGGATATACTTTTCCTTGTCATAATCACTCCACGACGTGCCTATCTTGCTGACGATCTGCTTGACCTTGGCCTCAACCTCGGCCTTGCGTGCGTTTATCTTGGCACGGTCGGCCGATTTGCCTGTTTTTACATCGTCGGTCACGGTACCGTCGGAATACAGCATAATGCAGGCGGTCGCCTTGTTGGTGGTGGGATTATACGAAGCCGAAACGTGGTCGCTTATCCAGAAATACTGCGGATGATCGGCGGCAAAACGGCGGATGAGCGCAATGGCCTCATCGACCGTGAAATTAAGGTCGGAAACGTCGACCGAGTTCTGATAACTCACGGCGGCGGTCTTTAACCTTGCATAAACCTTCTTTTGGTCGGCCGTCATATTGTTATACTGATAATACTGTGACTCGCTCAAAGCGGTATGCACCTGATTGCTGACCTCGGGTCGTGAGGTGGTTTCATCCTTGGACGAGGTCTGAGGTTTAGATGATGTATCGTTCTTTGAAGAGGTCTGTTCCTTTGAGGACACATTGCTTTCTGTCGAGCTGACCGTTTCGGGCGGCGTGCTCTGCGAATCAACCGACTCGGTGCTTTGAATGTCACTGCTTTCGGTGGTTTCCGTATCGGACGTTACGGTATCGGTCGAAGTCGGTTCATCATCCTTTGAAGCCGTGCTTTGTGTGTTGCTTTGCGGCGTGCTTTGGGCAGGTGTATTGTCCTCCCCTTTTGCGCAGGCGCAGAAAGTCAAAATAAGGGTCACTAAAAGAAAAATCGCAGTAAGTTTTTTCATAAAAACATACCTCCTCATCTTAATCTCAACGCGCCATTATCATTATACCTCATATTCTGAATTTTGTCTATAAAAATTCAAAAATACGTGTAATCAGCGGACGACGACCGTCCTTTTGGAGGGCGCAGAGGCCCTCCCCTACAACAAGATCCGCCGGTCTTTGTGGGGCATGAGCTTGTTTCCACCGCCATTGGTCGGCTTCACCGGAGTTGTGCCGCAGCAAATAAAAACCTCACAAAGCCGAAGCTCTGTGAGGCCTTTTTTAAACTTAAAAAATTTGCAAAATTACTTTGCCATTGCTGCAACTTCGGAAGCGAAATCGTCAACACGCTTCTCGATGCCTTCGCCCTTCTCAAAACGGACAAAGTCAACTACCTTGATGTTGCCGCCAAGCTCCTTAGCGGTGTTGGCAACATACTTGCCGACAGCGATATCGTCCATAATGAAGGTCTGCTCCATAAGGGTGTTTTCCTTATAGTACTTGCCGATCTTACCCTCAACGATCTTAGCAAGAACCTGATCGGGCTTGCCTGCCATTTTGGGGTCTTCCTTCATCTGTGCAACCATGATAGCCTTTTCCTTCTCGAGAACCTCTGCGGGAACCGAAGCGGGGTCGAGATAAGCGGGGTTCATAGCGGCGATCTGCATAGCAACGTTCTTACCCATAGCGAGAACTGCTGCGGTATCGGCAACATCGGTATCGATCTTGACCATAACGCCGATCTTACCACCCATGTGAACATAGGTAGCAACTACGCCCTCATAACGGACAAAGCGGCGGATCTGCATATTCTCACGGAACTTGAGGAAGATATCCTGCTTGAGTTCGTCAACGGTCTTGCCGGACTCATCATCCTTTGCGGCAAGAAGAGCGTCAACATCCTGGGGGTTAGCCTTGGCAGCAACCTCGGCAACCTTAACTGCGAAAGCCTTGAACTCATCGTTGGAAGCAACGAAGTCGGTCTCGGAGTTTACTTCTACAACTGCGCTGGCGCCGTTAGCGGTAGCAACAGCAACAGTACCCTCAGCGGCAATACGGGTTGCCTTCTTTGCCTGCGATGCAAGGCCTTTTTCTCTGAGGTAATCAACAGCGGCGTCCATATTTCCGTCGCACTCGGTAAGAGCCTTCTTACAATCCATCATTCCGCAACCGGTCTTCTCACGAAGAGCCTGCACGTCTTTAGCTGTGAATGCCATTTTACATTCCTCCAAATATAATTTTTTCAAAAATGCCGGTAAAAGACCTGCTCTCACCGGCACAAATTTTTAAAACCTTAAATTATTCAGCGGCTTCCTCTGCAGGTGCTTCCTCAGCCTCTGCGGGAGCTGCCTGCTCGCCCTGTCTTGCTTCGATAACAGCAGCGGCGATGGTAGAAGCGATGAGCTTTACTGCACGGATAGCATCGTCGTTACCGGGGATAACTGCATCGATCTCATCGGGATCACAGTTGGTGTCAACGATAGCAATGATCGGAATACCGAGCTTCTTTGCTTCCTGAACAGCGATTCTCTCTTTTCTGGGGTCAACGATGAACAATGCACCGGGGATCTTCTGCATATCCTTGATACCGCCAAGGAACTTCTCAAGCTTCTCGATCTCGAGCTCAAGACCGATAACTTCCTTCTTGGGGAGAAGATCGAAAGTGCCGTCTTCCTTCATCTTGTTGAGCTGCTCCAAACGAGCAATTCTGGTACGGATGGTGCGGAAGTTGGTAAGCATACCACCAAGCCAACGTGCGTTGACATAGGGCATGGAGCAGTTGATAGCCTCTTCCTTAATGGAATCCTGGGCCTGCTTCTTGGTGCCTACAAAGAGGATATCCTTGCCTTCTGCTGCGATGTCACGAGCAAAAAGATATGCCTCGTTGAGCTTCTTAACGGTCTTCTGCAGGTCGATAATGTAGATACCGTTACGCTCGGTGAAAATGTACTCAGCCATTTTCGGGTTCCAGCGGCGGGTCTGATGTCCGAAATGAACACCGGCCTCGAGCAGCTGTTTCATAGATACTACTGCCATAATTTTTCCTCCTTCGGTTATACCGCCGTGTTTGCATAATTGACGGCTTTCCTGCACTTTGCAAGCACCGTTTCGTCACATTACAAACACGTGTGAATTTTTTTGCTCAAAGCTTGGCATACTCCGAGCCGAAATATTATAGCACAAGTGTTTCCAAAATGCAATAGTTTTTTTGAAGTTCGGAGAATTTTTTTTGCAATTTGGAAAATGCATCAAAAATTTGTATTTTGCTTGCCGTAGGGGCGTTCTGTGAACGCCCGCGGGCGAACACAGTTCGCCCCTACGATCAGCTTTCGCTTCTTTTAGCCTTCCCCTTGAGGGGAAGGTGGCAGGCGAAGCCTGACGGATGAGGTGTCCCCGTCACGATACAGCGCAAACGATACGTTATGGCTGTATTACGGCGGGCGCACACATAGGTGCGCCCCTACGATGAATGCGATCAGCTGTGGAGGGGAGGGCCTCTGTACCCTCCCGAAAGCCGTCTTGCGGCGGACCGCCCGGGAAGACTTCCTCACGGTGTGAGGGCGATGTCACGAAGTGACAGAGATAGACGGCGCAGTAAACGTCGGTTCCTACATTGAGGCTTTGGAGCTTGTTGTAGGGAACGGATTTATCCGTTCCGCAAAGCCGTCTTGCGGCGGCAGGGATAGATCCCTGCCCTACAAAGGACTGTGGATCTTGTAGGGGACGGCGGCCTCGACGTCCCGTAAGGTAGAGCGCACAATCAACCTCGCAGGCGAACACAGTTCGCCCCTACGAATTGGTTTTATAGGTAGCCTTATTTCAAAACATAGGTATGCACGGTACCTTCATGGGTCTCGTCGACTGTTTCGGCATTGGGGAAGGTCACCTCGGCTTCGATCTCCTTAGGGATGATCACGGTGTAGGAGTATTTGCCGTCCTTATACTCCCATTCAACCTCTACCCTGCCATAATCGGTGTCGTAGTAACCTTTGGCATGGGTGATGCTGTGGGTGGGGTCGAAATACGGCTTGAGCTCCATTCGTTTGAAGCCGGGTGCATCGGGTCGGATACCTAAAACATACTCATACATCCACTCAACGCACGAGCCCAAGGAATAATGGTTGAACGAGTTCATACCCTCCTTGGATATGCCGCCCTCCTTGGTGTAGCTGTTCCAGCGCTCCCAGATGGTGGTGGCACCGTTCATGACCGAGTAGCCCCAACCGGGGTACTCACGATTGGTGATGAGCTTGTATGCCAAATCTGCTAACCCCAACTCGCAGAGCGTGGGCAAAAGGTATTTTACACCAAGAAATCCGGTGGTCAGAAAACCGTTGGATTCCTTGAATTTGCGTATCAATTGCGGCTTTGCCTCGTCGGCGGTGATAACACCGAAGCTATATGCCAAAACGTATGCACTTTGTGTATCGCTGAAGATTTTGCCGTCTGCCGAGATATATTTTGCTCTGAAGGCGGACTTTACGTCTTCAAACAATCGGTCATATTTTTCGGCTTCGTTGTCCCCTATCACACGGCACATTTCGGCCGTAAGACGGGCGGCATAGGCAAAATAAAGATTGGTCACAACACCCTTGTCGGTGACCTCATTCACGCTCAACCAATCACCGTAGCCGTGCAGTCCGTCACGAAGAAAGCCTTCGGAATCGGCAAGGTAATACTCCAGCAACCACTTGGCGTTGGGGAGATTGTCCCTGATGACCGACTTGTCGCCGTACATTTTATAATGCGTCCACGGGATAACCATAATGGCTTCACTCCAGCCTGCGGGAGCATCATAGCCCGTGTAATAATTGTACCCGACAGGCGGCACGGGTGCCACGGCAGGCACGGCACCGTTGCCAAGCTGTGCATCACGGATATCGGCAAGGTGCTTTTTATAAAACTGACGGCAATCCATATTATACATTGCGGTCTGACAGAAGATCTGCGAATCGCCCACCCAACCCAAGCGCTCGTCACGCTGAGGGCAGTCGGTCGGCAGGTTGATAAAGTTGTCACGCTGGCTCCAAAGCGCATTTTGGAAGACCTTGTTGACGACCTCATCCGAGCATGAAAAATCGCCCACCGCTTTAAGGTCGGAATACATACTTTCACCGACGATATTGGTGATTTCGGCGTTGCCCTCAACGGCTATTTCCATATAACGGAAGCCGTGGTAGGTGAACAACGGACGGAAGTGGTAGTTCTGCTTTTCACCCACAACAAAGGTGTCGGTCGCTTCGGCCTTGCGGAGGTTTCCACGGTAGATCTTGTCCCCGTCCATCATCTCGCCGTAGCGGAAGGTCACGACGGTGTCGGGCGTACCCTTTATGTCACAACTCACAACACCTGCAAAATTCTGCTTAAAATCGTAAATATATGTATTTTGGGTTTCGGAAATAAGCTCAGGTGAAAGCCTGTGCTTGACCACCGTCAGCGGAATTTCGTTCTTTACAAGGAACATATTGCGCTTGAATTTGAACACGGTCTTTTCGGCAAAATCCCACTTGCTGTCGTCATAATCGGGTGACGAAAAATCGCCCACATCCAGCCTTGAATCAACATATTCACCCATATAAATATCACTGCGGCGAATAGCACCCGAAGCGGCCTTCCAACTGTCATCGGTGTTGATATCCTCCCTTGTACCGTCCTGATATTCAATGCGAATAACCGCCATCAGCTCGATACGGTCGCTGTAGCCGTTGCGCTTGAAGGCGTAGGTCGAGCCAAGGTGACCGACCGCCCAGCCGTCGCCCAAAACGATACCGACGGCGTTGTTTTCTTTCACACGGTCGGTGATGTCATACTCAATATAAGGCAACTTTTTACGGTAATCGACCCACCCCGGTGAGAGGTAGTCCTCTGCCACGGCCTGACCGTTAAAATATACCTTGAAAACGCCCAAAGCCGCCACGTTTAAGGTGGCCTTCTTAATAGGCTTTGTTATATTAAAAGTTTTTCGGAAATAGGGTGACGGATTGCCGTATTTTTCATCGGCAGACTTATATTCACCCGTTTTATAGGTTATCCAATCGGCTTTAAAGATCATTATAATCCACCTTTAACTGTTATATATCTCGGTCAGCCTTTGTGCCTTTTCGAGCACACTTTGTTTAAGCGTTTCGGGCGACAGAACCTTGATGTCACCGCCGAACTGCATCAGCCAGCCAACAAGGCCGTCGCTTATCAGCGCCTCGGTGGTGAAGCGGAAGGTCGGCTCACCATCTGAATGACGGATGAAGATGTCACCTGTGAATTTATCGGTTATCTGGTCAAGCAAATTTACGTCACATTCAAGGTCGATGCGGCACTTTTCTCCGCCGAACATATTAAACGCCTTGCGTGAATAATCGGCGGTGTCGAACCTTTGGCTATACTCCGAGACCTCGGAAAAATGTCGGCACTTTTCCTTTGTTACGGTGACCTCGGCAATGCGGTCGACCCTTAAATGGGTCAGATTATCATACTTTTTGTTGTTGCCGATAAGGTAATAGTGGTCGGCCTCCCACAAAAGGGCATACGGATTTATCACCATTTCCTTAACGGTGGCAGAAACTCTGGTACCGTCAAGCTTGTTTTTAACGTATTTTATCCTGACCTGCAGATGCTTGGTTATGGCCGTATTTAAGAGGTCGATATTTTTATAAATACCGTCATTGGCACTTTTCGAGCGATTTTCAATGCACACTCTGGACCTGAGCTCGGCCGATTGATAACAGCTTACAAGGCCCTGCAGCTTTTGAACAAGCTGTTCGGTCTTTTTCTTGGGAATAAAGCCCGCCGACTGCACCGCATCGGTCAAAAGGCTTATCTCGGGCATTTCAAAGCCGCTTGATGCGAGATAATAACCCTTTTTGGGCGTGCCGGTTTTTATAACATCAAAGCCCGCCTCCTGCAAGGCTTCGATGTCCTTATATATCGACTTTCTTTCGGCTTCAATGCCGTATTTTGAAAGCTCATTTAAAATATCGGACGCAGGGATAGGATGCTCCTTATCACTGTTGCTTTTGAGTATTTCAAGCACTTTAAGCAAACGAATCCTTGTGGTATCGGTCTTCATTGTGACACATCCTTTTCAAAAATATCGTACAATTCTTCTTTGGTGTAAAGTGAGTTGAGTGCCGTTAGCAGTTGGTTGGTCGACATCCCCGACGGCAACGCTAAACGGTCGGTCAACTGTTTTCTTTTTTGCTTGGAATTAGCACCGCCCGAAAGCCCTAAATTATAAAGGTCGGTGTGGGTTATCTTGTCCTTTTGCTCGGTCGGCTGACCGCCGTCAAGGCCAATTCCCGCCTTTTTTAAGGCCTCCAATATGACCTGCTCGGACAACCCCTCAACACCCAACAGCCCTTGTGCTGAAGCTTGGGCTTTGCGCTTTTCCTTACCCTTTATTTCGGGCACAAAGACATTGGTGACATATTTAGGGTCAATAACACCCGTCAGGTGCCCACGTATCACAAAGCCTGCCGAATCACTGTCGGTGAGGATTATCAAGCCCTTTTGCTCGGCGATACGGCGAAGCATCTGCACCTTTTCCTTATTCTTAAATATTCCAAAGCCGTCGGTCGTGAATATCTCCGCATCGAGAAAATTTTTCAGCTTTATCTTATCGTACTTGCCCTCAACAATGACGGCCTGCTTCAAGGTTATCATCAGCGTTTACCCTGTGCAATGACGGTCAGCTCGACCAGCGTCTTTTCAAGCGCTGTGCGTCCGTCCACCCTTGAGCCCTTTATCATTTCATCGCATTTTGAAAGGCATTTGAGCGAGTCGGTTATCTGTTGCTCGGAGAATTTTCTCATATTACGCTCGGCATCATTCAAACGGAAGGCAAGGTTGCCGTAGCCAAACTCCTTGGCCACGGTATCGGGCTTCAAGCCCTTTGAGCGTGCGGCAAAAACACGGTAGATATCAACGTAAGCCGACGAAAGAAAGGTTAAAATATATGCAGGGTCGGTGTTCATATAAAAAAGATCGTCAAGCAGTTTGCAAGCACCCTGCAGGTCGCCTCTTAAAACCGCCTTTGACACGTTGTAAACGCTGGCCTCAACCGAGCGTGAGCATATTTTATCTACCTCTTCACGGGTGATATAGCCGCCCTCGCCGACAAATAGGCAGAGCTTTTCAAGCTCGTTTATAAGCGTGGAAAGATCGTCCGAGCAGGTTTCTATCATATACCTTGCCGCCGAAGCGTCGATCCTGCAAAGTCTGCGTGCGGCACCCGACTGCAGCATTTTAACGATCTCGCCCTCTACCCTGCGGCCAAGATGGCAGACCTCACCGCCCACGTCACGGACGGCCTTCATCAATTTCTGAAACTTATCGCCCGGCTTTTTGGGGTTTATCTCCACCGTTTCAAACCACATAACAAAAACGGTTGTGGCCGGCATATCGGAAAGCATTTCAAAAAGCTTTTCGGTCTCGGCCGAGGTTGCCTTGTCAAAAGGATAATCGCACAGCGTTACTATCTTACGGTCGGTCATCATCGGGAAGCTTTGCACGGCATCATAGACCTCCTGAATGAGGGTCTTGCCGTCGAAACGGTTAATATTAAAATCCTCAAAATCCGAAACAGCGGTCTTCACCATCTTTTCAACGTAGGTTTTGATAAGATAATGCTCCTCACCGAATATAAAATAGCACGGCGCAAGGTTACCCGACTTTATCTGAACCTTGAGGTCGCTTTCCAAAAGATAGCTTGCTTTATTCTTGTCCTGCATAAACTGTCATTCCTTTTTTAGGCTTTAGTTTTATAGAAAGGGTGCTGTCTGCGGTGTTTAAAACCCGTAGCGGTTGGTCGGCCTGCATAGGCGTTTCGGCCGAAATTATCATAAGCTTGGGCTCGGCATCGGGAATAAGCCGTGAGGTTATGATGCAGTCGATATCATCATAGCCCAGCTCGTCGGCGGTATAGTAAGCGTTGCCGATAAGCATCGTCTTTTCATAAACGCTGACCTCAAACACGCAACCGTACTTGCACCGAACGGCCTTGACATGCATTACCTCGTTAAAGAACTTATAGCTTGCACCGTCGGATGCCACGGTGATGCCGCCCGAGAATACCTTGCTGTTACCGAAGTTGTCGGGTATAACGGTAATTTCGGGTGCAATCTCCTCCAAAATATATTCATACCCACCGAAGCAGCTTTCGGATTCGGATGGGATGAACAAAGCCTCAACCTCGGTTATGCCCCGCTTCATAAGATAGGCTCTCAAGGCATATCGGTCATCGGGGTCGTTACCACAACCGATGATAATACACCTGCCGTTAAACGATATTACGGTGCAAAGTGCATCACCCGTTTTAAGCGCCGAAACCTCAACAACGTCCCTTGAGGTAACGTGGTCACCAAGCAATGCCGCCACCAACAAAACCGTAACAAACAGCGAAGCCAGACGTTTTCCGCCCGGGCGGTCCAACAGCACCCAAAGCGCTATCAGCGCTAATGTCATGCC
Source organism: Acutalibacteraceae bacterium (assembly GCA_045546555.1). GTDB lineage: Bacteria > Bacillota > Clostridia > Oscillospirales > Acutalibacteraceae > UMGS172. The sequence continues at coordinate 3,015 of JAZQCY010000020.1, read as the reverse complement.
CATACAGATTATGGCCGTGTTACTGCCAAACGGCACATAGGAAAGCGGCACCTTGGCCAACAAATGAACAACGACACAGCAATAGGTTGCCAGAAGGTCGGCCATCCAAAACGGTATGACGGCAAGATACTCAACGTAGGGTATGTAGTACATTATGAGTGCAACCACCGTGACCGCCATAGCATAAACCGATGCCGAGCATATCATTGTGCTTGCCAACGGTGAGATTAGCGAAATAAACCCAAATGCTATGACCTGAAACGGTGCCGTGAACACGACCGCACCGATCGACTGAATAAAGACGTTGACGATACTGTCGATGATGGAGTTGACGGTGTTGAACCTTGATTTACAGACCTTGTTGGCCAGCTTTGCGCCAAGCGGTGCGGCAATTATAACACCTGCCGAGGCGGCACACGACAGCTGAAAGCCAAGGCTTAAAATGTAAAACGGATTGTATACAAGCATTGCCACAACGGCTATGCCGAGAGAGTTTAGGGTGTCGGTCTTTTTGAGCAGACAGTCGGCAAGCAGTGTCAATGCGCACATAACACCCGCGCGCACCGCCGACGGAGTAAGCCCCGCAAGCATAACGGTGACTACCAACGGTATAAACGCAAAGACCGAGGCTCTGCGACGGCCGACAAACACCGCCAAAAGGCTTGTGACCATCATACAAAATGCACCGATGTGCATACCCGAAACGGCGGTGATATGTGCAACACCGCATATTTTGAAATCGGTTAAAAGCTCGGCACTCATATCGCTGATATCACCGAGCAAAATTCCTTTTATCAGTGCGGCATTATCGCCGCTTAAATTGGCATCAATGCCGTTGCGTATCTCACGGCGCAGATCAACGCACCGTGAATAGACCGTTTCCTTATGTCCGATTATTTCGGCCTTGGTACAAGAAGATACAATATAAACCTGCTCGGACCAACGGTACTTTTTGAGTGACTCGTCGGTTTTCTTGAAATTCAGCTCGGTTAAAAGTATATCGCCCTCAACGGCAACCGATGCATCTTCATTATGCCCAATGTAGATTATAAGCCTCACAGGACCCGTAAGTCCCGAGTCAAAACCGTTGGTGCCGTCGGTTTCGACAAGATACTCATTATAGCCCGACTTCTTGGTTGGCTCGTCCACAACACGGCAGGTAACGGTTGCACTTGTACCTGCAAGACGCCCGACACGGTCGATCTTATAGTTGGTGTAGCCTACAAGATACAGACAAAACACCGCACCCACCAAAAGCACTGCCACAGCCTTAAAGCCCAAGCCTTTTCTTTTGCAGTAATAAAACCCAAATAGTGCCGCAAGGCAGAGCACAAGTCCAAGCACGAGCACGGCCCTTATTCCGTTTAAATACAAGAGTGTAGCGGCGGTAACGGTCAGTGCCGCCATGGACAGCGCCATTCTGTTCACAGCCGCACCCTCCAATGTTATGTATTGTTGTATATTTAGTTACATTATAGTCCTTAAAATGGGACTTGTCAACCCGAGACCCTGATCAAATATTGTTGACAAAGCACCAAAGAATTGGTAAAATATATTACGGAAAACCCAAAGGAGGTAAAAATAATGGAACAACTTAAAAAAGTGCATTGGGAAATGCTTTTAACCTCGGTAATATGCATCCTGCTCGGCGGCGTGCTGATATTCTTCCCCCAAGCGGTCAATGAAATGATTGCCTATGTTTTGGCCGCAGCAATGTTTGTGCTTGCAGTTATCGAGCTTTATAACTATTTCAAAAAGGATGTTAAGGTCAATTTTTATCGCAATGACTTGGTTTTTGCGGTAGTAGCCTTGGTCATTGGAATTATAATGCTGGCCAAAAAAGAAGCTGTTATCAGCCTCGTTCCCATTGTCTTGGGCGCCCTGATAATCATCAGCGGCGTTAAAAAGCTGCAAAACGGTCTTGACCTTATCCGTTTGAAATTAGACGGTTGGAAATCATTGCTGATCCTTGCCGCTCTCAACATCATATTTGGTGTTATTATGGTAATATGCTCGCTTCAAACAGCAAAGGTCATCACCATTCTAATTGGTGTAGGTCTTGTGTTTAGCGGAATCACCGATCTGTTCTCGCAAATCTGGGTTTCCAAAAATGCCAAAAAGGCCTTCCCCGACACCGACTCCACCGATTTGGTCGAGGTCAAGGATAAATAAAATCCATTTTCATATCAAAAAGCGGTTTCAGAGCCATTCACTCTGAAACCGCTTTTGGTTTTATTTATCCGTCAGTCCAAGGATATAATCAACCGACACCTTGTAAAACTTGGATAACAATATCAGCTTTTCGCCACTGATATCCGACCTGCCCGTTTCTATTTTGCTATACTGTTGTTGTGTTGTCTTTATTACTTTGGCAACCTCTGCCTGACTTAAATCCCTATCTTCTCTCAAGTCTCTTATTCTATACATACCATATCCCCTTTTCACTATCCTTACACTATTGTATCTTACATCTAAAAATTGTATTGACTTTTACACCTAAAAGATGTAAAATATAATTGCTACAATTTTTAGATGTAAAAACTGAAGAAAGGAATACGTCACCTATGATTGAGACAAACAAACAACAACTTAAAAACCTTTTACAAAACATAGTGACTTTGCGTACAAAAAATAAAATATCCAAAGAGGATATGGCAAACTTGTTAGATATCAGCGTTAAAGCATTAGAGCAAATTGAAAATGGAGAACTGCCAAAAAGTTTAAGTGTTGACGTTGTATTTAATATTCAAAAGAACTTCGGCGTTTGCCCAAAGGATCAGTTTGGCACTAATCTATAACAAAAGCTTCACCCACCCGTGAGGGAGTTGCGATTAGGGAGAAATCGGTTTTTCGGTGAAATTTGAGAAGCTACTCGTTGAAAAGCCTTGAAATACGGCAGTATTCCTGCATTTTTCAACTTCGCAGTTACTTCAAATTTCATCCTACAAAACTGCATAGCACCCAAAACAGATGAATTTTTGTTGGTCTAATGCGTCAAAAAGGCGCTGCTTTGGG
>JAZQCY010000019.1:0-5022 GCA_045546555.1 Acutalibacteraceae bacterium | reverse complement strand
GATTGTGCTACTATGGTAGCCTTAAAAAATTCTTTTTCGTCGTACTCGGTAAGCAAAGCCTCGGTGGTGCCGCCCGAAACGTGAAATGAAATGAACCTTTGGCCTATAAGGTCAAGCTTGTTGGCGGAAAACAGAGCCGCTGCTATATGACCTGCCTGATGCGAAAACTTGTAAAGCTTAACCCCAAGGGCCGACGCCATAGCAGAAGCGGCCGATACACCTGCCAAAAAACACGGCATATAGCTGTTTTCCAACGGTCTCGGACGGTCTGAAACGCCGATTGCTTTAATGTCCCCTATTCCTTTGCAGGCATTGTCAATAATCTCGGGCAAAGCCTTGGTGTGGTGAAACAGAACGTCACTTTGACGAAGCCCTATACTTCCCTTTTCGACGGGTAACAGTCTGCGAGAGTTGATATACTGACCGTTTTCGGGGGAAAATACGGCACAAGAGGTCGTGTAATTGCTTGTGTCTATTCCGATGAAGCTGTCCATTATTTTGCACGCACAACGGTGCCCAACACGCCGTTGACAAAGGATGCGTCATCCTGAGTAGAGTAGGTTTTACAAAGCTCAACAGCCTCATCAATCGAAACAGATTCGGGAATGTCGTCCATATATTTGATCTCATAAATAGCAAGGCGTAAAACTGCCAAGGAAACCTTGGAGATTCGGTTGATAGTCCAACCCGAAAGGTTATCGGAAATGATACCGTCTATCTCCTCAAGGTTATCATAAACCCCGGTGAAGGCCTTAACGGTATAACCGTCTTCATCCTCTAAAAACTCACGGCAGACCTTGGCGGCCTCCAATATATCCTCAACCGATTCGTTGTTGATACCTTTTTCAAAAATAAGAACAAAGGCCTGATTTCTTGCTTCTTTTCTTGTCATAACAACACCTGCTAACTTAAATATTCATTTGTTTGCATTTTTATTCACAATATATAGTACACCAAAATGCTGATAAATTCAAGATATAAATGAAAATTTGGTGAAATATTCGAGTAAAAATATACAATATTTAAACAAAAACAAAGCAAAGCACTTAAAAATTTACGCATAATATCAGATCCTTCAAAAAAATATATATTAATCGCATAATACGATATTATACAATGTTAATTATGTCAAGTATAATATTTCAAAAATCAACATCAACATTAAAGAAGACACATAAATTATCAATCGTTTGATTTTAAGGGTTGCAAATTTGTTAATTAAATTGTATAATACCTCTATACAATTTATGTGGAGATGTATTATGAAAAAATTCAGAAACAGTCTTTTTGGATTTAACCGTGACGACGTTTTGAACTTTGTCGTTGAAGCACGTGAGTCGGAGCTAAAGCACAAAAAGACAATTGATGAGCTTAATTCCAAAATAAACGAGCTTGAGGCAGATTCAAAAGAGCTTTCCGAAAAGAACGCCGCCCTTGATTCCGAGCTGTCCTCTGCCCTTTCTAAGATCAATGAATTTGAACAACGTGAGGAAGCGCTCACACGTTTAAGTGAATCGATCGGCAGGCTTTATCTTGTTGCGCAGGCCAATGCTAATTCGATCATCGCATCAGCAAATGAAAACATCGCAAAGGCAAATGCGGTTGTGGATCAAAATATGTCGGTTGCCACCGAAGCCGAAGCCGAGCTTCGAGAGATCAGCCGTGTACTCAACGAAAAAACTGCCGAATATGCAAAGGAAATCGACGAATTGAAGCAGCAGTTGAACAGTGCGCGTGATCGCATTGCCGAAAACAAGGCTGAAATAAGTGACCGTCAGTCTGAGTTAGAAGCCATCACTGTAGGTGCCAAATAATGAAGACACATTATTTGAACACGTCCCAATTCCCTGCCGCCATTCCCGATATCCACGCAGGTGATAAGGTCATTCTGTCGGGAACCGTCTACACCGCCCGTGATGCGGCTCACGGAAGGATAATGCAATTGATAAAGGACGGTCAAGGATTACCGTTTGAAATTAAAGGTGCAAGCGTTTACTATGCAGGTCCAACTCCAACGCCCGACGGTCTTGCGATCGGAAGCTGTGGCCCCACCACCTCGATGAGAATGGATTCCTTCTCCCCTATGTTGCTTGATATGGGGCTTGCTTGTATGATAGGTAAGGGCGAACGAAATGCAGAGGTCTGTGATGCAATCGTCCGTAACAAAGCAGTTTATCTGTGCGCAATCGGCGGTGCAGGTGCGCTGGCTTCAAAGTGTATCACAAGCTGTGAGGTCATCGCATTTGACGACCTGGGTTGCGAATCGGTTAAGAAATTAGAGTTTAAAGACTTCCCTTTAATCGCCGCCATTGATTGCCACGGTGGAAATTTATTTGAATAAAAATGAACCGCTTGTTCGGAATTATCCGTTCAAGCGGTTTACTACATTAAAATGTTTTTGATTATGAATATTAGTTTAAAGGTTACCTCTTTTGCCTCCCTTGTGTAAAGGGAGATGGATTTTTGCGGAGCAAAAAGACGGAGGGATTGTAAAACCGCAAGGCAATACTATGATGCGTTAACTATCAAACCTGTCTGAAGAACTCGACCTCTTCCCCGTCGGGACCCTTCACAAAGGCAATGTTGATAGCAATTTTTTCGGGTGATGAATCAAGCGGAACGGTCTTGGGTGGGGTTAATGGCTCAAATCCTGCTTTAAGTGCAACCTCATAAGCATGATCAACATCATCAACACACATTGCAAAGTGTGCATACTTGCCCATGACCTTATAGTCATCATTTCCGCGTGCAAAAAGCTCGATTCGGCCGCCGTCACCGATATCGACCATAACGATAAGCTTTTCACCCTCGCCCCAACGGACTATCTCATTCATACCCAAAGCCTTATACATTGCAAGACTTTTGTCAATGTCCTTGCACATCAGCGCAACGTGATGAAAGCCCATGCCTTTAATAATTTCGTTAGCCATATTAAACTCTCCTTAATGAAAATCGATTGTAAGAAAATTATACAGTATATTTTCCGACTTTTCAATAAAGATTGAAAAATATATTATACTAAATCTTCGAAAAAAGTGTTGACAAATCGCCGTTTGGAACTTATAATATCACTGTTACCTTTCGCAAAATGAATAATATGGAGCGATATCGAAGTGGTCATAACGGCCCTGACTCGAAACATAGTCGGGTTCATCACGACTGTATCTCCGTAAACCCTTTGTTCATCGGCGTTTACGCCACGTGCATTTGCACTTTCAGAAATCTGCATCTCGCAGTTTTCTCGCAATTTAGGTTTTGGCTTTGCCTTTACATTTTTATATGGAGACGTATCGAAGTGGTCATAACGGGGCTGACTCGAAATCAGTTAGGGAGCAATCCCCCGCGAGTTCGAATCTCGCCGTCTCCGCCAAAATTAAGGAATCATACCTTTGGTGTGGTTCCTTAATTTTTTGTGGGGGTGTGAGATCGAATGTAGTTCGTCGAAGCAGTTCAAAATGCGCGATAGCATTTTGAAACTGTGAAGTCGGGAGCACGAAGGTTTTGCCGTTTACCGCTCGGAGCGGTCGGCACAAACCGAGAGCGCACCGTATCTCCTTATGCCGCCAAGGACTCCTTGAAGGTTTTATCCTTCAAGGAGTTTTGTCTTTTTAGGAAAGCGCTGAGCCTATTGCCATCGCACTTGCTTTCTTGCTCTCACTATCGATGTGACTGTAGATATTAGCGGTGGTTCCCATATCACTATGACCGAGCCAATCCTGAATCATTTTCATAGGAACACCGTTGGCAAGGAGTAGCGATGCACAACTGTGCCTGAGATCGTGAAAGCGTACGGGTTTTAATCCGTTTTCTTTCAGCACCACTTTGAAATGGTCGGTCACATAATTTGGTTTTATAACCCCACCGATTGCATCTACGCAGATGTAGTCGGTGTATTTTTTACAGTAACCTCGGCGCATCACTCGCTTCATTTCTTCTTGCTTTTCCCGCTCGGCAAGGAGTGCTTGTTCCACTTGCGGAATAAGCGGTAGTGTGCGGTAGGAAGATTTTGTTTTCATAACGTCCATACCGACCACGCCTTTGTCGTTTTGCACTACCTTGTGATTGACGCTGACCGTCTTGTTTTCAAAGTCCACCGCCGACCATTTTAGTCCAAGCACTTCGCTACGGCGGAGTCCGTAGTAAGCTGCGAGGAAGATTACAATGTGAATTGGGTCGTCCACCGTCTTGTCAAGCAACTCTTTTAATTCACCGGCGTTATAATATTTGCCAATGTACTGTTGTGCCTTCGGTCTGTCGGCTTGCTCAACAGGATTGCTCGGTATGATTCTACGCTTGACCGCCGACTTGAAAGCAAGATGCAACAGCGCGTGATGGCGTTGAGCAGTTGTGCCTTTGAGTCCATCATTACGGATGCGGATATAGTAATCGTTGATTTCATCACCCGTAATGTCCTTCACCTTAAGGTCACCGCACTCACGGAAGAACGGAATCATTCGCGACTCGATCATCAACTTGTAACCCGTATAGGTGGTCTCACTCACATTCACCTTGTGCGACTCCAACCACTCGGGAAGATAATCCGCCACCTGCATGTGCGCCACTCGGCTACGTTCTTTGTCGGAGTGGGACATATTCTCACGCTTGTATAGGTCGTCAGTGTTGTACTGTTCAAGGATTTGTCTGAGACGGTATTCCGCCTCACGCTTATTTCCTCGGCTCGCATCAAGGTGTAGGCTTTGCCATTTCTCTTTGCGCTTACCGTCCGTGTCATACAGATTGATGACCGCATACCACTTTTTGTTTTTCTCGGTCAGGTGTCCTGTGATTCGTTTCATTTGCTCACGCTCCTTTCTTTTGGAATTGTCCTTTGTCTTCTCGGGCAACACCAACACTATCACAACCATCTTCATAAGTCCAGAAATTATTCGGGACTGTCGGGGACGGTGTCTGATAGTTTCCTGCGTTAGTTAAAAACTCAACCAAACAAACCTTCGGTACAATAATTTTCTTACCTTGCTTGATGCTGCTAATCCGACCTTCTTTGATAAGACTGTAGACGGT
>JAZQCY010000018.1:0-3560 GCA_045546555.1 Acutalibacteraceae bacterium | reverse complement strand
CCCGCCTTGGGCTTTACAGCAGGTCTGATTGGCCTGGGCACATTGAAGTTTAATAAAAAAGATTTGAAATAAGACAAAAACAAACAAGCACCACAAAAAGGGAGTTGCGATTAGGGATAAATTGCCTAAAACAGTGTCTTTTTGCAGTCTAATGCGTTAAAAGGCCACAGTACGCGTCAGCGTTACTGTGGCCTTTTGCCTTTTATCCTATCAAAAATACTTCTGTTTTAGGTGCAATGCAGTTTTGTAGTGAATAATTTGTTTTGCCCTCGAAGCAAGAAAACTGCAGTAATACTTTGTGTCTTACAAGGCTTTCTTGCAAAGAGGCGGAACAAATTATCACGAAAAACCAAATTCTCCCTAACCGCAACTCCCTAAATGTGCACGGTTTTTTCTACTAATTTACATCTGTTTTTTCAAACAAGCTCGGTTCGTCACTTGGCTCGATGTAATATTTATCTTTAGTTGGATCAATCGGCTTTTTCTTACGCTTAAACTCTGTATAAAGAGCGGCACTGACAACGGCGGTCAACGGTATGGTCAGCAGTATGCCGATGCTTCCTACCAAAGCCTGCAACAGCTCGGAAACAATTTTTTCACGGCTGAATAGTGTTGACAGCGATGATGAGTACATAACCTGAAGCAGGGTTGCCGAAAGCTCGCAACCGATGTATGCCAACACAAGCGTATTGGCCATGGTGCCCATAATGTCACGCCCAATGTTTACACCCGAGCGCACAAGTCCCACAAAGGTTGGTCTTTCAACCTGGTCGTGAAGCTCTTTAAGCGATGACGAAATAGATACCGAAACATCCATAACAGCACCCACAGCGCCGAGGATTATACCCGCAAAGCTCAATGCGTTAAGGTCGATATTGAAGTTCATTATAAGGTTTATGGATTCGTCCCCCGTAACGCCTGACAGATGCAGAAAATGCGATGTAACAACTGTCAGAAGCCCTGCCACGACAACACCCGAGGTGCATCCCACAATAGCGGCCAGTGTTTTTTTGGAATACCCTTCGGTTACGGTGAGGGTCATTATGATGATATAAACACAGGTTACTATCGACCAAAGGTAAATGTTGCCACCCGAAAGCACCGACGGAACAAACACCATAAACACAGCCGCACAGGTGAACCCGAGCGAAATAATGGTGTTGACACCCTTTTTGCGGCCGAACAGCAGTACCAATGCAACAAACGCAAAGCCTAAAATCCACAACGGCATTGAGCGGTCGTAATCGTACAAAAACCAATCGCAGGTATCGTCATAGGATTCAATTATAAGTATCTTATCCCCTACGCTGACGGGTTCAAGCTTGACCGAGTCAAAGGCCGTTATGCTTTCCAGAGCAACGACCGTCTGCCCTTTCATTTCACCGTCGGTTATCTCACACTTGAAGACAATGTGAATATCATCACCTATGTATTTTCCGTCTATATAATGCGCATCGATATCCTCTGACACAATTTCGGTAACGGTAGCGTGGCACGCACCGTCATCATACCCTCCGAGGAACATTGTATCCTTATCATATACCGCCTTGTGGCCGACAACAAGCAACACCACCGACACGGCAACGGTGATAATATATAAAGCGATTTTCAATCGGTTAGCCTTGCAATAATTCAAAAACCGTTGAAGCATTCCGTCATCCCCTTTTGCAGTTATTTTACCACACCGCAGCATTTTTTTCAAGAGCCGATACTGTAACCGTTATCCAAGTGCGTAGGGGCGCTTCACGAAGCGCCCGCTGTTTGCGGACAAAAAAAACAAGGCAACCACCGAACGGAGCGTTCAGTTAGGGAGAAATCGGTTTTTCGGTGAAATTTGAGAAGCCGCTTGTTGAAAAGCCTTGAAATACGGCAGTATTCCTGCATTTTTCAACTTCGCAACATCTTCAAATTTCATCCTACAAAACTGCCCTGCACCCAAAACAGATGAATTTTTGTATGATTAAAAGGAAAAAGCCCACGGTAACACTGACGTGTACCGTAGGCTTTTGACGCATTAGACCGCAAAAAGGCGCTGTTTTGGGCGAATTATCCCTAATTGAACGCTCCGAAGCGATTGCCCTGCAAAAATTTAATTTTGAGTTAAGGATCAATAAACATCTACGCCGTCAACAACAACGTTGAGCTTATCGGTGCCCATTGAGTTCTTGTTGCCCCAAAGGGTTGTTCCGGTGTTGATGCCTTCGTCGTTGATCTCATAACCGTTGACAACGGTATTGTTGATGGTCAGATCAAAGGACGAACCGTATCCGGCGCCAACCTCGATGGCAGCCTTCTTGGAGGTCAAGCCACCGTTATCGTTGAAGGTACAGCCGTCTACAGTCAGCTTGGTATTGCCGCCGCCATAGACAAGAATAGCCTTACCGTCGTTATTGAAGGTACAGTTGTTGAAGGTTGCAACAGCTGCGCCCCAGGTCCAAACATTGTAAACATCTCCCGAAACATTGAAGGTGCAGTTGTTGAACTCACTGTTATCATACAAGGTCCAAACACCGTTGATGGTGCAGTTGTTGTAGATACCCTTCATTCTTGCATAACCGGGGAAATAGGTTGTGGAGGTGGTGATAGTGACATTCTCAAAGGTTACGGTCGAACCGTCAAAGCTGTAGTCACAGTCACCCTCGGCTGCGCCGTCATCCTGAGAAGCAATAACGGTATCACCGGTACCGATGATGGTCAGCTCCTTGCCCTTTGCAGAGTCGGGAATGATGTACTCGCCCGAGGGAAGGAATACGGTTTCTGCGCCGTCCTGAATAGCCTCGTCAAGAGCGGTATCGTCGGTAGCAACAGCGCCGTTTGCGTTGGCGTTGATATCGGCCAAGCCATCGTTGGTGTTGTAGCTGTAAACATCACCGTAGAACTTACAGTTAGCCTCATCAATGCTGATGATGTGAGCGCCGTTCTCCTCGCCGCCGCCAAGAGCAACGTCACCGAAGTATTCGCCACCGTTCAAGGTAACGGTAGTATTGTCAAAGCTGTTACCGTAAGAATAGGTGTAGATAGCAAGATTATACTCTACACCGCCAGAGATACTGCCTGTAGAAACAAGCTTACCGCCGTTTACGGTAAGGTTAGCGGGGGGAGCTACGGCAGCATTGGAGCTCGGAAGCTGAACCCATATTGCACGGCTACCGATAACGGTACCGCCATTGATGGTAACGCTGGTGGGAACGGTTGCGGAATTAGCAAACATACGGATAGCGATCTTTCCGCTACCGTCTACAACACCGTCGTTGATGATGAGGTCAGCACCGGGATAGCAGTCAACTGCATAGGATGCGCCGCCTGCAGGGGTCTTATTGATAACGGTAGCGCCGTCAATGATAAGCTTACCGCTGCAGTTGATGGTGTTGTTTGCATAGCCGGGGAAGCCCAGATCCCAATCAAGATCGGGAGTGGTGGCGGCAAACTCAACAACACCGTTGGTCAGAGTAAGGGTCTTACCTGCGGGAACAGTAATGAGGTTTGATGCCGAAGCGTTGGTTGCAACACCGTTGAGCTTATTGCCGTTAAGGTTGATAACGGTATCATCGGCAATGGTA
>JAZQCY010000017.1:0-10478 GCA_045546555.1 Acutalibacteraceae bacterium | reverse complement strand
CTGAATACACCGTGTACTATTGTGCAATTGCCTGCATTATAGGTCACGTTTATCCCGTATGGTTCGGCTTTAAGGGCGGTAAAGGCGTGTCGACCACGCTCGGTATAGGTCTTGTCTGCAATTGGCAGACGGCACTCATTGCCTTGGGTCTGTTTATCGTGCTTTTTGCAATTACACGAATCGTTTCGGTTGGCTCTATTGCCGCCGCAATTTCGTTGCCCATACTTAACTATTTCTTCGCAGTGCCGGTGCCCGACTCAAATTACAAGCTTATTCAGGTACTGCTCATAACCGTTATGGCGCTTAACATCCTTATAAGCCACCGTGCCAATATCGGCCGCCTTATCCGTGGCGAGGAAAAGAAGCTTCAGCCTAAGAAAAAGGAGCCTAAAAATGAGCAATAAACTGACCGTTTTAGGCTCGGGCGGATGGGGTATCGCTCTGGCGGTGCACGCACGATCCAAAGGTTTTAAGGTGACACTTTGGTCACCCTTCGAGGCCGAGGTTTCGGCTTTAAGAGCCACAAGAGAAAGCGAAAAGCTGCTTAAAGGTGTTAAGATCCCCGAGGATATTGATATCACGACCGATTTGAGTGTTGTTGAAGGCTCCGAGATCACCATTATCGCAACACCGTCCTTTGCCGTCCGTGAGACTGCTGCAAGGTTGAAGGATTTTGACTGCGGCATCGTTGTCAACGTTGCCAAGGGCTTTGAAAAGGGCACGCAAAAGCTGCTTTCCGATGTCATAACCGAGGAATTACCGCAAAAGGATATTGTCATTTTGTCGGGACCTTCCCATGCCGAGGAGGTTGCACGTGGTGTTGCCACCACGGTGGTTGCCGCATCGGAAAATATTGATGCCGCAAGAACCGTTCAACAGGCGCTTATCGGCCCCACCTTCAGGATATATACCAACCGTGACATTATCGGTGTTGAGGTCGGCGGTGCTTTGAAAAACGTCATTGCCGTGTGTGCAGGTATTGCCAACGGACTTGGAGTTGGCGACAACACCCGTGCGGCGCTCATCACCCGTGGTCTTGCCGAGATAGCACGTCTCGGTACCGCAATGGGTGCAGAGACGAGCACCTTTATGGGTCTGTCGGGACTTGGCGACCTTATCGTCACCTGTATGTCACAGCACAGCCGAAACAACCGCTTCGGTAACCTTGTGGGCAGCGGAATGTCAGTGAAAGAGGCGCTGGAAACGGTTGGCACGGTCGAGGGCTATTACGCCGTTGAGATCGCTGTGCGCCTTGCCGAGGACTATATGGTCGATATGCCAATGACGGCGCAGTGCTATAATATTCTTTATAAAAATTCGCCTGCATCCGAGGCAATAAAAAATCTTATGAATCGTCCCGGCAAGCAGGAGGAAGAGCCTTGGATAGGTTGACCGCAATGCATAAAGGATTTAAAATTCGCCTGCCGTATATTGTTGCCACGGTGGTTTTATTAGGCATCGAGGCGCTTATCGGTGCGTTTGTGCACGACGATTTTGTGCGGCCGTTTGTGGGCGATGTGCTTGTGACGGTGCTGTTGTGTGCAATGGGCAGGATAGTGCTTCCAAGGTGGCGTTGGTTGCCGCTGGTCGTGATGCTGTTCGCCGCCGCAGTAGAGCTGTCGCAGTTATTGGAGCTTGACCGTATCTTAGGCGTTGAAGGCACCGCTATAGGAACCGCCATTGGCTCGACCTTCGACATAGCCGACCTTATCTGCTATGCGGTGGGGTGTGTTATATTCTTTATTTGCGAACTTGGAATAAAAAGACTAAATACGAAATAAAAAAACAACCGCCGATCATTTGTAAAAATGGTCGGTGGTTGCGTTATGTGTAAACAATTTAAAGAAACAAAATAGTGTTGCCGTCGGGGTCGGTCACGGTCAGCTCGGTGCCGCCCCAAAAGGTCTTTACGGGTTCGGGGCAATCGATTCCTGCCGCCTTTATTGCTTCATATACCTCTATAACCTTACCGCCCGTAGTGAAATAAAGGTTGTTACAGCAGGATTGCTCCTTGCCGTCGGGAATAGACCATATCCACATAACGGGTTCTTTTTGGTCACTCAAGGCCAAGGCCGCACCAAAGTAGTCGTCCGACTCCTTCTCCTGAACAACATTGAACCCCAATGCCTTATAAAAATCAAATAATCTTTGAGGCTGTTTTGAATAGTAATTCAGTCCGTGAAAATGTAAATTCATCAGTCTTGCTCCTTCCATTTGTTTAGGTTATTTAATCGGTTGGTGTTATGGCCTTCGTTGATAAAACGAGTTAGTTCGGCACAGGGAAGTTGTGGGCATTTGCCGCAATGCTCAAAGCTTTTTTCATCGGCACATTTGTAAATATCACACTCGCCCCAGAATATCTTTCCGCCTTGCTTGACACAACCGTCGCAATTGAATTTTTCTTTGAACTGACAAGTATTACAATCGGTTCCGCATTTACCTTTGATTATCTCCATTGCCGCTCTCCTTTACAAAAATTATTTATTTTGCTTTCTTAACCGCTTGGCAGGGTTATCTTCAATATACTTCCATGTTTCAATATAGTCTGCTTGGTTTCGTATGATATGGTCAAAATATCGTTCCTGCCAAATGTTCTTGCCATATTCTTTATTACAAAAGCGCTTGAATGTGCTCACAAATTTGGCAATTATGGAATTTCTGTTGTTTAAAAATTGGTCGGTAGGGACAGGCGTCCCCGACTGTCCGCTGACATCGGCTTGAATGCTTATAATCAGGTGAATATGGTCCGGCATTATAACATAATTGTCAACCGAAATGTTATCGTAGAAATCGTTTAATTGTTTTATGTATTTGTCGGCAGTTTTACCGTATTCCTTTAGCAGAATTTTCGGACAGTCGGGGACGCCTGTCCCTACTCTGATTTCGCAAAGAATAGGTTTTCTGTTTTCGGTGCAAATAGTCACAAAATACGCACCGGGTGTGCTGTAATTATAGGCTTTCAGACGAGTGTCTTTCCTTTTTGGTAGGTTCATTTTTTTACCAACCTCAATGTTATATATAATTATATTAGCATATCTTATTTCTGATTTCAACATAAGATAATTCAAATTAACTATAGACAAATGGTGTGAAGTGTGTTAGAATAACTGCGGTGTAAACCAATACAATAAAAACAGAGTAGAAACCGATGCGTGAAGTGCCTCAAAGAACGGGGAGTTGTCTTGGGGACGAAGGGCTCTTGCCTGCGGTAACGGTTTCGCATCCCGCTGTATAGTAAGAAGAATATTGGACGTATGTCAAAAGCCTCTTATTATTTCAACGACGATGTAATAGGAGGTTTTATTTATGCAAAAACAAAACAACACACAGTACACACGTATGGTCGCTATCCTTGGCATTCTGTCGGCCGTTGCCGTTATTTCCTCGGGCGTTTTCCCGATGGGTCTTACGGTGAGGGTGGGCGAATTTATCAAGCTTTCGCCCGTTTTTCTGGCGGTGGCGCTGGCCGGCAGTATGTATGGCTGGTGGGCAGGCGCTTTGGTGGCATTTATTGCCGATTTTATGCAGGCTTTGGTTTCGGGGCTTGGATTTTCACCGATTATTTTAGCGGTCAACGTGCTGTGCGGTGCCTGCTTCGGACTACTGCTGCACAACACAAAAAGTGTGTTTAAGATCGTTTTGTCGGTACTGCTGACACAGATCGTGGGTGGCCTTTGCCTTAACACGCTTGCGTTGCATTGGCAGTACGGTATGCCGATTTTCCCAACTATTTATTGGAGAATGTTGCAGACGGCCATTATGATTTTTGTCGAAACGGTCATGCTGATCCTCATAATCAAGACCGCCGACCTGCCGAAAAGGTTGAAAGGATAGTGTAGGGAAAGCATTTATGCTTTCCGCAAAGTCTTGTTCTGGTTTTCGGAACGGATAAATCCGTTCCCTACATTTCATCTTCTACGCTTGCAAGTGTCTGTGCTTTGAGCCTGTTTAGTTCAGCCTTTGGTATCGAAACATAGGGTAACGAGAGTTGAACACATTGCGGTTTCTCTCGCCGCTTTTTCCCGCCTTTCTTGCGCTTATTCTTGTAAGGCGAAAGCCTTACTGCGAATTTCACGCTTCGCTTTTCGAAAAAAAGCGTACGAGATAAACTCTTCGACCTTAAAATCAAAGAATTTTTTTAAAAGGGCGAAGACGAAGAGCGCAGTAATAATGGTAGTTGAACGTTGCAATAGCAATAAAATTGCTATTGCAACACCAAATCTTCGATTTGGTAACAAATTTTCAAAGTAAATTTGACAACGACCATTGCAATGATGTAGAAAACAATCAAATTTCAATAAATTTGATTGTTTAAAAGCTGATATATCAGCTTTTTGTGGGAACGCAATGCCCTTGCACCGTCTACAATCATTATACTGACGTATTACAAGCGATGAGGCAAGACAAGGTGAAAAATTATTGATTTTAAGGCGTAACGGGTTCGACTCTCGTTACCCTAACCTCTGTTTTGCGGCTTCCGTTAAGCTGCATTCAGTTGAAAATCAATCAATCCATAAATACAAAACAATCTTCATAATGGTTCAAATAGCAATCGAATCCTGCGGCAGATTTGTCCATGTAGTCGGCAGATTCGTCTATTGAAAACAAACGGGGGAGTTTGTATAATTATATTGATTTAGGAATAACTGTTTATGGACTAAGCAGTTGTTTCCCAAAAAATATTTCAGAAAGGATTTTTTGAAAATGATCAGAAATAGTTTTAAAAAGGCCCTCTGTTTATTTTGCACCGTTGCTATTATCGCATCGACCCTGGTTGTGATGTCAGTAAGCGCCATGGCCGCAACGATCTCTAGTGACAAAAATGTTTTTACAAGTCTTGAAACCAAAGAAACCGAGACTTACACCTTCCAGACCGCAAGCGGAAATGATATTTCAGGTGCTGCTTCGGCCGGAAACGGAAAAAGCATCCCCGGTGTTGCTTCTGCGCTGAACTGTTTGGCAGGCACCACAAACAAGTTGTATCTCCGTGAGAGCAACCGTGACACTGCCGCAAACGCCACCCTGGCTATGAAGTGGGCCTCTCCCACAACACAAAAGAGCGGCATTATGCTTGGTAAGACCGGCAGTAACATAGGAAGCGGTACCGATCAGGCTTATGTGCTTGAGGATAATACCACCTATGAGATCTCGTACGATTACATCAACTGGAACGGTACCGGACTTTCACTCAATCTTTTGGGTGTAAGCCACGCAAGCAACATCGTATTGCAGGATCTCGATGACGCTCACACCTATACAGTTTTAAACTCCACATCAATTGATGCAACCGCAGCATCAAAGGCATGGACTACCTACACCTGCAAGTTTACCACCGGTACTTTGGGTAACGATAAGTATCTTTCGTTTGCTGTTTTCAGAGAGGCAACCACCTCTTTGGAATTTTGGCTTGATAACGTCAAGGTCTCCAAGGTTACCGAGATCGACTCTGAAGACGTCATCACCTTCAACGACAACGGCAAGACATATTATGCTTATCCCGACGCTCTTACCGCTCTGCCCGACGGTGACAACGGTGCTTTGGGTTCAGATTTCCTCGGTTGGTTTGATACGAACGGTAACGCTGTGACCGAGGTCCCCGAAGCAGGCGCCGTGCTCAACGCAAAGTACCCCTTTGTGACCGAGCTTCCCGATAAGACCGATTCCTTGTATCTTGCTTTGACCAACACTTCGGAGCAGAACAACATCTCACACAACGCTGCAAAAGGTATCCTCGGCATCGCTTCGGCCTCCAACTCAAGTCACAGAATATACTCAAGAAGTGTGACCATAGCCGACGGCAGCAGCGCCATCATCATCAAATTTGCCAACAGCTGGACCTCCTCCAGAACCGTCACCTTCGGTAAGGCAAATGTTGCCGCAAACGGTGCCGATGATGCTTTTATCGTTGAGCCTAACACCAAGTATACCGTTTCTTACAACATTAAGCATGAATCGGGTGCAGGCGTAAGCTTTGACATTATTGCAGGTGCAGCAACCAGCTCCACCTCGGGCTATGTTTTTGACAGCTACGCTCCCGAGACTGCCGCCAACGTTTGGACGGTGCACACCTGCTCCTTCACCACTCCCGATGCCGCAACGCTTGGAAATAACAAGTATCTCCAGTTTGCCATCACCGTTCCCGAGGGTGAGGCTATCTCCAACGTAGCTTACCTTTACGGTGTTACCATCACCAAGACAACTGCAGGTGATCCTGCCGATTACATCACCTTTGTTGACGGTGATAAGACCTACTATGCCGAGGCAGGTGCTGTTTCAGCACTGCCCAAGGGTCAGCTTGGCGATGATGAAAACGAGTTCCTTGGATGGTATGACGGTAACGGCAAGCGTGTTACCGAAGTTCCTGCTGAAAACGGAACCGTTCTCACCTCAAAATACGGCCCCGTTGATCCCGGTCTTGTTGCGGTTTCCATCCGTGAGGTAAAGGGAACCGGCGCAGATTATCAGAGTGCGGGTATCCGCTTCAGAGGTCGCTTGGCAAACGACATTGTCGAAAGCGCCTCCGAAATAGGATTTATCCTTGTTCCTAAGGGTACCTCGGTTGACTCCGACCTTGCCATCAAGGCTGTCAACAAGTCGGCTGATGAGCATATAATCTACGACCTTACCTATGACGGTTATACCGACTATCAGGTTATTTTGACCGGACTTACCCGTGAAGGCTCGACCACAAGCCTTTGTGGACTTCAGATCGAGGCGTATTTCTATTACGTTATCGACGGTGTAAGATATTTTGAGGGCGAGCCTTGCGCCAAATCCTATAATGACGTTGTTGCAATGATGGAAGCCGACCTTCCTGTTGTAAACAATAATATAACTGAAATTGCGACCGCACCTACCGGTGCGGTCGTAACCGACAAGTTGACATCCTCCGAACTGACTCTTACTCCTCCCGAGTACAACACAGTCCTTGGTTCTGCTTCTTATGTCGATGCGACCGATAATGCCACCTTGATGACGGTTACTGACACCTCTAAGGTTGAGTATGAGGCATACCTCAAAAGCCTTGAGGACAAGGGTTATACTGCAATTGTCGGCAACTCGAGGATCCTTTCCTCTTCACCAAGCTTTAGTGCTATCTACAGTGACGGTACCAACCTTATAAATATTGCCTATATCGATGCTTACAAAGAGGTTAAGGTCACCGTTGAACCGATCGGTTACACAACTGTTGACGATGTAAATGATTATCTCAGTGTTTTCCATACTGCATCTTCGGCTAAGCCTGAGAATGCTGTTTGTGACCCGTTGTTACTTACTATCGGCACAAGCGGCTCCGAGCTCAACTCTGATGCCGATTTCTATCACGGCTTGGGATATATCTACCGTCTCTGTGACGGCACCTTTGTTATAATTGACGGCGGTAACCACAGCGATGTTTACGATCACGCAGGCAAGATCTATTCCATGCTTAAATATTATGCTCCCGACCCTGAAAATATCGTCATTTCAGCATGGATTATGACCCATGCACACAGTGACCATATGTATGTTTTCAAGTCGTTTGCACCGAAATATCTTGCCGACGAGTCATACAATGTTACTCTGAACAGCATAATTGCCAACCTCCCCAATGAAAATTGGATTGCAAGCGGCGGTATGCCCGAAACCAATCTTGCGCCGTTCAGAACCTTGTTTGCGGAATGCGAGACAAGAGGTACTAAAGTGTATAAGGCTCATATCGGTCAGGTCTATAATTTCGCAGGCTTTACCGCAGAGATGCTTTATTCTCTCGAGCAGACTGCACCTGCGGTTGAAAATAAGAATATGTCCAATACATCTTCGCTTATCTTCCGTGTTGTGACCGAGGGTAAGAGCTTTATGTATACTGCCGATGCTACCAGCACCTCCATTACTTTTGCTAATGATGTGTTTGGTGCAAAAATGAAGTCTGATTTCGTACAGACTCCTCACCACGGAACCTGCTCCAACTTCTCGGGTGAAACCGCTTTAGCGGAACTGACCGAATTTTATAATTATGTCGATGCAGACTATGTTCTTTGGTCAGCTGCAGCTGCAGGTATGAACTATTACCTCACCGAAAGCAACCCCAACTCGGTCTACGGCAATTCTGTTCCTTATGAAAATAACATTGCTTTAGGCCATAACATCAAATCTATAATGCTCAATGCTGAAACCGTTGAGATAGATGTTGTTGATTATTATGAGATCGGCTACTTAAAGACCGAGCCCGTTGCTATTTCCACCGAGGAAGAATTTAAAGCAATAGGGGAGAACCTTTCGGGTTATTACTACCTTACAAATGATATTACAATTACCGAAACCGTCACAACTCCGTATTGGGGTTCGGCATTCAAGGGCTACCTTGACGGTAAAGGCTATACCGTAACCTTTGCCAATGCCATTGACCATGCTTGTGCCTCGTCACAGTCGGGTATTCTTTGCACAACTGTTCAGGGTGTTATCCGTAATATCAATTTCGGCAGCAAGACTGCACCTATTGTAATCAACTACAGTGCAAGCTCTTCGGGTGCTATGGGTCTGTTTGGTTCGACCCGTTCAAATGTTACTTTTGATACTGTTAAGGTTTATTCCGATATCACTTACACAGTTGACGGTGGCACAGGTAACTATGTCGGCGGATTCCTTGGCAGAGTTTACTGCTCAACCTCCAACACTGCAAGTGTTGTTGTGTTCAAAAACTGTGAATTTAACGGTACTTATACCGAGAGCGGAAACACAAGCGGTAACCTTAAAGCGTTCGGCGGTCTTGTCGGCGGACAGACCGACCTTAACGTTTTGACTGTTGAAAACTGCGCTGTAAACGCTACGGTTAATGCAAAGTGTTCAACCGCAAATTCGGGTGTCGGCGGAATTATCGGACGCTTGCAGCATACCTATATGACCGATATCACCAACACGACTGTCAGCGGTACCATCAATGGAAGAAGCTATGTTGGCGGTGTGATCGGTACGGTTCAGCCTTCGACCGGCAAGGTTGTGATATCCGGCTGTACTGTTGATGCAACCGTCAGCGGCGGCACTGCGGGTGAAATCTGCGGAAATGCAGGAGCTATAACCACAATTAAATAATCCCATTTTCAAAACGTCCGTTACACTAATGTGTTTCGGGCGTTTTCTTTTTGAAAAAAACATAAAAGTATGCGGAAATTTGTTGATGAGTTGTTGACTTTTTCGATTTAACGTGTTAAAATCTATAATATATTTCAATTTTTCAAAAAGAAGGTTCAGTTATGCCCATTACCGAAATTCTGCAGAAAAATGCAGAAATCTACGGCAGTGAGACCGCATTGGTCGAGGTAAACCCAGGCGCCGATAAAAAGATGACCTGGCGTGAGTTTGCTTTGACACAGCCCGTAGGCTCAAACTACCGCAGAGAAATAACCTGGCAGGAATTTGACGATACCGCCAACCGTTTTGCCAATCTTCTGATTGCCAACGGTGTAAAGAAGGGAACCAAGGTTGCTATTCTTTTAATGAACTGCATCGAATGGTTACCGATATATTTTGGTATCCTTCGTGCAGGTGCCGTCGCCGTTCCGTTGAACTTCCGCTATGCCGCCGAGGAGATAAAATATTGCCTTTCTAAAGCCGATGCCGAATATCTTGCATTCGGCCCTGAGTTTATCGGCCGTGTTGAGGAAATAGTTGATAACACCCCCGGTGTTAAAATGTGGCTTTACGTTGGTGACGGATGTCCCGTTTTTGCCGAAAGCTACGATAAGATAATCAATAATTTCAGCAGTGACAATCCTAATATCCCGATCACCGATGAGGATGACGGTGCCATATACTTTTCGAGCGGCACCACGGGCTTCCCTAAGGCAATTTTGCATGCTCACGAAAGCCTGATGCACTCCTGCCGTGTTGAACAGAATCACCACAGTCAGACCCACGACGATGTTTTTCTTTGCATTCCGCCTTTGTATCACACAGGTGCAAAAATGCATTGGTTCGGAAGCTTTTTGGTCGGCGGTAAGGCCGTTCTTTTAAAGGGTACAACGCCCGAGCTCATCATTCGTACCGCATCAGAGGAAAAATGCTCTATCGTTTGGCTGCTCGTTCCTTGGGCGCAGGACATTCTGGATGCCATTGAGCGTGGTGAGATTGACCTTTCTGAATATAAGCTAGACCAATGGCGCTTGATGCATATCGGTGCTCAGCCTGTTCCGCCTTCGCTTATAAAGCGTTGGAAAGAGGTTTTCCCCAATCACGAATATGATACCAACTATGGCTTGTCGGAGTCGATAGGCCCCGGATGTGTCCACTTGGGTGTTGAAAATATAGACCACGTCGGTGCTATCGGTAAAGCGGGCTTTGGCTGGCAGACCAGAATTGTTGATGAAAATCGCAACGAGGTCAAAAAGGGTGATGTCGGAGAGCTTGCTGTTAAGGGCCCCGGTGTTATGAAGTGCTATTACAAGGACAAAAAGGCCACCGACGAGGTTCTTTACGACGGATGGCTGTTTACCGGCGAT
>JAZQCY010000016.1:0-1686 GCA_045546555.1 Acutalibacteraceae bacterium | reverse complement strand
CCCGGCACCGTTGATATCGGTGTACGCGTAGAGGTGCGTAACGAGGTAATGGAAACCGTAAACAAGGTGCTTTACGAATCCAAGCTTATAGGATACCCGAAGCCATTTAAAAACAAAACACGTACCTTCTGCCAGAATCCCGGTGGATTTGTAAGTCAGGAAAATTACGATAACGACCTTGCGGTGGTAAACGGACACTCCTACAAGGAGCTGAAAAGCGACAACACAAACCTTGCCATACTTGTAAGCCACAACTTCAATTCTCCCTTTAACCAGCCTATCTCCTATGCACAGAAGGTTGGTGAGCTTACAAACATGCTTGGTGCAGGCCATATTCTTGTACAGCGCTTTGGCGATATTCTGGACGGTAAGCGCACCTGGCAGAAGGAGTTGGCACACGCCAATTTGAAGCCCACCCTGCCCGATGCCGTTGCAGGCGATATCACCGCCGCAATGCCCTACCGTGCAATGACCAACATCATCAACTTCATTCAGGCGGTCGACCACGTTGTTCCCGGCTTTGCCTCGACCGAAACCTTGCTTTATAGCCCTGAATTGAAGTTCTACTCCAACCGAGTAAAGATGGACGAAAGCCTTACCACAAGCGTTGAGGGTCTTTACTGCTTGGGCGACTCGAGCGGTTGGACAAGAGGTCTTATGATGGCATCCGTTATGG
This sequence comes from Acutalibacteraceae bacterium, assembly GCA_045546555.1. Classification (GTDB taxonomy): domain Bacteria; phylum Bacillota; class Clostridia; order Oscillospirales; family Acutalibacteraceae; genus UMGS172. The sequence continues at coordinate 1,010 of JAZQCY010000016.1, read as the reverse complement.
GTGTTCTGATGGGCAGAAAATTAGCAGAATAACATATTAACCGAAAGGAAGAAATATTATGGCAATTCTTATTACAGGCGGCGCCGGATATATCGGCAGTCACACACTTGTTGAGCTTGCAAAGGCAGGCTATGACTTTGTTGTTGTAGATAACCTCTGCAATTCCAAAGAGGAATCCTTGAAGCGTGTTGAAAAGATTATCGGCAAGCCCGTTAAGTTCTACAAGGCCGATGTCAGAGACCGTGAGGCTCTGCGCACCGTTTTCAAGGAGAACAAGATCGAGGCCGCCATCCACTTTGCAGGCTTAAAGGCCGTCGGTGAGTCGGCCAAGATCCCGATGGAATATTACAAGAATAATATCGACTCCACCTTTGTCCTTTGCGACGTTATGGAGGAGTTCGGTTGCAAAAAAATCGTTTTCTCGTCCTCGGCAACCGTTTACGGCGTAGCCAAGGAGATGCCGTTGGTCGAAACTATGCCTTTGGGCGCTATCAACCCTTATGGCCGCACCAAGCTGTTTATTGAGGAAATGCTTCGTGACCTTTACGCTTCGGACAATAGCTGGAGTATAGCACTTCTTCGTTACTTCAACCCCATCGGTGCCCACGAAAGCGGCACCATCGGTGAGGACCCCAAGGGTATTCCTAACAACCTTATGCCTTATATTTCGCAGGTTGCGGTTGGCAAATTGGAAAAGCTGCACGTTTTCGGCAACGATTATAACACCGTTGACGGAACCGGTGTGCGTGAGTATATCCACGTTGTAGACCTTGCTAACGGCCATGTTAAGGCGGTCGATTGGGCGCTCAAGAACACCGGCTGTGAGGCTATCAACCTCGGAACGGGTAACGGTGTCAGCGTTCTTCAGCTCAAGGACGCATTCCAGAAGGCCTCGAATATCGAGATTCCCTTCGTCATCGACCCCCGCCGTCCCGGCGACCCCGACGAGGTCTATGCTAATGCCGACAAGGCCAAGCAGATGCTCGGATGGGAGGCTAAAAAGACCATCG
>JAZQCY010000015.1:0-3654 GCA_045546555.1 Acutalibacteraceae bacterium | reverse complement strand
ATTTTGAGGTCAGGGTCAGCAACTACCGAATTGACCCCGAGTGGCTGTTAAGTGAGTTGCGTGACGTATGAGCTTTAGATTTTTAAAGATAGACTTTTACATATCGGTGCCGTTCGCCGTGATGCTGGCATTTTTACTTATACTTGATTCAACGGGGTATATGTCGGCCTCGATTCTTGCGGTGGCTTTGCACGAAGCAGGCCACCTTGTTGCAATGAAGCTGACCCATTGCGAGCCACGCTCGGTCAGGTGTTGTATTGGTGGAATGACGATAGTCGGCAACACGTTTACCGTAGCTAAAGACAGTATTATAATTGCATTGTCCGGCCCTATGGTAAATCTGATACTTGCGGCAGTCTTGTGGTTGCTTGGGTCTTATGTCAATAACCTTTTGATATTGGCATTCGCTGTTGTTCAACTTTTGGTTGGAGCCGTCAATCTTTTGCCCGTCAAAGGCCTTGACGGTGGTACGGTTTTGAGTATACTTTTGCAAAAACAGACCAAATTCAACCCGAACCTTGCCGTTACAATTGTGTCTATTGTTACGGCTTGTGCCGTTTTTGTGCTTGGTTTGGCGATTGCAGTGAAAAATGTTTCAAATCCGTCATTGCTTTTATTGGGAATATACCTTATAATGATAAACGTGTATCGGCACAGTTTTTAACTGTGCCGAAATGCCAATTTATTGGCATTTGTTGAATAATTCACCTGATGAATTATTCAACCTCGATATCATTGCAACGACATTGATGGAATTATCGGGATAATTTTAGCACCAATTAATAAATTGGTGCTAAAAAGCAAAGATATTCTTTGCTTTTTTATCATTTGCCGTTATAATGATAAATATAGGTCGATTTGCCAACAGCTTCGACTAAATATACCGTGGATGTGAAAAAATGACTGAAGAAAAATTGGAACAATTGTTGCTTTCGGTTCAAAAGCCCGGTCGATATGCCGGTAATGAGCAGGGAAGTGTTATAAAGGACAAGTCGAAGGTCGACGTGCGCTTTGCCTTCTGCTTTCCCGATACCTATGAGGTGGGAATGTCTCACCTTGGAATGAAGATACTGTATTCGCAGTTCAACTCAAAAGAGCACATCTGGTGTGAACGTGTTTTTGCACCTTGGGTGGATTTTGAAGAGGTTATGCGTGAAAACGATATGCCGCTTTTCGCACTCGAAAGCCACGATCCTTTATATGAGTTTGATATCATCGGCTTTACCCTACAGTATGAGCTTTGTTATACCAATGTTCTCAATATGCTCCGGCTCGGCAGTGTGCCGCTTTTGTCTAAGGACAGAACCTCGTTGAAGAATCTCGTTGTCGCAGGCGGTCCTTGTGCCTGCAATCCCGAGCCGATTGCCGATTTTGTTGATGTTTTCTTCCTCGGTGAGGGTGAAGAGGTCGACCTTGAGCTTATCGAGCTTTACCGTGAGTGCCGTGACAACGGTGTATCAAAGGACGAATTTTTGCGCCGTGCCGCCAAGATTGAGGGCTGTTATGTTCCTGCGTTGTACGATATTGAGTATAACGATGATAAGACAATCAAGGCAATTACACCTAAAAACGGTGCGCCTGAAAAGGTTCAGAAGCGTATTATCAAGGATCTTGACAACTGCTTCTATCCCGAAACCTTTGTTACTCCTTTTATCGAGATAATCCACGACCGTGCCGTGCAGGAGGTCTTCCGTGGCTGTATACGTGGTTGCCGTTTCTGCCAGGCAGGGTTTATCTATAGACCTGTTCGTGAAAAGTCTGCCGAAACTGTAAACAAGCAGGCCAAATGCCTTTGTGAAAACACGGGTTACGAGGAGATATCTCTTTCTTCTTTAAGCACAAGCGATTATACACAGCTTGAAGAACTGCTCGGTGAAATGCTTGATTGGAGCGATAAACAAAAGGTAAGTATTTCTTTGCCGTCTTTAAGAGTGGACAACTTCTCACCCGAACTGCTTGAAAAGGTTAAGAAGATCAAAAAATCGGGTCTTACCTTTGCGCCCGAGGCGGGTACCCAAAGACTTCGTGATGTTATCAATAAAAACGTCACCGAGGACGAGATAATGCGTACCTGCTATACCGCATTCAAGGGCGGTTATACTGCGGTCAAGCTGTATTTTATGCTTGGACTTCCCACCGAGACCGATGAGGATCTGGTCGGTATAACGCAGTTGGGCCAAAGAATAGTCAATATGTTCTACGAAATGCCCGAGCGACCCAAGGGTAAGGGTGTCAACGTTTCTATCAGCGTTTCAACCTTTGTGCCGAAGCCGTTTACACCGTTCCAATACGAACCGCAGGACGGTCTTTCAGAGGTTGAGCGCAAGCAGAAGCTTTTGGTTGAGAGTAATACGACCAAAAAGGTCACTTTGAGCTGGCACGATTCAAAAACAAGTATTTTGGAGGGCGTTTTTGCCCGTGGAGACCGCCGACTTTGCGCCGTTATTGCCGAAGCCGTAAAATTGGGCTGTAAATTTGACGGTTGGGGAGAGCTTTTCGACTATGATAAGTGGATGCAGGCCTTCAAAAACTGCGGTGTTGACCCTGACTTTTACAATCACAGAGCAAGGTCTTTTGATGAAGTCTTACCGTGGAGCCATCTTGACTACTGTGTGAGTGACGAGTTTTTGCAAAGAGAAAACCGTCTTGCACACGAGGCCGCAACAACACCGAACTGCCGTCAAAAGTGTCAGAACTGCGGTGCAAACTGCTTTAAGGAGGGTGTCTGCATTGAGAAACGTTAGAGTTTTTTACGCAAAGAGAGGCCGAATGAAGTATGTTTCTCACCTTGATATGAACCGATATATGGTTCGCCTTTTCAAGGTTGCAGGGGTACCTGCGTGGTATACCGAAGGCTTTAATCAGCACCTTTACCTCACATTTGCACAGCCGTTGTCCTTGGGAATTACGACCGATTATGATGTTATCGATCTTAAAATCACAGATGACGGCTATACCAACCAAACGGTGCTCAAGGCTTTGCAGGAAAAGGCCGCAGAGGGTATTGAGATACTCGATGTCAGAGAGCCTTGGATGAAGACCTCCGAGCTGACCTACGCTTCGTATACTATTACATATAAGGACTCGGATAACAGTCTTTTGGAGTCGCTTGAAAAGCTGCTGAAAGGCAACGTTATTCCTGCCGAGAAAAAGGGTAAGAAGAATAAGATAACGCTCTTGAACCTTGCCGAAAAGATTAAATCTATCGAAACCGACAGGGAAGACGGAGTGCTGACCGTGAAGGTCACGCTTCCGGCCGGAAATACCGAAACGGTCAATCCGATGCTGTTTTTGCAGTCGTTTGAATCGGCAGGCAACCGCCGACCCGAGGTTGTTATCTACAACCGTGATATGCTGTTTAATGAAAAATTGGAAATGTTTGAATAATTTATTCGAATTTTGAAAATTTTGGTTGACAAATCGGGTTTAAAGTGTTAATATATTCGAGCGCTTTAAAGCGTTCGATATTTGCGAGTGTGCTGGAACTGGCAGACAGGCACGTTTGAGGGGCGTGTGTCCACGACGTACGGGTACAAGTCCCGTCACTCGCACCAAAAAATTCGACAAGTTGAACCTTGTCGCATTTTTTTATCCAAGCCGCAGGCTTGGCATATCATCACCGTGCGAAGCGTGGTGCATATCATCAGCCCCTTT
>JAZQCY010000014.1:0-11108 GCA_045546555.1 Acutalibacteraceae bacterium | reverse complement strand
TGTTCTTCATCATCGGCTGTGAATTCTTCCTCAATTATGAGGTTCATTTCAGACGCCGCAACAGAGCTAAAAAGGAGGAGAATTAAACTATGCAATGGCTTAATTTTTTGATCGAAGCTCTGGCTTTCGGTGCAACCTTTATCTATGGCTCGACCGGTGAAATTCTTACCGAAAAATCGGGTCACCTTAACCTCGGTATCCCGGGAATTATGTGCATGGGCGGCGCAGGCGGCTGTGCTATACTGAATGTTATCGGCAAATCCGATCTGCCCCCGTTGCTTATCGTGTTTATCGGCATTGTGTTTGCGTTCTTGTCGGCGGCTGTTATGGGTCTTATTTACAGCTTCCTTACCGTAACCTTGCGATGCAATCAGAACGTTACGGGTCTTGCACTGACCACTTTTGGTGTCGGTCTTGCATGGACCATTATGGCAAAGCTTCAGCAGACACAGTACCTTAATACTCCCAAAAAGTATTTCAGAATGCCTTTTTACGAGAACGTAAGGGAATGGCAGGCAATGGGTCTTTCTTCAATGCAAAAGCTTGGTATTATGTTCTTCCTTGCGATCGTTGTCGCCATTGTTGCTTCCTATGTTTTGTATCACACCAAGGTCGGTCTTAATCTCCGTGCCGTTGGTGAAAACCCTGCAACGGCTGATGCTGTCGGTATCAACGTAACCAAGTATAAGTATGTTGCCACCTGTATCGGTAGCGGTATTGCAGGTCTTGGCGGACTTTATTACATAGTTGACTTTGCCGCATCGGGTGACGCTTATAAGAGCCTTGAGGCCTTTGGATGGCTTTCAATTGCACTTGTCATTTTCGCCCTGTGGCGTCCGCATATCACAATTTTGGGATCTACGATTTTCGGTATACTGTTCAGCTGTAGCTCAATGCTTTCTAACTTCGATTTCATCGAACTCACAATGTCCTCCAAACCGATCCTTCGTATGCTGCCGTATATCGTTACCATTATCGTTCTCATTATCACAAGCATTAAGGATAAAAAGGAAAATCAACCGCCCCAAAGCCTTGGTTTGTCCTATTTCCGTGAGGACCGTTAAGTTTTGGACATTACCACTTGACAGAAAAGCGTTGCTGTGTTAAAATTAGTAACGAATTAAAGCGGTTTTCCGCAATGCAATTTTTAAAGGAGTAATTACAATGAGCAGAATTAAGACTATCGAAACCAGAGATATGAATAAGAGCGTTAAGACCGGCGGCTGTGGCGAGTGCCAGACCTCCTGCCAGTCTGCTTGCAAGACCTCTTGCGGTGTTGCTAACCAGAAGTGCGAGAACGCTAACAAGTAATTTTGGTTTGATTAAAAATGCCGCCTTTATCGGGGCGGCATTTTTGTGTATTGGAGATAATATTTATGGTACATTGTTACAAGCTGAACGGTTATAATATTGTGCTTGATACCAGTAGTGGGTCGGTGCACTCGGTCGATGAGGTCGCTTACGACATTATCGAAATGTATAAGACCCATTCGGCAGAGGATATAACCGAGTTTATTTTGAATAAATATAAGGATCAGCCCGATGTTACGGCCGATGAGGTCAAGGAGTGTCTTGATGACGTTGCTGAGCTTGAAAAACAGGGCAAGCTTTATTCCGAGGATGTTTACGAAAACCTTGCCATTGATTTCAAAAACAATTCAAATGTTGTAAAGGCGAGGTGTCTGCACGTGGCCCACACCTGCAACCTAAACTGCTCGTATTGCTTTGCAAGTCAGGGCAAATACCAGGGTGACCGTGCGCTGATGTCGTTTGAGGTCGGCAAGCAGGCCTTCGATTTCCTTATTGCCAATTCGGGCACACGCAAAAATTTGGAGGTTGACTTCTTCGGCGGTGAGCCGCTGATGAACTGGGATGTCGTAAAGCAGCTTGTTGAGTATGCCCGAAGTGTTGAAAAACAGCACAACAAGAACTTCCGTTTTACACTCACCACCAACGGCGTCCTGCTTGACGACGAGATAATCGACTATCTTAATAAGGAAATGTGCAACGTGGTTTTGAGCCTTGACGGACGTCAGAGCATTCACGACCATTTCAGAAAATACTACAACGGCAAGGGCAGCTATGAGGACATCGTGCCCAAGTTCCAACGCCTTGTGGAAAAACGTGGCGGCAAGGATTACTATATGAGGGGAACCTTTACCCACAATAACGTTGACTTTACCGAGGATATTTTCCACATGGCCGACCTGGGCTTTAAGGAATTGAGTATGGAACCCGTGGTCTGTGCACCCGGGGACCCCTATGCCTTGACCGAGGCCGATCTGCCTAAGCTGTTTGAGCAGTATGAAAAGTTAGCGGTTGAGATGATAAAACGCAAAAAAGCAGGCAACGGCTTTACCTTCTATCACTATATGATCGACCTGACCGAGGGTCCCTGCATCTACAAGCGCATCACGGGTTGCGGCTCGGGCACCGAATATATGGCGGTCACCCCTTGGGGCGAGCTTTATCCCTGCCATCAATTCGTCGGTGACCCCAAATACAGCCTTGGCGATGTCTGGAAGGGTGTCACCAACAAGGCGGCGCAGGACGAGTTTAGAAGCTGTAATGCCTATGCCCGACCCGAATGTAAGGATTGCTGGGCCAAGCTTTATTGCTCGGGCGGTTGTGCGGCCAACTCTTACCACGCAACGGGTAAGATAAGCGGCGTTTACGAGTACGGTTGTGAGCTCTTTAAAAAGAGAATGGAATGTGCCGTTATGATAAAGGTTGCCGAGGCCGACCAATGAACACGCCGATAGTTGATTTTGTAAAGCAATATGCCGAAAGCGGTGTTTCAAGACTTCACATGCCGGGGCATAAGGGCTGTGGCGCCTTGGGCGTTGAACAGTATGATATAACCGAGGTTGACGGTGCAGACGTTTTGTATAGTCCCGAGGGCGTGATACTGAAAAGCGAAAACAACGCCACCAAGCTATTTAAAACGGCTCATACATACTATTCCACCGAGGGGTCGTCGCTGTGCATAAAGGCTATGCTGGCCATCGCAACAAATGGGAAGAACAAAACCGTTTTGGCCGCCCGAAACGTGCATAAAGCTTTTTTGTACGGTGCGGCGTTGCTCGATTTAAAGGTCGAGTGGCTGTATCCTCAAGAGTCAGAGCATATTTGCAGTTGTGTGGTATCGGCCGAGGCTTTGAAAAATAAGCTTTTTGGGATGAATGAGATGCCGAGCGCCGTTTATATCACGTCACCCGATTATCTCGGCAACGTGCAGGATATAAAGGGGCTTGCCTCGGTTTGCCATGAGTTTGGTGTTCCGTTGCTGGTCGATAACGCCCACGGTGCGTATCTTGGATTTTTAAAAAAATCACAGCATCCGATACATTTGGGTGCCGATATGTGTTGCGACTCGGCGCATAAGACCCTGCCTGTGCTGACCGGCGGTGCGTATCTGCACGTCGGCAAAAAAGCACCTAAGGCTTTTTGTGATAACGCAAGACGGTTTTTGTCGGTCTTTGCTTCGACCAGCCCATCTTACCTCATAATGCAGTCGCTCGATCTGTGCAACGCAGAGCTGTCCGACGGATTTAGGGACAAGCTTTCAAAAACCGCAGAGTGTGTGAACGAACTTAAATCCGAGCTTTTGGCGCACGGGTTCAGCCTTCTGGGCGATGAACCGTTGAAGATCACGGTGGATTGCGCAGGCGCAGGGCTTGACGGCGAGCAGGTTGCCGAAATATTGCGCCAAAACGCCGTTGAGTGCGAGTTTTGCGACCGTGACGTGGTTGTTCTTATGTTCAGCCCAAGCACTGACGAGGACGCATTTTTAAGGCTCAAGACGGCATTGCTTTCGCAGGTAGTGGGGGAGAACACCGACCGTGAGTTCCCCAAAACGGCCGTGCCGACTAAGGCAATGAGTATAAGGGAGGCACTTTTTGCCGAGCAGGAGACCGTCAAGGTTCAGAATGCGCTCGGCCGTGTGTGCGCCGCCCCGAATGTCGCCTGTCCGCCCGCCGTCCCACCCATAATGAGCGGCGAGACCATAACCGATGATGTCGTCAAAACCTTGAACTACTACGGTATTAAAAAAATTGATGTTGTGAAATAAAATAACCGCCTTGAGTTTTATGCTCAAGGCGGTTTTGCTATGTCAGATTATTGCGATAGGCGTTGGGGGTGGTGTTCATCAGCTTTCGGAACACTCGGGTGTAGTAGTTCTGGCTTTCAAAACCCACCGCTTCCGAAATCTCCAAGACCGACATTTCGAAATGGGTGAGAAGCTCTAAGGATTTTGTGATGCGGCATTGGTTTACATAATCCACAATGGTCGAGCCGGTCGAGTTTTTGAAAACACGTCGCAGGTGGGTGGGGCTTAAAGAGGTGATACGGCAAAGCTCCTCGGTCGTGATTTTTTGGGAATAGTTTTCGTTTATATATTCGATGCAGGCCGTTGCGGGATTCTTGTGCGGTATGCTCGACAATTTAGCACGGTGTATCTTCAAAAGCGTGTAGATAAACTCAATAAGTCGTGCCTTTGCGCGCAGGTTGTAGCAATATTCACGGCTTGAATAAAGGTTGCATATATCGGAAAACAGCTTCTGCAGCTCAGGGTCGCAGTTGGTGCTGATTATCAACGGTGTTTTGGAAAAAACGGTGTATTCACCGTCGATATACATTTCAAAATTGATATGGCTGAACAACACCTTGTCGGACACCCATCTAAAGCTGTGCCGTGATCCCTTCGGCAGATATATAAGCGAGCCTGCAGGCAGACGGTGGGCCTCGCCGTCAAAGGTGTATTCGACCTCTCCTTGGGTGAACAGAGTAAAGCTGTTCGAGGGGCGGCTTGTGTGGTTTATGACACGGCGCTTGGGCTTCAATGCTACCGCAAGAATGTTTTTGAGCAGAAAGTCGTATTTATCGACGTCCCATAAAGAGATATACTTCATAGCTTCACCTCATTTGGTCTTATTGTATAACAAAAATCACGGAATTTCAACTTTTATTTAAATAAAAAGGTCGTATTGTGCTAAATTGGTGAAATTGTGGTAGACAGTAAAGTTTGCTGACAATATACTGAAACCGAGGTGATACAATGAAAACTGTTTTTATCACAGGTGCGACACGAAACACAGGTCGTGCCATTGCAGAAAAATTTGCACAATTAGGCTTTAATGTTGCCGTGTCGGGCAGGGAGGCCGCCGATGCTGAAGCGGTCGCCAAAGAACTGTCGGAAAAATACGGCATAAGGGCCAAGGGCTACCGTGTTGAGCTGTCCGATATAAAATCGGTCGATGCGGCGTTTGAGAATATCAAAAACACCTTCAACGGACTTGACATCTTTGTTGCCAATGCCGCAAATCTGGGCGTTGATTTTGGCGTACTCAACTCATCAGAGGATGATTTTGACAGCGTTATTGATGCCAATATCAAGGGAACCTTTTTCTGCTGTCAGAATGCCGCCAAGATAATGAAAGCTCAAGGCAAAGGCTCTATTGTGGTGGTTGGCTCGGTGCATTGTCATCAGGCTATTCACGGCCGTGCGCTTTACACAATGTCTAAGGGTGCATTGCTGTCGCTGACCAAGTCAATGGCGGTCGAGCTGGGTGCCTACGGCATCCGTGCCAATTATCTGGCCGCAGGTGCCATCCACACCGATCGTTGGGACGGACAGTCCGAAGAGGAGACCGTGCGCAGAAGGGCACAGTATCCTGCGGGAATCGAGTCGTTCGGAGAGGACATTGCCGAGGCGGTCTATTATTTGGGCTCCGACCTTTCAAGGACGGTCACCGGTACCGAGTTGACGGTCGATTCGGGCATCAGCGTTTGCTTGTTGCCGTTCAAAAAGCCTTCGGATTTTGATGAGAAGTAAAGGAGGATAATTATGAAAATAACCGATGTAAAAGCATACACAATGGATTCGTTTAGAATGAATTGGAACTTTGTCAAGGTTGAGACCGACGAGGGCATCTACGGTTGGGGTGAGGCTTCATTGGGCACCAACGAGAACGCTCTTGAGGGTATGGTCAAGGACCTTAAAAGACTTATTATCGGACGTGACCCGTTTGAGACCGAAAAACTGATGTTTGAGGTCTACAGAGATATTTATTGGAAGGGCGGCCCTGTGCTGATGTCGGCATTGAGTGCCATTGAAATGGCTTGTTGGGATATTAAGGGTAAGGCCTTGAACGTTCCCGTCAGCGCATTCTTCGGCGGCAAGGTAAGAGACCGTGTCAAGATGTATGCAAATGCTTGGTTTGTGGGAGCACGTACCCCCGAGGAGTTTGCAAAAAAAGCCAAAAAGACTGCCGAGCTTGGCATTAAGGCGCTCAAGTGGGATCCGTTTGGCTCATCGCACATGAGCATCTCCAACGAACAGCTGGGGCTGTCATCCGATATTGTCGGTGCCGTCAGAGAGGCTGTCGGAGACAACGTTGACCTGCTTATTGAGTGCCACGGACGCTTTAACCCCACAACGGCACTTATCATCTCACGTGAGCTTGAGCAGTATCACCCGATGTTTTTGGAGGAGCCCTGCGTTCCCGATAATATGGATTCAACTGCCTATGTCCGTGCACACTCCAACATCCCCATCGCCGCAGGTGAACGTGGCTACGGTATTTACGCCTTCCAGGAAATTCTTGAGAAGAACTGTGTTGACTACTTACAGCCCGACGTGTTCCACGCAGGCGGTCTTATGACGGGCAAAAAGATTGCAGGTATGGCTGAAGCCAAGCACGTGCCGGTGTCGTTCCACAATCCGTCGGGTCCCGTTTCAAATGCAGCCATCCTGCAGTTGGCCTGCACCATTCCCAATTTCTGTATCCACGAGATAATGCTGACCGACGGCTCATTCAGAAAGCAGGTCAGCACCGAGGAGGTACATTACGAGGACGGACACATCATCATCCCCGACAAGCCGGGTCTTGGAATCGACCTTGACGAGGAGGTCATCAAGAGCCGTCCTTTTAAGGAGCGCAACCTGCGCCACTATGTCGGCACGGTCACCGACATCCGCCCCAAGGATGATACTATATACTATTTTAAAGAGTTGGAGCATCTGAAATATGAGTGATTTGGAATATATTAAGCAACAAGGTCTTATGGTTATCCTTCGTGGTATAGAGTTGTCGCTTATTCCTGATGTTATTCGCGCTGTTTACGACGGTGGTGTGCGTGTTGCAGAGGTTACTTTTGACCCAAGTGACCGAGACACTGCCGAAAAAACCGCCTTAGCTATCCGCACGATTTATGAAACGATGGGCGACAAAATGTTGGTTGGAGCAGGTACGGTTATTGATGAGAAATATGTCGTTGCCGCAAAGCAAGCAGGAGCAAAATTTCTGCTTTCGCCCGACGTTAATACCGATATTATCAAACTGACCAAGCAAATGGGGATGATTTCCATCCCCGGTGCATTCACACCCACCGAGGTTATGACGGCTTACAGAGCAGGTGCGGATATTGTTAAAATGTTCCCCATAACCAAGGATGATATAGGTTATCTTGTGAACATAACACGTCCTCTTTCACACGTTCCGTTTCTTTGCACAGGAGGTGTGAATCCCGATACTATCGGTGACTTTTTCAAGGCGGGTGCATGTGCGGTCGGAACGGGTGCTTCAATCCTAAAGCCCGAACTTATTGTCAACCGAGATTTTGAGGGTATTGCCGCCTTAACCCGCCTTCACGTTGAAAGAATGAACCAAGCAAAAGGGCTTGTCGAATAAATATTCAAGTGCGTTTGATTTACAGGAGAAATCATTATGAAGCTTATAGGACGCTTAAAGACAAAATCTTCAAATGAAATAAAAAGTTCCCGTGTCGGCATTGGGTTTGAGTGTTATGACCGCGACCTTTTTGACCCCGAAAGGTGCTATGACCTTGTGGGAGCTATGGGAATTAAGCCCGTCCGTGTTCAGACGGGTTGGGCAAGAACCGAAACCGAGAAGGGCGTTTACGACTTTTCGTGGCTTGACGGTATGGTGGATAACCTCATAAAAAGAGGTATGGAGCCTTGGTTCAACGTTGGTTACGGTAATCCGATTTATATGCCCGATGCTCCCAATTCTACCGCCGTGGGATGTGTTCCAACGCTTTACGGTGAGGAGTGCCTTAACGCCTGGTTTGACTACGTCAAAGCATTGACCGAGCATTTTAAAGACCGTATTACCCACTACGAAATATGGAACGAGCCCGACCTTGAGCATTTTTGGCATCCCGGGAAATCCTCTCCCGAAAAACTTGCCGAACTTATAAAATTAACGGGTGCAGTTGTTCGCGGTGTGTTGCCCACCGCCAAAATCGGATTTTGTTTATGCTGTTCTCACCCCGAGTTTGTTTACAATGTTTTTTCCAATCTTGAAAAAGACGAAGTCCATTTTTACAGCGCACACAACTATGACCCATTCCCCGAAAACGGCTGGAACTCGCAACGCACGGTATATGCAAGAAAAATTTTGGACAATTTGGGCTTTGAACAAGTTGAAATATGGATGGGCGAGGGCGGACATGCATCTTGGCATCCGGTTGGACACGCAAAATGCCCCGAAGGTGGCGGAAGCGAACACAATCAAGCGGTGTGGCATCTGCGCCGTTGCTTTTTAGACCTCAAGAACGGCTTGAAATTGACCTCGATTTTCATGGTTGTTGACCTTTGGCAAAAGCCTTATGAAAAGGCGGTTGAGGTGCTTAAAAAGCCTGCCGCACAAGGTGTTCTTAACGGCATAACCTACACTCCCAAAAAGACTTACAAGGCACTTACCAATGCCGCTAACGTTTTAAGTGATGAGAATAATCTCATAGATGACCTCGCAGTGGTCGAGGGGAAGGGAACAACCTGCGACCCCAATACTCCCGTCACAACGGTATCGTTTATGCACAACGGCAAGCCGTGTATGGCGTATTGGTTAAGCGTGCCGGTGGTGGGATGCGAGGAGGTTAATAAGCCTTGCAATATCACACAATCTCCTTCTTCAAAACTTAAAGATCCCGTTGTTATTGATATGATGACCGGTGAGGCTTTTGAGCGAACTGAAGACGATGCTGCATGGCCAATAAAAGAATATCCTCTTATTTATTGCGAGAGGGATACGTTTGAATTTGATATGCAAATATAATATAAGCAATATTGATGTTGTAAAGTAAGCTAAAGACAGTTGTCGCATTAAGACAACTGTCTTTTATAGTGCACCCCCACGATTTTTTTGATTGGTTTTACAACATTTTCTTGAAGACGAAAACCACAAGATATTGTGTTTAGTTAAAAAACGGCAACAAAATATGCAAATTTACTATTGACAAAACGAATTTCGTTTGGTACAATACTCATACACAAAATTAAAATGAGAAATTAGCCCCAAAAATGAGGTGTGAGTTATGAAAATTATCAAAAGAAACGGATCGGAGGCCATTTTTGAGCCTATAAAGATCGAAAACGCTATCGCCAAGGCTAATCTTGCGTGTGAGGGTAAGCCTGAGCTTATCCCCGAGCAGATCCACGCCATTGCCGCCATTATCGAAAACTACTGTGCAGGCATTGGCAGAGCTTTGTCGGTTGAGGAAATTCAGGAGTTGGTTGAAACCCAGCTTATGAAGCACGGCGCTTACGAGACTGCCAAGCGTTACATCCGCTACCGTTACACACGTAATATGGTGCGTGCCTCCAACACCACCGATGACAAGATTTTGTCGCTTATCGAGTGCAACAACGAGGAAGCCAAGCAGGAAAACTCCAACAAAAACCCCACCGTCAACAGCGTTCAGCGTGACTATATGGCGGGTGAGGTCAGCCGTGATATCACCGAGCGTATTTTACTGCCCGAGGAGATCGTCAAGGCTCACCGTGACGGTATTATCCACTTCCACGACAGCGATTATTATGCACAGCACATGCACAACTGCGACCTTGTAAACCTTGAGGATATGCTCCAAAACGGCACCGTTATCAGCGGCACGAAGATTGAAAAGCCGCACAGCTTTTCCACAGCCTGCAATATTGCAACGCAGATCATTGCTCAGGTTGCCAGCAACCAGTACGGCGGTCAGAGCATAAGCCTTACTCACCTTGCGCCCTTTGTGCAGATCTCCCGTGAGAAGATCCGTAAAGAGGTCTTAGCCGAGCTTGAGTCGGCCGAGGTCGTTATGCCCGACGATAAGATCAGCGCCATTGTTGAAAAGCGCCTTCGTTCTGAGATCAACAAGGGTGTTCAGACCCTGCAGTATCAGGTCGTAACATTGCTTACCACCAACGGTCAGGCACCGTTCATCACCGTGTTTATGTATCTTGGTGAAGCTCGAAACGAGCAGGAGAAAAAGGATCTTGCGCTCATCATCGAGGAGGTTCTCAACCAGCGTATCGAGGGTGTAAAAAACGAGGCAGGCGTGTATGTAACGCCTGCATTCCCCAAGCTCATTTACGTTCTTGAGGATGATAATATCACCGAAGATTCGCCGTATTGGTACTTGACCGAGCTATCGGCAAAATGTACCGCAAAGCGTATGGTACCCGACTATATTTCGGAAAAGATAATGCTGAAACTCAAGATAGACCAAAACGGCAACGGTAACTGCTACACCTGTATGGGTTGCCGCAGCTTCCTTACTCCTTGGGTCGATGAAAACGGCAAGCCGAAGTACTACGGCCGCTTTAACCAGGGCGTTGTTACAATAAACCTTGTTGATGTTGCCTGCTCCGCTTGTGTTGAGGGCAAGGATGAGGACAAGTTCTGGAAGGTTCTGGACGAGCGCCTTGAGCTTTGCCACAGAGCATTGCAGTGCCGTCACGAGCGTTTGGAGGGTACTTTGTCCGATGCCGCACCCATTCTTTGGCAGTACGGTGCTTTGGCAAGACTTAATAAAGGTGAGCCCATCGACAAGCTGCTCCACGGCGGTTATTCCACTATTTCGTTGGGCTACGCAGGACTTTGGGAGTGTGTTTACGCGATGACGGGTACAAAGCTTACCGAGGCGGACGGCGAGAAGTTCGGGCTTGAGATCATGCGTAAGCTCAACGAGTACACGGCAAAATGGAAGGCTGCAGAGAATATCGATTACAGCCTTTACGGTACACCCCTTGAAAGCACGACCTATAAGTTCGCGAAAGCGCTTCAGAAGGGATTCGGTATCATCAAGGGCGTTACCGA
>JAZQCY010000013.1:0-10082 GCA_045546555.1 Acutalibacteraceae bacterium | reverse complement strand
ACTCCGACCGATCAGTTTTACAGGAGCTTTTCGTATGACGGGGGAGATAGTTGGACTACTTCGGAACCGTCCTTCTTTTACGGTATAAATACCACACCGTTTTTACTTAGAATGTCCGACGGCAGGGTGGTGGCTTTCTGGAATAACACCAAATCCTTACCCGAGGTCGATCACACCGAAACGGTACCGTTCAACCAAAGCGATGCAAACGGCTACAGCGAGGATGCCTTCACCAACCGTGATGCCGCACACTGTGCGGTCACCGATGATAATGGTGTGACCTGGCACGGTTTCAGAGAGGTTTTGCTTAACGAAATACGCAATAACTCCGATTTCCGTTATAAAGGCGGTGTCAAGTCCTCCAACGACAAGTCGGTGCATCAGTTTCAGGCGTTTGAGTTGCCGTATAACAAGGTGCTTGTGTCGTGCGGACAGAATGTTGCTTCACGCCGTTTTGTGATTTTTGATATTGCCTGGCTGTATGAGCAGAATGCAAAAGAGGACTTTTTGACGGGACTTTCCAAGGTTTCGACCCAGGTGTATTTAAAGAGTCTTTCGGGTCACACCGCACACAAGGCAGGTAACGGACATTGTGCATGGAACCGCACCAACGGTGCGGTTTTGATGCCCGATCCCGACGGCGGCTATGACGAGTATTTGTATATTTCAAAACACCACGACGACCGTCTGGTGTTTGACACCCAAGGCGTTGTGTGGAACTTTCCGATGTCGAGGAAGGGCATCGTTAAGGTGAATTTAAAGATGGTCGAAAAGAGTGTCAGATTCACGCTTACAGACCGTTGGTACAACCCTTGTGACGAGTTTGCCTCGAGCGATTCACCCTTTAGCCTTGAGCTTTCGGCCGATGATATCGGCACAGATATGACCGAGGTTATTTTCGATTACGACGTTGACGAGGGCGTTGTAAAGGTTATGCAAGGAGAAAAAATCCTGCGTACCGTTAAAATGGCCAAAGCCTGCCCAACGGGAATATCGTATCTGATGATACAATGCGCCTGCATTGGCGATTCAAAAGGCGTTTACGTCAAATCAATGGAAAAGAATATATAAAAAATACCGTTCACAATTGAAGTGAACGGTATTTTTGTTGCTTTATCTGCCCAATTTTCCAAACCATTTAAAGGTCAGGGGCCATACGCAGCCTGCAAATGCCGTGATGAGGAAATAGCGTATTCCGTCACCTGCAAGGCTGCCGCCGCAAAGGGCATAGCAGGGGTCTTTCAAGAATATCTTGATAAGTAAAACGGGGATAAGACCAAGCACAAATTTCAAAATCTGTGCCCACCATTTTGCTTCTGTGTCAAATTTGGTGAACCTGAGGTCAACCTCAAATGACAGCCACAGACCAACTATGCAACCGAGCATTTTATAGGCGTTTTTAAGGCCCGATTCAAAGTTGTGCATATCAATGTCGGCAGGGAATTTGTAAAGGTTGACAAACAGCAGGAAGGCAACCGATAAGGCGGTCATAACACCCAACAAAATACGCATTCCAAAAGGCTTTTCAATGCACTTTTTAACTATCGGATAAAATCCGAAAACAAGCGCAAGTGCAATGACCAGCGAAACGCCTACGTCAAGCGGTGTGTGAACTCCCAAATAAAGTCTTGACAGCGGCACAAGCACACAAGCGGCAATGCAAAGAATGCGGATCCACAGCTTTATATGCCAACGGCCGATTCCTGCAAAAATGCCGACCGAGCTTTGGGTGTGACCCGAGGGGAAGGAGTAGCCCGTAGCCTCGGCTCGGGCAGATTCAACAATGGTAAAGTTGGGGTCTTTGACCCACGGTCTCGGGATTCTGAACCACAACTTCAAAAATTGGTTTATGACCGTTCCGATAAGGCCGACCGACAGCAAAAAGTAGCCTTCCTTTTTGTTGATGCACCAAAAGAAAAGTATGCCCACAACAATAAAAACGGTCTCCTCACCGAGGTGTGTGACGGTGGAGAAAAACGCATCCAAAAACGGACAGCGGATGCTTTCAAGCAGCTTTAAAAATTCCATAAGTTACTCCTTTATTTGTATTTGTATTCCGTAAATTCGGTGTAATACTCATTGGAGATTGCCTTTATTTTATCAGCCTCATATATGCTGTATTTTTCACGCACGGCAACAATATACATTCCTAAGGCGTGGGCAGTTTTCATACTGTAAAGTGCATCCTCAAACAGCGCAAGCTCGGTTACATCACAACCAAACTTTTCGGCTACTCCGTAAAAGATCTCGGGATCGGCTTTGCCTTTGGGATACTCCGTGGGACTTAAAACAAACTCAAAATAATCGGTTAAGCCTGCCGTTTTGAGAGCTACATCAATAAGGTTCGACGGTGTTGCAGAGGCTACGCACATTTTAACACCGTTGGCTTTGAGCGTTTCCAACATTTCAACAACTCCAAGCCTTGCTTTTGCATAGTGTTGATAGCAGTAATCCATAACCTCAAAAACATCATCGGTCTGTATTTTTTGAACCGCAATATCATTGTAACGCTCCTTTAAAAATTGTATCTTTTTAAAGGTTGTCAAATGTGACGATGCAACGGCATCCTCTGCCGAAACATTGGGCATTGGAAGCCCTTTCATTTCGGCATAAAACCGGACGACGTTGCGCCAACAATCCATTGTGTCAAGCAAGGTGCCGTCCATATCAAACACAGCGTATTTAAATCTCATTTTTATCACCATAAAAAAGTATATCACAAAAACCGCAAAACGCAAGCAAAAAAGACACGGCTTCTGCATAAAATACTATTGATAACTTTTTGTATTCAGGGGAGTTTTGTTATGTGTTCGATTTGCGGAATGATAGATTATTTTAAAAAGCCGTCGGAGGAAACAGTGAGACGGATGGGACTTACGATGAAATCACGTGGGCCCGATGCCACCGAGGATTTTTGCGACGATATTGTTGCTTTACACCACAACCGTTTAAGCGTTATGGACCCCAAAAACGGCCGTCAGCCGATGACCGTGTTTTTTAAGGGTAGGGAATATGTCATCGTTTACAACGGAGAGATTTATAATTCACCCGAGCTTAGGAAAGAGCTTGAGCCCTACGGTGCAACTTTTAAAACTAACTGCGATACCGAAACGGTGCTGTGGAGCTATATAGTTTTCGGTAATGAATGTCCCAAAAAGCTGAACGGAATCTTTGCCTTTGCGGTGTATGATATGCACGACCGCAAGGTGTTTTTTGCACGTGACCGACTTGGCGTGAAGCCGTTTTTCTATACCGAGGCAGACGGCACATTTATGTTTGCTTCCGAGATAAAGGCGTTACTGCAAAACCCACAAGTCAGCCGTAAGGTTGATATGATGGGACTTTGGCAGCTTGTGTTTTTGAGCCCCGTAACGCTTTCGGGAAGCGGTGTTTTCCGTGATATAAAGGAGCTAAAGCCTGCCGAATGTGCCGAGCTTTCGGAAAACGGCTTAAAGGTGTGGAAATATTGGGAATTGGAGGCTAAACCGTGGTCGGGTGATGCCAAGCTTGCGGCCAATGAGGTCGGTGAGCTGATAGCCGATGCCGTCCGAAGGCAAACGGTCAGCGATGTGCCGCTCTGCACATTTTTGTCGGGCGGTCTTGATTCCTCGGTCTTAACGGCTCTTGCGGCCGAAATTTATCGTAAAAAGGGCAAGACCCTTGCGACCTATTCGTTTGAGTACGAGGGCAACCGTGAAAACTTCAAACAGTCGCTTTTTCAGCCTCAGGGCGATGACGATTTTGCAAAATACCTTGCCAAGTGGCTGATGACCGACCACACTGTTTTAGTTGCGCCCAACTCGGAGGTTGCCGATTGCCTTTTGCCGGCTACCGATGCACGTGATTTCCCCGGTCAGGCAGATATTGATTCTTCACTTTTGCTTTTTTGCAAAATGGTCAAGGAAAACCACACCGTTGCCATTTCGGGCGAGTGCTCGGATGAGATTTTCGGCGGCTATCCGTGGTTTTACCGTCCCGAAATGCTCTACCGTGACTTCTTCCCGTGGATACACGACCCAATGGGTAGGGCGGGGATTTTCCGTGAGGATTTTGTTAAACCTAATGAGGGCTTTGGGGTGCTGTCGGGCGAATATCGCAAGATCATAAATAACTGTCCGACTTTGCCGTGGGATTCAGACAGTATGCGCACCTCCCGTATTGCAACCTGCCTGTCGGTCGGGTATTTTATGACCTCTCTGCTTGAACGTAAGGATCGAATGAGTATGTATTCGGGGCTTGAGGTCAGAGTGCCGTTTGCCGATCACCGCATTCTGGAATATGTCTATAATGTGCCGTGGGAGATCAAGTTTGAAAAGGGTGTGGAAAAGGCTTTACTACGCAGGTCAATGACAAAATATCTGCCCGATAAGATACTGTGGCGCAAAAAGAGTCCGTATCCCAAGACCCACTCACCGCAGTACCGTGAAAGGGTTACCGCAATGCTTAGTGACCGACTTGACAAAAAGGGCATTTTGGCTGAGGTCATCGACCGCTCGGTTTTGGAAAGTGTGCTGTCGGGTGAGGATAAGACCTGGTTCGGTCAGCTGATGTCCACACCACAGCTTATTGCTTGGCTTATACAGTTTGACTATTGGGTCGAAAAGTATAATGTCGAGTTTGAAATGTAAAATACAGTAACCGTAACCGCCAAAGGGCTTCCTTTTGGCGGTTTTTTCTGTCATCATATCACCGATTACAAATAAGCTTTGTTGTGGGTGAGCCGCATTGGTTTCCTGTTTTGCCTCCCTTGTCTAAAGGGAGGGGGACCGACGCGAAGCGTTGGTGGAGGGATTCTGAGGGGAGTGCTCACGGGCCTTCACAGAGGCACCCGTTTTTTATCATAAAAGCAGAATTACAGAAATGTTACGATTATTGACATATAAAGGGGATTATGGTAAAATTATTTTGGAATATAAAAAGGGGGTTTTGGTATGAAAAGGTTGTTATCTTTGTGCTTTGCACTGTGTGCTTTGGTGTGCCTTTTTGTCGGTTGCGGCAATGAGTCTTCAAGCGATGTTTCCTCGAATTCAAGCCAAACGGTTGAAGCGAACGAGAGCTGGAACCAAATCTGCCCCGACCCAATTCCCGATAACAAGCGGTACACAGTTTACTGCTTACCTACAAGCGGTGTTAAGGCCGGTATTGCTGCTGACCCTGCAACCAAGGTGAAAAGCGTTGAAAATATCGGCAATCTGTATTTTGACCAATTTAAAAATGATAATCATATTGTGTCTGATTCCGGTTCAAGACCCGTCAAGCCGGATTTTGAAGGCTATAGTTGTGTTACTGTGCAACAGGAGGATCATATCAGCCTGCCGCCGACCTATAAAATAGGTGGTTTAGTGTATGATGTTGAACAATACGTTGAAACCGTTATCACGACTGAAAAAATCAATTTAGGCGGTCAAATAAATACATACGAGACCGTTTTAGACGTATTTTTGCTAAGCAACGATTATGAAATTCAGGGAAAAGCTTTTCCGCTGGATGCTTACCTTTCGCTCGAAAGGCATTCGGGTAGGTTGGTCGAGTTTACGATCCCGGAATTGCATGAGCCTCCTGAAAATACAGTTGCGACCGAGGAAGAGATCGACCGTAAGATCAATCAGGTTTTTGAAGAAATCAAAGGGTTTGAGCTACTTGAGGGTGTTGAAATCAAAGAGGTGCAACGGGGATCTTACGATGTCTTTGTAAGCGGTTTTTATACATATCAGACGCTCCAAATTCGCGTTGATAACTATTACGGTGAACTGCGATATTATAAATCTTACGTTAATCTGCAAAAATACATTGATGTCATCAAATATTATGGAAAATCTGCCGTTGGTGAGGCTGTTGAAGTTTTGAAGGATTCTGTTGATGACACAGGTGTTGATAAAGACAACATTTTTATTGATTTTGACGGTAACGGTGAGCTGTATTGTTATGTTTATTCGGATAGCAGCTATAACTTATACGGATGTAATTGTATAACCCGAAAGCAGTATTGCGTCAAGGTTATTGAAAATAACGATGCGAGATATCGCTTTAAAATACTTGACACCAAGGGTAACACCGTCATTAACGAGGATCATATTTACGAGGCAAGAGTGGGTGACGGCACCATCAACGGTCAGTATTACGTGTATATCGAGCTTGACCGTGCGGGAACCGAGCTTGTGAAATACGTCACCTCGCAAAGCAAGGGTCAAAAACTGCCGTTTTATCTTGACGGAGAGCTTATCTTTGAGCCGACTGTAGGCACTACGGTCGAAACGGGTGAGATACATATTATGGTGGATACCAAGGAGCAGGCAGAGGCAATTTATGAGAAAATATCCTCGGCTATGCTGGGTGAGGAAAAATGACAAGATATGAGATTTTAAGCTTTGCCGAAGCGTTGCCCGATACGGTGTGTGACAAGCCGTTTACCGAGGATTTTTTTACCACCGTTTTGCGCCATAAGGCTTCAAAAAAGTGGTTTGGAATACTGCTCAATGCACCTAAGGAAAAGGTGGGTGTAAAGGGTGAGGGAGAGGTTGAAGTGCTCAACCTCAAATGCGACCCCGTGCTGGCAAAAGGTCTGTTTGAAGCCTATAAGGGCATAATGCCTGCCTATCACATGAACAAGTATCATTGGATAACCGTTGTGCTGGAAAGCGATGTTCCGTTTTCCGAGGTAAAAGGGCTTATCGAGTTAAGCTATTCGCTGACCAAAAAGAAGTAATGGTTGACATAACAACCGTCATTTTATAGCTTGTGTGAATTTGCACAAATTTAACACTGAATATATTAAAATATATACTAATTTTTCATTGATATTTCATTGACAAAAACCGACCTTTTTGGTATACTAAATTCCGTGAGGTTTCACGCTACTGACGGAATGTGGTTTAACACAATGGGAACGTGAAATTCTATAATGCCGACCGTCTGGGCAGATCTCCGCATTTTTAAAGTGGAAGTCTGTCCTTTTTTAATTTTGCGGATACTCAAGGAGGATATTTTATGAAAAAAATCGCAGTTGTAATGGGTAGCGACAGTGACCTGCCCGTAGTCGAAAAGGCTATCAATACCCTCAAGGAATACGGCGTGCCCTTTGAGGTGCACGTTTATTCTGCACACCGAACCCCCGACGAAGCCGCAGAATTTGCAGCATCAGCTCGTGAAAACGGATTCGGTGCCATTATTGCCGCCGCCGGTATGGCGGCTCACCTTGCAGGCGCTATGGCCGCAAGAAGCACTCTGCCGGTCGTCGGTATCCCCGTAAAATCTGTGAGCCTTGACGGTGTTGACGCACTTCTGTCGACGGTACAGATGCCTTCAGGTATGCCTGTAGCAACTGTTGCCATCAACGGAGCAGTCAATGCCGCCTTGCTTTGTATTCAGATGCTTGCCATCACCGATGCCGAGCTTGCCGCAAAGCTTGATGAAGCAAGAAAAAAGGGTGCCGAAAAGGTTTTGGCCGCAAACCGTGCCGTTGAGGAAAAGTTCAACGCTTAAGTATAAAAACAAGCTTTATGTATCGTAGGGAACGGCGCCCTCGCCGTTCTGCATTGATAAAAACAAATTATCCCAAAGGAAGTTAAAGGTGTAAATATGGGAGGATTTTTTGGAGTTGTAAGTCATCGTGACGCTATGTCGGATACCTTTTTCGGAACCGACTACCATTCTCATCTCGGCACACGTCGGGGAGGTATGGCGGCGTATGACAAGGAGATAGGCCTTCAGCGTGAGATTCATAATATTCAAAATTCGCCGTTCAGAACCAAGTTTGACAATATCTTCAACGAAATGAACGGTAATTCGGCCATCGGCTGTATCAGCGATTTTGAGCCGCAGCCTTTGCTGATAAGAGCCCGCTTCGGTACATACGCCATCTGCTTTATCGGAATTATCAACAATGCGCAGAAGCTTATTGATGAGTATCTTGTTGATAACGGCGGTCATTTTGATGCAATGACGGGTGGTAATGTCAATTCGGTAGAGCTGCTTGCCGCCATGATAAACCGCAAGGATACCATTGCGGAGGGCGTTAAATTCGCTCAGGAAAAGATCGACGGTACTGCCTCTATTTTAATATTGCAGGATGACGGCAGTATCATTGCCGCACGTGACCGTGTCGGCCGTCTGCCGATATCAATAGGCAAGAACGATGACGGCTACTGCGTTTCTTTTGAGTCATTTGCTTATGAGAAGATGGGATATCAGAAGGATCGTGAGCTTGGCCCCGGTGAGATAGTTAAGATCACTGCCGATGGTATTGAACAGCTGTCAGCACCCGGAAAAGAAATGAAGATATGCTCCTTCCTTTGGAGCTATTACGGATTCCCGACAACAAGCTATGAGGGTGTCAACGTTGAGATGATGCGTTACCGTAACGGTGCCATTATGGCCAAGCGTGACAAGGAAACGGGCGCTACCGACGGTGTTGATTATGTAGGTGGTCTGCCCGATTCGGGAACACCGCACGCAATAGGCTATGCCAACGCCAGCGGCAAGCCGTATACACGTGCTTTCATCAAATACACCCCCACCTGGGCAAGAAGCTTTACTCCCACACGTCAGCAGGAACGCAACCGTGTAGCCAAAATGAAGCTTATCCCCGTGCCCGAGCTTATCAAGGATAAGAGCCTTTTGTTTGTAGATGACTCGATCGTTCGAGGCACACAGATAAGAGAAACTATTGATTTTCTTTATGAAAACGGCGCCAAGGAGGTACATATCCGCTCGGCTTGTCCGCCTATTATGTACTCCTGCAAATACCTCAATTTCTCAAGAGCAACCAGCGAAATGGAGCTTATCGCCCGCAGAATAATCGTTGAGCTTGAGGGTGAGGAGGGCTTAAAGCACATTGAGGAATACAGCGATTTCAATACCGAACGCGGCAAAAAACTGCGTGAGAGTATGTGTAAGGAGCTGCATCTTAAATCGGTGGAGTTTCAGTCATTGGAGGGTATTATCGAGGCTATCGGCCTTGAGCCCTGCAAGCTTTGTACCTATTGCTGGAACGGCAAAGAATAATACACGACATTTGAAAGGATTAGAAAAATGAAGAATTCAAGATCTGAAAGCTATGCAGCTGCCGGTGTTGATATCACCGCAGGCTACAAATCGGTTGAACTGATGAAAAAGCATATTGCCAGAACCAAAAACGAGGGTTGCCTTGACGATGTCGGTGGATTCGGCGGCTGTTTTGGCTTGAACGTTCAGGGAATGGAGGAGCCCGTGCTTGTTTCGGGTACCGACGGTTGCGGCACCAAGGTCAAAATGGCAATTTTGATGGACAAGCACGATACCATCGGTATTGATGCCGTTGCAATGTGTGTCAACGATATTATCTGCTGTGGTGCCAAGCCCTTGTTTTTCCTTGACTATATTGCTTGCGGCAAAAACTACCCCGAAAAGATAGCCGAGATCGTCGGCGGTGTTGCCGAGGGCTGTGTGCAGTCGGGAGCCGCTTTGATCGGCGGTGAAACTGCCGAGCATCCGGGACTTATGCCGGTTGAAGATTACGATCTTGCAGGCTTTGCAGTCGGTGTGGTTGACAAGAAGAAGATCCTTGACAACACCAAAATGACCGAGGGCGATGTTGTTATTGCACTCCCTTCGACCGGTGTTCACTCCAACGGCTTCTCACTTGTACGTAAGGTCTTTGATATTGACAACAACCCTGCAAGCCTCTATGAGCCTTGTGAGGCTTTGGGCGGCAAGTCTATTGCCGAGACCCTTTTGACCCCCACAAGGATATATGTGAAACCCGTTCTCGCATTGCTTGAAAAGGTCAACGTTAAGGGTGTTTCACACATTACCGGCGGCGGATTTTATGAGAACATTCCCCGTTCCATCCCCAAGGGTCTGTCGGCCAAGATCCAAAAGAGCGCTGTCAAGGTGCTTCCGATCTTCGAGCTTATTGCAAAGGTCGGCAACGTTCCCGAAAGAGATATGTATAACACCTATAATATGGGTGTTGGTATGAGCATTGTTGTTCCCAAGGACGAGGTCGAAAAGGCTATCGAGATACTCAAGGCCAACGGTGAGGATGCTTATGTTATAGGCGAGATCATTAAGGGTGACGAAGGCGTGGTGTTCTGCTGATGACC
>JAZQCY010000012.1:0-36458 GCA_045546555.1 Acutalibacteraceae bacterium | reverse complement strand
CGACTTAACGTAGCTACGGGTTCGAGTATCCGTTGCGGTCGGTCGGCATAAGAGCAATAAATCTAAGGGATTATTCACCTGAATTTCAGCTTTCCTTTTTTGATGACCGAATGAAGCTGATAAAGCAGGATATGCTGGAGCGAAGTATGGACAAGGTGCGTGACCGCTACGGTGACGGGGCGGTGGTAAGAGCATCACTTTTGAACGATTTTAAAGCGTTTCGTGACCAGTCACCGTCCACCTTGGGGCGCACAAGGCTTTCGTTGTGACAAAAAAAGACCGCCGAGATCGGCGGTCCTTGGGATGCTTTAAGGCTTATTTCTTTTTTGCACGGTACTGAAACGGGGTCTTGCTTGTGAGCTCTCTGAACACCTTGCCGAAATAGCTCGGACTGTTAAAGCCGCACATTTTACCTACCGCTTCGACCGAGCAGGATGTGTTTAAAAGGTACTGCTTGGCCTTGGCGATTCTCACCGTTTTCAACTGCTCCATAACCGTTGTGCCGGTTGCTTTAAGATACTGCTTGCAAAGGGTGTATTTGTTTAAGCAGACCCCTTGTGCTATGGCATCCAACGAAACGTCCTCGGCAAAATGTACCTCAAGGTAACGGTTGATCTTTTCGCAAAGCGGTGCTGATTGGGCAAAGCGCTCCTCCAAAAATTCAAGTATCAACGCATAGCCGTTGGCCGAGCGTGAAAAAATCGAGCTGTTGCCGAGGCAATGCGTTCTGAATGATTTGAAGGAGTGCGACATCACGGCTGAAACATCAAAGCGAAACCAATTTTGGATTTTATAATGATCAAGCAAATGCTCAAGGCCGTAGAAGGTTATCCAAAACGAGCTGAAGGTGTCACCTGCGGCACGGTAGGAATGGGGGAAGCCTGCACGGAAAAACAGGCCCTGACCCTCACACAAAACGGCTGACTGACCGTCAAACTCAAAACGCCCTTGGCCTTTTGTGACCCACAGCATGTGATGGCAGCGGTAGCCCTCGGGTCGGTTGATGGCGGGCTGATAATTAAATTTGCCGATACTGTCAACGGTAAACGGCAGTATCCCCGATTCGCATATTTCCTTTACATTCTGACTAATCTCAACAAACATACAATATCCTTATAGAAATTTTACTGTTTTATAAACTTAAAAGGCGGTTTTGACAAATTTATTATATATTCATTCTTATCAAAAGTAAAGAGCAAACTTAACGGAGCGTTCAATTAGGGAGAAATCGGTTTTTCGGTGGAATTTGAGCCGCCGCTCGTTGAAAAGCTTTGAAATACGGCAAGCCGTCAGTTTATACTCACTGACGGCTTTAAGTTAATGCGGTATTTCGGTGGTGTCTGAAGGCTCGGTCGGGTCTGTAGGATCTGTTTGAAGCAGGAGCTTTTCGACCCTGCGCTTGTGAAAAACATAAGCCGAAAGGGTAACACCGCAGAATAAGGATAAGGCGCCCGACACTGCTATCCACGGCCAAAGATTGGAAATGGTTTCCTCACACGACTTTATATACTTTTCGCTGTTTTCACGCATCTGCTCATATTCCTCGATCTTGAGGTAATATTCGTGAGCAAGCTCTTCATTATTCTCACGTCTTGCGTCGGAATAAAGTGCCATATATTTATCAATATTCTGTCCGCACTCAATATACTCGGGATTTTTGACGATCGAGTTTTTGGAAAGGGCATTTATACCGCAGATCACACCCAGTATAAGTGCCACTGCGAGGAAAAATGCGGTGAGCCCTGCAAACATAACACGCCATATACCTTTGGTTATGACCAAAACCTTCAGGTTGTGATAGCCAAAGCGTATGCGCCAGAACATGGGTAACGGCTCGCCGTTGCGGGCATCGGCATCCTCGTATCGGCGTTTGACCGACTGCGACAGCAAAAAGCCGATAGCCAACACAGGCATTGCGCCAAAGCACCATATTATGGCTATGTCGTTGCCGTAATACATAAACACCATGGTTACGGCTATTGTCAAGGCGGCAATCACGGTTATGATAATTCCCGCAATATACCAAGGGTCTTTTCTATACTTCATATAAGCTCCGAATCGTTTATTTTTCATTATTGTATCACAATAGGTCGGTTTTGGGAAGATATTTTTAATAATTTACACTGTGTTAATAAATAGTTTGCCTAAAACTTAAAAAATGTGTTGTATAAAGAACAAAAGTTTGGTACAATAAAGTAAAGTATAGTTAAAAGGCGGACTGTGTCTTTTTGTGGCTTTCGGTCACGGTTGGCGGTCTGCAGCTTCGGAGGAAATTATGAGTAACATTACTGTAAAAGATCTGTATTCTCTTGACAAGACCATCGCTTCGGATATTTTTGACGGAGTGACCTATCCTTGGGAGGTATTAAAAAACATTAAGTCCTTTATTCTCGAGCTTGGCGCAACGCTCGACCCCGAAAGGTTTGAGAAAAGGGGAGATGACGTTTGGGTAGCCAAAAGTGCCAACGTTTTCCCGAGCGCCTACATCGCAGGCCCCTGCATCATCGATGAGGATGCAGAGGTTCGCCACTGTGCCTTCATCCGCGGAAGCGTTATTGTAGGCAAGGGAAGTGTTGTCGGCAATTCGACCGAGGTCAAGAACGCTATAATCTTTGACAACGTTCAGGTGCCGCATTACAACTACGTCGGCGACTCTATCCTTGGCTACCGTTCACACATGGGCGCAGGCTCCATCACCTCCAACGTAAAATCGGATAAGACCTTGGTCAAGGTCACGGTTGACGGTGAAAGGGTTGAAACGGGACTTAAAAAGTTTGGCGCAATGCTGGGCGATTTTGTCGAGGTCGGTTGCGGCTCGGTGCTTAACCCCGGTACCGTTATCGGCAAGAACAGCAATATCTACCCGTTGTCCTCGGTCAGAGGAACGGTTCCTGCCAATTCTATCTATAAATCTAAGGGAGAGGTTGTCGACAAGCGTTGACGTACCGTTTGGGTGGTTTAGATGGAAGTGTGGGATATACTTGACAGAAACGGCGTTCCCACGGGTAAGACCGTGGAGCGCAAGCGTATCTGTCTGCAAAAGGGCGAGTATCATCTTGTAGTGCATATATGGATACTCGGCAACGACGGACGTGTACTTATTCAAAGGCGAAGCCTAACGAAGCCCTTGATGCCGGGCGAATGGGCGGCCATCGGCGGCAGTGCGCTCTCGGGTGAGACAGCCTTGTCGGCGGCCAAGCGTGAGCTGCTTGAGGAAATGGGAATCGATGTTCCCGAGCAGGATCTGAAGCCAATTAAAAACATGGTTCGAAAGAACTCGATACTTAACATCTTCCTTGTGTGCAGAACGACCCCCGTTTCGGAGCTTGTATTGCAGGAGGAAGAGGTCAGTGAGGCTAAGTGGGTGCACCGCAACAAGCTTCGACAGATGATAAAAACGGGCGAATTTCATGACTACGGCAAGGAGTATTTCGACGCTGTTTTTGCGGCGTTCGACCGAAAATCTGCCATCAGACGGAGAAAGAAAAGATATGAGTCAAGACACAGAAAATAAACAATGTCAGATATGCCACGGCTATCTGTTTGAGGAGGACGATGTTGTCGTTTGCCCCGAATGCGGCGCTCCCCACCACAGGGACTGCTGGAACACGGTGGGTCATTGCGGCGTGGCCGAGCTTCACGGAACCGACCGTGAATACGGCAAACAGACCTCAAATCATCAGTCGAACGGCCCTGCCTATGCCGACGGTGATAATCTTTATGAGCGACTTTGTCCCCATTGCGGCAAAAGAGCCAAGGCAACCGATGCTTTGTTTTGCCCTTACTGCGGCAAGGAGTATGCCTCCCGTCCGCATCAGCACAAAGAGCAAAGTATTTTTGACGAGCCCGATCAGACCGGCCCCAACGTTGTTTTCAGAGGTATGTTTGATAAGGACTCCTACGGCGGCATTCCAAAGTCAGCCGAGATAGAAGGGATAAAGGTCGAGCAGGTCGCAAAGTTTGTAGGCAACAATGCTCACCGCTATATCCCGAGGTTTGCCGTTATGAAGCAGAGCAACCGCCGTTCTTGGAACTGGGCGGCATTTCTGTTTCCTTCGGTGTGGTGTATGTCAAGAAAGATGTATGTCACCGGTATAATGTACTTCATTTTGTTTTTGGCGGCATCGCTGTGCTTTGTTCCGTTTATGAGCGTGCTCAGCACCTTTACCGCCGATATGCCACAGATGAATTATATGGACTATGCCAACGAGATCGTGACCATCGTCCGTGAAAACTTTTCGGCATTCGGTTGGCCGTCCTTTGCTTTGTTGGGCGTGGGACTTGTGCTGCAGGTCGTTCCCCGCATTATCTGTGGCAAGACCGCCGATTGGACCTATCGTGGATTTGCTCTTAATAAGGTCAAAACGATTATAAACGACCCCGAGGTTGATGATGTCGACGAGGAGCTTATGCACGCAGGCTCGGTCAATGTATTTCTGATGCTTATCACCTTTTTGGCACAGCAATATCTGCCGAGCATAATTGCCGCCTTTATTTGGTAACCAACCCCTTGGAGGAAACTATGGAAAACAAAAAATACTGTCCCAAATGCGGATATGAGTGTGAGGCTGATTACGTATTCTGTGCTCGTTGCGGTGCAACGCTTCCGCTTATCGTGGCAGAACAGCCGCAACAGCCCTTTAATCAGCAGACATTCGATCAACCGCCGGCATATTCACAGCCCCCTGTGCAACCGCCCGTGCAACCGCCGATTTATGCACAACCGCCCGTTCAGCAACCGATAGTGCCGCCGACCGAGCCGCAGAATACCGACGACTATCGCTATAACTACGACGGAAACGTCATAGCCTATGACAAGACTCTCAACGGTATCCCCACCGCCGAGGTCTCAGACTACATCGGCAAAAACCGCCACCGCTTTTTGACCAAGTTCTTTAAGCAGAGCTTCGGTGCCAAGGGCAGTTGGAACTGGATGGCCTTCCTTTTCGGGGTTATAGGCATTCCGTTTGTGTGGTTCTTCTATCGCAAGATGAAAAAGCAGGGTGTAATCACCCTGATAATTGCGCTCATCATTTCGCTTGCAACGGGTCTTACCTACGGCGGTATGGCATACGCAGTGTCCGAGCCTGCCAAGGAGTATTGCGAAACCGTTGCCGAGCTTAATAAAGAATACGGCTATTACGATAATCTTGACTTTGACGTGCCGTTTGTCAACACCGAGGCCGACGATCCGAACTATACCATCAATGTCGATGCGGCGTATAACGATTTTGAAACTGCCGCTAACAAGAGCAACGTCTACCGTGCATTGACCATGGTTACAGAAATTCTGTCGTACATCAATATTGCCTTTGCCGTAACGGTGGCCATTTTTGCTGATCATTGGTACTATAAAAAGGCAATGGCCGACCTTAATGAATTAAATCGGGCAGGAACACCCGATTCCGAAACTGTTATGGCCAAGGGCGGAACCAAAACCTCTGCCGCAGTTTTAAGCGGTATTTTTGGAACGCTTGCAATAACCTTTGTAATGATAATGGCAATAGTTCCGTTTGCATTGCCGTTGCTTGAATCCATAATGGAAATAATGCTTTAAAGTGAGGAGAATATTATGATACGTAAAGCCATCATTCCTGCCGCAGGTTTGGGTACAAGAGTTTTGCCGGCTTCAAAGGCGGTGCCCAAGGAAATGCTGCCGATCGTCGACAAGCCGGCCATTCAGTATATTGTTGAAGAGGCCGTTGATGCAGGTATCACCGATATTTTGATCATTACAAACCGAGGCAAGGGTGTTATCGAGGACCACTTTGACCATTCGTTTGAGCTTGAGCATCTGCTTGAGGCACGTGGTGGAAAGGATGACGTTCTGTCTGAGCTTAAATCGGTTGCCAAAATGGCCAACATCTACTTTATCCGTCAAAAAGAGGCCAAGGGATTGGGTCATGCTGTTCTGTGTGCCAAGAGCTTTGTTAAGGACGAGCCTTTTGCCGTTATGTACGGTGACGACGTCATTATAAACGACCGTGATCCCGTTGTCGGACAGGTCATCCGTGCTTATGAAAAGCACAAAAAGTGTGCCGTAGGTATTAAAGAGGTCACACCCGAGCAGATCGTGAAATACAGCTCAATGAAGGTGCAGAATATCGAGGACAATGTTTATCTGATCGATGATATGATCGAAAAGCCGCCGCTTGATAAGATATTCTCGCTGTATTCCATTCTTGGCCGTTGTGTTCTTACGCCCGATATCTTTGATGTGCTTGAAACCACACCTGTCGGTGCAGGCGGTGAACTGCAATTGACCGATGCCATGGCCGAGATCGCTCGCCGTGACGGTATGGTTGGTGTTGATTTTGACGGAATCCGTTATGATATGGGTAACAAATTCGGCATTTTGAAGGCCAATATCGAGGTTGGTCTCAACCACCCCGAGGTTCGGGATGAATTGAAGGAATTTATCAAAAAAATAGCATCCGAAATATAATATTTAGGAGAATTTAAAATACTATGTCAAAAACAAGTTTAAGCCAAAAGCAGATGTTGGTTTACGGTTTTTTGAAAAAAACAATGGGCAACTCAATTCCGCCCACTGTTCGTGAAATATGTGATGCAACGGGCATTCGCTCCACCTCAACGGTGCACGCCGCACTGTCATCTTTGGAGGAAAACGGCTACATAACCCGTGATGCCAAGTCGTCCCGAAGCATAAGGCTCACCGGCACGGCCGAGACCTCAATGGTGCCGCTGGTCGGCAAGGTCACGGCAGGTCAGCCCATATTGGCGGTCGAGGAGATCGAGGGCTACATTCCGTGTCCCATCTCGTCCGACCGTTCCGACGGTCTGTTTGCTCTGCGTGTGTCGGGTCTCAGTATGCGTGACGCAGGTATTTTGGACGGTGATATCATCATTGCCGATAAGGATCTGTCCAGCCGCAACGGTGATATTGTTGTGGCACTTATTGAGGATGAGGCCACTGTTAAGCGTCTGGTTTCGGAGTTTGGCAAAAAACCGTATCTTCTGCCCGAAAACCCCGATTTTGACCCCATTTACCCCGAAAGTATGGAGATATTGGGAAGGGTAGTCGGCAGCTACAGAAAGTATTGATATGAAAAAAGTATACATTTTTACCGACGGTGCCTGCTCGGGCAATCCGGGTCCCGGCGGTTGGGGTGCCGTGCTGAGGTACAATTCGGTCGAAAAGGAAATGTCGGGCTCCGATCCCGAGACCACCAATAACCGAATGGAGCTGACCGCCTGCATCGAGGCGTTGAGCCAGCTTAAAGAGCCGTGCGAGGTCGTACTCACCACCGACTCGCAGTATGTCGTCAACGGCATAACCAAGGGCTGGGCGGCTTCGTGGAAACAGAACGGCTGGCGCAAGGGCGACAAAAAACCTGCCTTAAACCCCGAACTGTGGGATGCTCTGCTCACGCTTTGCGAAAAGCACAAGGTTACTTTTGAATGGATAAAGGGTCACGCAGGCCACGAGGAAAACGAACGCTGTGACCGCCTTGCAGTTGAGGAATATCAAAAGTACCTTGATAAAAAGTAAAAAGAATGATAAAAAAGCGTTTTGTCAGTAACGATTATAAACGCGAGGTAAAATTTTAAGTTAATAAGAATCTCGATTACGCGCATTCCGTGTCGAGGTTCTCGACGTCAGTTCGCAAAATCCTGACGTTAAATAAAACTACGGAGGAATTTAATATGTCAAATCAAAAAACGCTGTCACGATTTATCGTGACAGCGGCGCTTATTGCCGCCGCCTATGCCGCATTGACCTATCTGTCGGCCGCTTTCGGGTTGGCCTACGGTGGCGTTCAGTTTCGCCTTTCCGAGGCGCTGAACATACTTGCGGCCTTCACGCCTGCCGCCGTGCCCGGCCTTGTGATAGGCTGTGTTATCGGCAATATCGGAAGCCCTATGGGGCTTGTTGATGTGGCGGTCGGTGCCCTTGCAACGGGACTTGCCGCCGTGGCAATTCGGCTTATCGCCAAGTATTGCGGTAAGGCTACACCGTACCTTAGTATAATTCCGCCCACCGTTTTTAATGCGGTGCTGGTAGGGCTTGAGGTCACGCTGCTTATGACCGACGGCGCACCCGTTACCCTTTTGGGCTTTGCCGTTATTGCACTTGAGGTTGCCTTGGGTGAGGTCGTTGTGTGCGGGGCTTTGGGCGTACCGTTGTATTATACAGTAAAAAACCGCTTAAAGGGTCTGTTCTGACCGCTCGGCGTTTTAATTTTATTTTGACTTGAAAAGAGGTGTTCTTTGTGAGTAAGGTTTTGATAGTTGGTGCAGGTGCCGCAGGTCTTATGGCGGCCTATTCGGCGGCCTGCAACGGTGCCGAGGTTTTGTGCTTGGAGCGCAACCCACGCCCTGCACGTAAGGTTATGATAACGGGCAAGGGCAGGTGCAATGTCACCAACGATACCGACGTAAACGGACTTGTCAATGCTGTGACGGGTAACGGCCGTTTTCTTTATTCAGCCTTCAATAACTTTACCGCCGAGGACACAAAAAGCTTTTTTGAAAACCACGGTGTACCGCTTAAAACCGAGCGTGGCAACCGTGTTTTCCCCGAAAGCGACAAAGCAGTCGATATCGTTGATGCACTTGTGGGTGCCGTGAAAGAGGTCGGTGTCAGGATACTGCAGGAGCGTGTTTGTGAGCTTATCACCTCAAACGGACAGGTCGGCGGAGTTAAATGCGAAAGCGGAGCCGCCTATTTTGCCGACAGCGTGATAATTGCCACGGGTGGACTTTCGTACCCGCTTACAGGTTCAACGGGTGATGGCTATAGCCTCGCCAAGTCGGTCGGCCACACCGTGACCGAGCTTCGACCCTCGCTGGTGGCCGTCAACGTGCTTGAGGGCTGGTGCTCCGATGTTCAAGGGTTAAGCCTTAAAAACATCAAAGTCACCGTGTTCAAAAACGGCGGTCAAAAGCCGATCTATGACGATTTCGGTGAGTTGATGTTCACGCATTACGGCCTTTCGGGTCCCGTTATCCTGAGCGCCTCAGCCTATACGCCCGAGCCCGAGAAAAACGAGTACAAGGTGTGTATCGATCTAAAGCCTGCCTTGTCACCCGAAAAGCTAGACGACCGACTATTGCGTGATTTTGAGAAAAACCTTAACAAGGATTATATAAATTCGTTGGGCGAGCTACTGCCACGCAAGCTGATACCCGTTGTGGTCAAGCTGTCAGGTATCGAGCCTTCGCAGAAGGTCAACCAGATAACCCGTGAGCAACGGCAGAGATTGGTCGGCATTTTAAAAGGGCTGACCCTTACGATAACCGGCTTCAGACCTATCGACGAGGCCATTGTCACCAAGGGAGGCATCACTTTGGGTGAGGTCAACCCCAAAACAATGGAATCAAGGCTTGTATCGGGTCTGTATTTCGCAGGTGAGGTTCTGGACGTCGACGCCTTCACGGGCGGATTCAATCTGCAGATAGCCTTTTCAACCGGTTATTCGGCCGGTGAATCGGCGGCTGTGAGTAGCTTCGACCTTTAATTGCTGAATTGAACATGAGGTGAGTTGTTTGAAAAGAGCTTTTTCAATTCTGATGATGGCGGTTATGCTTTTTGCCTTCTCGGGCTGTGCCTTATCCGATGATTCCGTGGCGACCTTGAAAAGGTATAACGTTGATGATTACCTTACTGTCGAAGCGTCCGATTGGGAATTACACAAAGAAAGATTTGAGGGCCTTTCCACAGAAACGTATTACGTCACCGTCAGCCTGTCGGTGAAAAGTAAGGTTGAGGCTCAATATTCCAATGCCAAGCTGACTTTGAAGGTGTTCGTTTTGGAGGGCAAATCGACGTTCACCAACGAACAGCAATATGAGCTTTCCGAAAATGGAGAGTATTTCGGCGAGGTTAAGATACCCGTTCAAACGGGTGCTTTTGATGCGCAAAGATGCTATGTTAAAGTGTTAGGCGCCGAAGGAACCGTTAAGCTGAAGTAGTTGTGAAATTATTGATTATATAAATATACATCACAAGGGGAACATTTTATGAACAAAACAGTAGCCGTTGCCATTGACGGGCCTGCAGGCGCAGGCAAAAGCACCATTGCGCGCCGTCTGGCCAAAAATCTGAACTACATATATGTTGACACGGGAGCACTTTACCGCACCGTGGCGTTGAGCATAATGTCGTCCAAGGTCGATTCCGACGATATAGACGCCGTGACGGCACATATCGGCACCATCACGGTCGATATTGCCTACCGTGGCGACGAACAGCGTGTGCTGCTTAACGGTAACGACGTGTCCGAGCTTATCCGCACACCCGAGGTGTCGATGATGGCTTCAAAAACCTCGGCAATACCTTCGGTACGTGCATTTTTGTTAGGGCTGCAGCGCAAATTGGCCGATGAGCACAATGTTGTCATGGACGGACGTGACATTGCGACCGTCGTTCTGCCCGAGGCACGTGTCAAGATATTCCTGACTGCCTCGCCCGAGGTCAGAGCCAAGCGCCGCTATGATGAGCTTATCGAAAAGGGTGCCGATGTTAAGTTTGAGGATGTTTTGAGCGACCTTATTCAGCGTGACGAGCAGGATATGAACCGTGCGGTTGCGCCCTTAAAGCCGTCAGAGCAATCGGTCATTGTGGATACCTCCGACCTTGACCTCGAGGGTGCCGTCAACGCAATGCGTACCGTTATTGACAATATTCTTTCGGGAGAGAATTGATATTGAGTAAGATAATCTTAGCCGAGACCGCAGGCTTTTGCTTCGGTGTCAACCGTGCCGTCAATATGGTCGAGGAGCTTTTGAATGACGGCAAGCGTGTGGCCACCTTGGGGCCTATTATCCACAATCCGCAGTTGGTTGAGGAGCTGGGCAAAAGGGGAGCAAGGATCGTTGAGTCGCCGGATGAGGTCGAGCCCGAAGAGGTATTGGTGCTTCGTTCTCACGGAGTGGCCAAGTGTGTCACCCAAAAAGCGTCCGAGCTTGGTCTGACGGTGGCCGATGCAACCTGTCCGTTTGTTGCGAAAATCCACAAAATAGTTGCGGCTGCAAGTGCCGAGGGTCGAACTGTTCTTATTGCCGGCGATGCTGCTCATAAGGAGGTCGAGGGAATAATCGGTCATTGCGAGGGCAAGTGTTTCGTTTTTGGCAACACCGATGATTTGGACAATTTGCTTAAATTGGGCAAAATTTCGCCAAATGACGCCCTAACAGTCGTCTCTCAGACCACATTTAACCTCGATTTATGGAAAAAATGTCAAAAATTTTTAAAAAAGCACTATACAAATGCAATTATTTTTGATACAATATGTAATGCTACCTCAAAAAGGCAGGAGGAGGCTTTAAATTTAGCGTCTAAATGTGACGTGATGGTCGTGGTAGGCGGAAAGCACAGTTCAAATACCTGCAAGCTGAAAGAAGTTTGCGGCACCGTATGTGAGCGAACCGTGCACGTTGAGACCGCCGACGAGCTCGACCGAAACTTTTTCAAGCCCTCGGATCTTATTGGGGTCGTGGCCGGTGCATCAACACCGTCCGGTATAATAAAGGAGGTTCTAAACACCATGCAAGAAATGCAGAGCCCTGCAGTGCAGGAAACAATCAACGATGAAATGACTTTCGAGGAGATGCTTAACGCAACCGAAAGCAGTTCAAATACAGACCAGAAGGTAAAGGGCATCGTTCTTTCAGTCAATGCGACCGAGATCGAAGTAGACATTGTCGGCAGAAAACATACCGGCTATATCTCCGCTAACGAGTTCTCCAACGATCCCAGCGTAAAGCTCACCGAGGCTGTAAAGATCGGCGATGAGCTTGATCTTATCATTATGCGTACCAACGATCAGGAAGGCACCGTGATGCTTTCCAAGAAGCGCTTTGACGCTATCGCAGGTTGGGACAAGGTACTTACCGCAAAAGAAACGGGCGAGGTTATCGAAAGCACTGTTTCCGATGTAGTTAAGGGCGGCGTTGTCGCTTTCTACGAGGGCATCAGAGTTTTCATCCCCGCTTCTCAGGCAACCCTCTCCAAGTCGGATGATCTTGAGGCTTTAAAGGGTCAGCCCATTTCCTTCCGTATTATCGAGATCGGTCAGCGCCGCCGTGTTATCGGCTCGGCAAAGGCTATCCTTCGTGAGCAGAAGTCTGCCGCAGAGGAGAAGTTCTGGGCTAATGTCGCAGTCGGCGACAAGTTCACCGGTACCGTTAAGTCCATCACCGGCTACGGCGCATTCGTAGACCTTGGCGGTGTTGACGGTATGGTTCACATTTCCGAGCTTTCTTGGGAGCGCATCAAGCATCCTTCCGAGGTTGTCAAGGTTGGTGACACCGTTGATGTATACGTAAAGGCTATCGACCAGGATAAGAAGAAGATCTCGCTCGGCTACAAGAAGGCTGACGAGAATCCTTGGGAGATCTTCAAGGCAAAGTATGCCGTTGAGGATGTTGTAAACGTTAAGATCGTAAGCATGACCACCTACGGCGCATTCGCAAGAATCATCTCGGGTGTTGACGGTCTTATCCACATTTCTCAGATCGCTGATCGCCGCATTGAGAAGCCTGCTGACGAGCTCAAGGTTGGTCAGGAGGTCGATGCAAAGATCATCGATATCGACCTTGATAAGAAGCGTGTAAGCCTTTCTATCCGCGCTTTGATCGAGAAGACAGAGGCTGTTGAGGAAGCAGCCGAGGAAGCAGTTGCAGAGGAAACCGCAGAGGCTCCTGTCGAGGAATAATCGAAGCTTTGAGGGTAAGCGCAAAAAGCACCGTTTTTAAAAACGGTGCTTCGGCGTTTGCCCTTTTATAATTTTTACATGAGGTGATATGATGCGGGAAAACATAAGACATGCCGGGAAGATAATTGGCATGGCCATTTTCACAAGCATCCTTTGTTTGTTTATTCAGGTATCCATTTTCTCAATGCTGAAAAGCTTTTCGGCCGACGTTGTGGGCTATGAGGTGCAGGAGATTCTTGAGGACGGTAGCTTTAAGCAGCATCCGTCGGTAAAGGAAATCCCCGAAAATCCCGAAAAGAATTTCAGATATATTCAGATCTATGCCGACACTCCGACCAGCGTTAAAGCGGTTGAGACCGTTATCAGCATGGTTTTGAGCCTGGGTATTCTGTTCTGCACAACGGGTACTGTTTTTGCCAAGGTTGCCGCAAGGGATCGCAACGATTGCGATTTTAACGGTGCCGTCCCCGACAAGAACAGAGGCCTTAAAATGGGCGCCTTGGCCGCAATACCGCCTTTTGTATTTTATGTTGTCACGCTCATCCTGCGCTTTGTCGGCTCGGGCAAGTGGGTTGATTGGTACTATTGGTTCTACCGCTTTATCGTGATGGGACCGGTCAAGCCTGTAACCGACCTTCTTACCAACGCACCTCAAAGCACCGTTACGGTTGAGGGCAGTGAGTATATCTTGACCGGTGCCGAAACCCATCTTGCCAATGTTCCCGTTTGGACCATTGCCGTTCAGGGCGGATTTGTACTGCTGTTTGTACTGTTCGGCTTCCTTATGTACCGCATTTGCTATAATGAGGATTCGGTCATTGCAAAGCTTCTTTATAAGAGCGCAGACGACCGTAACGTCAGAAGGTTGGGTGGCAGATAATGGGACTGTTTCAAAAAAACTATGACAAGCCGGGCAAGGGCGTTTCCAAGAACGAGCCTAAAAAGCGTGGATTTTTCCGTTTTTTTGAGCTGTATTTCCGTAGTTTTTGGAAGCTGATTTCGGCTCAGTTTTGGTACATACTTTTGTGCCTGCCTATCTTGACCAACGGTCTTGCACAGGTCGGTATGGCTTACGTTTGCCGTATGGCGGCAAGAGACAAGCACACCTTTGTCACAAGCGACTTTTTTGATGCCATCAAAAAGAATTGGAAGCGTGCATTGCCCTTGGGGTTAATCAACACATTGATATTCCTTATCCTTGCGGCCGATATGTTCGTAATTCTGTTTATGGGCGATATTTTCGGAAGTGCGGTTTTCCGTTCGGTGGTGTTTGTTGTCACCATGTTCTTCTACACCGCCTTCAGCTTTGC
The DNA here is from genome assembly GCA_045546555.1 of Acutalibacteraceae bacterium. Classification (GTDB taxonomy): domain Bacteria; phylum Bacillota; class Clostridia; order Oscillospirales; family Acutalibacteraceae; genus UMGS172. The sequence continues at coordinate 22,468 of JAZQCY010000012.1, read as the reverse complement.
AAAGTTCTATCAGTATATGCTGATGATAACCTTTGACTTTAAGGTTAAGACGCTGTTTAAAAACTCGTGGCTTTTTGCAACGCTCGGTATCAAGCATAACATCATTATCGGCGGTGTTTTGTCGCTGATCTATTTTGCGGCATTCTGGCTGATTGCCATAAACCCCAACGTTGGTGTTCCCATCGCCGTTATCGTCGGTGTGTTTGTGTTCCCGTCGTTCAGATCGTTCCTCATTCAGTACAACGTTTTCCCCGAGGTCAAGAAGTATATCATCGACCCCTACTATAACGAGCATCCCGATGAGGATATCGAAAAGCGCCGTGAGCTTGGTCTTATTGATGAAGATAATGACGATGCCGTGTTTGATGATGAACCGCAAGGTCCTTCCTTAAACGACCGTCAGCAGTAGCTATAAAACCTTTTCAATATTAAACATATCATCTAAAACACGCCAATTCTGCATATAAAGCTGATTGACCGTCCAATAACTTGCACCGCCTAAAGAGAAGTCGTTTATGAGCTGTAATCTTGCGGCGGTGCTTCGTGCATTTTCAAACCAAACAATGTGGTCAACACCGTTTTGAGTGTACTCAAAAAACGGCGCCTTTGAGCGGGAGCTGAACTGTATCTCGGCCCCTACCTCAAAAGCACGGTCAAGCGCCTTGTTTATCGAAAGTATCTCGGCAGGGCGACCGTCACGGTAGGGAAGTGTCCAGTCATAGCCGTAGTTCGGCATGCCCATAAGTATTTTGTTGCTCGGTATCTCGGTCACGGCATAGGACAAGACCCGACGCACCTCGTTGTAGGGCGCAACCGCCATCGGTGGGCCGTAAAGATAGCCCCATTCGTAGGTCATTATTATAACCTTGTCGGCCACCTTACCGTGAAAGGCGTAGTCGTGTGCCTCGTATAAAGTGCCCTGCTGTGTGGCTGATATTTTGGGTGCAATGGCGGTGGAAAGCCGCAGATCGTTGGCCTTCAAGCGGTCACGTAAAAGTGAAAGAAATTCGTTGTAGGCCTCACGGTCGTTGGGGTAGATGTATTCAAAATCCACGTCAACGCCCATATAACCCTTTTGCAAAGCCTTATTGACGATATTGTTGATAAGGGTTGACCTTGTTGCCGTGTTGTTGAGTACGCTCTGTGTTATCTCACTGCGAAAGCCACCACCCGGTTCGGTGTTGGTTATGACCATTATCGGTGCGGTGCCGCCTTGCTTGGCAAGTCGGATAAGCTCATCGTCGTTGATGCTGTTTAAGGCTCCGTCGGCCGATACACTGTAGCTGAATATGGCAAGATATGTGAGGAACGGCAGGGTCTCCTGCAAAACCTCACGGTTGATGCTTGGGTAGGCATAGCCGTTGACCGATATCGTGCGTTTTGAAATGGCAGTCGGTATGTTGATGAGCTGACCGGGGTATATCGTATATGGCGGTGCAATATCGGGGTTGGCTTTTATGAGCGCATCCAGCGTGATGCCGTACTGCGAAGCGATACTGTAAAGTGATTCACCCGGCTCAACCGTGTGTAATGACCCGTCTACGGGTATCAGCACGTCCTGCCCCACCACAAGTCGGTTGGGGTCACGAAAACCGTTGAAGCGTTCAAGCTCGGCCACCGTAACGCCAAACTCCCGACCGATGCTGTAAAGCGTGTCACCTGATTTAACTACGTAAATTACCATTTTGCTCACTCCTTCAAATAATGTTTATGCGAAGGGTGACCAAATGTTGACGGAGGAAAGTATGAACCTTCCATTTGAAAAAATAATTGAAAACTGCAAGGATTTTTGCCCGCTTGATGAGGTGGCACTAAAACGCCTTGAAAAATATGCCGACCTGCTTGTGGAGTGGAACGAAAAAATAAACCTCACCGCCATTGTCGACCCCGAGGGTATTGCGGTCAAGCACTTTCTTGACTGCCTGATGATATTCAAGTACGTTGATATCCCCAAGGGCGCCTCGGTCATCGATATCGGCACGGGAGCAGGCTTCCCCGGTGTGGTTATAAAAATTGCCCGCCCCGATATCAAGCTGACGCTGATGGATTCTTTGCAGAAGCGTATCAACTTCCTTGATACCTTGTGTTCGGAGCTTGGACTTGACGTCACCACCATTCATTCACGTGCCGAGGATATCAAGCCCCAACAGCGTGAGGGCTATGACTTTGCTGTTGCACGTGCCGTTGCCAATATGCGTGTGCTGACCGAATATTGCCTGCCTTACGTCAAGGTCGGCGGCAGCTTTATCGCCATGAAGGGCTCGACCGCCGCCGAGGAGGTTAAGGAGGCAACCAAGGCAATTGCCACCTTGGGAGGCAAATTGGAGGCGGAAAATCTGTTTGAATTGCTTGAATTTGGCGGTCGTGGCATAATAAATGTCAAAAAGATATCGCAAACTTTGACAAAGTACCCCAGAAACTCGGGTAAAATCTCAAAACAACCCTTATAATTTGTAAAATCGGGCAGGAAGCTGTCCGATTTTTTGTTATGCTTTTTCTTGATTTTGTTGCCAAATAATGGTATTATTTGCTTGCGATCAAGAGGAGGTACGGACATGCTGTTAGACCGAAAAAGACACGACCGAAAGCTTGTAAGCGTTTCGCCCGACAAAATAATCCCTTCGCCGTTTCAACCACGGCGAGAGTTTGATTACTACGAGCTGCTGGAGCTTTCGGAAAGCATCCGCCGAAACGGACTTATCCAACCAATGACGGTGAGAAAGCAGGGTGACCGATTTGAGCTTATCTCGGGTGAACGGCGCTTGAGGGCATCGGTCATGGCAGGTCTTAAAACCGTGCCGTGCATCGTTGTTAAGGCGGGTGACCGTGAATGCTCGCTGATGTGCCTTATTGAAAACATCCAACGAACCGACCTCAACTTTTTTGAGGAAGCCGACGGTATAAAACGGCTGATGGACGAGTTTTGTCTGTCGCAGGCCGAAACGGCCGAAAAGCTGGCCATGGCACAGTCGACCCTATCAAACAAGCTTCGCCTTTTAAAGCTGACTCATGAGCAACGCAACCGCATCACGGCAGGCAACCTTTGTGAGCGCCACGCAAGAGCCATTATCCGTTTGCCCGAGGAAAAGCGGGACGAGGTTATAAACCGATGCCTTGCCGAGCAGCTTTCGGTCAGCGATACCGAGGATATCGTAAATGGCATACTCAACCCCGCAGTTGATAACAAAAAGCCGCTTTTAAAGGGCGGTATCGGAGACCTTCGGATATTTGCCAACAGCATAACCAAAATGATCGGCTCGATGAGAAAGGCAGGGGTAGATGCAACCTCACGGAAAAACGAGACCGAGGAATTTATTGAATATACCATAAAGATACCCAAACGACCCAAGAGGGAAAGCGCTAACATAACGCTTTTCGACCTGACGGTGTAGACCGTCCTAATGCGAGGAGAGTCGAACCCGAATCGCCTCGCAACAGCCAATTTTGGCTAAAATTCCGCTTCCTCGCTTGATATACGTCAGTATATCGGCGCTCAAAATCAAAATTTTTATCTCAAAATTTTCAAGTTGCGAGGTGTGAAACAGTTTTGTAACGGTATTTTTTGGTCGAGACAACGAGAATTTCACGGATAATACGAGCGTATATCCGTGAAATTCGAGGAAGTAACGGCGAAAAAATACTTTCCAAAACCGATTTGTGTTTAACTCTCCTCGCATTAAAAAGCCCACCCATATTCATCCCCATACAACGGATCGCCGCCGTGCTGAATTTCAGTACGGCGGCGGGTCGTTTTTTAATATGAAATTGTGCTTTAGTCCTTAAAAACCTTGACAAACCTAAGGATCGAGAAGACGATACCTGCAGTTCCGTAAAGGTCAAGCACGGTGCCGATAAGCCAAGCAAGCAGACCGCCGACAACGGGGATGAATCCGAGCAGGAAGCTCGAAACGATGCCGACTACCAAAATGATAGCGTAAACAACGATTGCGGTGATAAAATTGTTCTTTTCATCCGATTTGAAAGCTGTGGGCCAAAACTTCTTGAGAATATCCATAACGATACTCCTTTCATATATTTGATAATAAAATTATATCACTTTGATTTTCGATTGCAATAAGTTTTACTAAATTTTGTGGTTGGTTCACAAAAAATTAACATTTTCTTCTATTAGTTGTGCTTTGTGCAAAAAATGTCTTGAAAAATACACGGTTTGTCTTGCAAATTGGTTTTCGGTATGTCATAATGAAAAAGCACAGAGGAAAAGTCCCTGCGCTTAAATTCTGACATCCGACAGCACAGCTGTTGCGAAAGGAGAAGGTAAAAATGGAACTGTACGAAAAGGGTTATGAGCTCGTATATGAGGAGAATTTCTCGGGCGGGCTCGAAGGCAACAAGTGGGTGGCCTTGGATGAGACCGTGAAGGCTCATTCTGCCAAGAAGGACAACGATTTTGTCCCGACCCACGTCATCACTCAAGGTGCCGCCAAGCATGAGGGCTCCAATATGCACTATTGCCCCGAAAACGTTGCTGTAAAGGACGGCGCTTTGGTCATCACCGCAGGACGTGACGGTGACGGCTTTATGGGTGGCAAGGCCGTTTGCAACGGTGTTGTTTTTGCTCACGGCTATGTTGAGGTAGATGTCACGCTGCCCAAATTCCAAAAGGGTGTTTGGCCGGTATTTTCACTTGTTTCGACCGAGGGCACACCGTATAAGGCCGATTATGATGTCGTAGCGGTTCACGGTGATAAGCCCAAGAATGCTTTTAATATGTATATCCGTTGGTTGGATGAGATATATGAAACTCCTCATAAGATCAACTGTCTTTTCAAAAAGCCCAAGCGCTTTTATCCCGATGAGGCTGACGAGGCCGTTTTGTCCGAGGGACGTCACACCTTTGGTGTTGAGATAACCAAGGAATGGATCATTTTCTACGCCGACGGCAAGGAATGGAACCGTGTTGACGTTACTCCCAGTCCGTTTGCAACTTTGGGTAACAAGAATTTCCTTAAATTTATGGCGGGTATGTCCATCGGTCTGCCCAATATTGATGCACCCGAGGACGATGCCGATTTCCCGACCGAGTTCAAGATAAACAGCATCAAGCTTTATCAGAACGAGGGCGACCTTTTGGTCAAGAGATAAGGAGGGTGTTATGATGAACGTTAATACTTTCGGAAAGAACTATAAGCTCGTTTGGGAGGATCACTTTGACAGCCCCAAGATCGACGAGGGTTATTGGAATATTTATGAATACAACGTACCCGGTCACGATGAGCGCCCTGCTTGGAGAAAGCGTGCAAACTGCCGTGTTGAGGACAGTATGCTCATAATCAAGGGTACTATCGAGGAAAACGGCGACTACGCAAGCGGTATGCTCCGCAGTCACGACCATATTGCTTATCAGTACGGCTATGCCGAGATAAGAGCCAAGATGCCCAAGGGCGGCCCCGGAATCTGGCCGGGCTTCTGGATGTGCCGACAGGCACGTGACGGTGCGCCTGCCGCAGGTCCCGAGATCGACGTTTTGGAGATGTTCGGCGATGACTCTTACCTTGCCTTCAACCTGCACAGCTGGTGGAAGGGCGGCCATATCAACTATCTTGACGGTCAAGGCTACCCCAAAAAGGCAACCCTGCCGAACGGTGCCAAGTTCTCCGACGATTTCCACACCATAGGCTATGAGTGGACTCCCGAGCTGGTTTCGTTCTTTATCGACGGTGAGCCCTGCTGTACCGTCCGTATCGACAACCCCGTTATGGAGGTCTTCCACGAGCCTATCTACTTCATTTTGTCAATGGCATTCGGTCTGAAGCACGTTTCAAAGCCCGACGACAACCGCACCGAGCCTATTGAGTATATGATAGATTATATCAGGCTTTATCAGAACGAGGACGGCAAGATGTTCCATCGCAACACCGAGACCAACGAGTATTTCGAGGTCACCGACCCCTATCAGTTCTCGGAGTTCAAAAAATAATTCATACTAATTTTTAACGAAAGGCGGAGTGGTTTATGAGTTCACCGCTTGCAGACAGAATAAGACCTGACACCCTGGATGACGTTGTGGGTCAGAAGCACCTGTTGGGTGAGGGTAAGCCGCTTCGCCGTATATTAGAATCGGGTACCATCCCCAATTTGATATTCTACGGTCCCTCGGGTGTGGGCAAGACCACCGTGGCAAGCATTATTGCCAAGCAGAGCAATAAGCGGCTTTACAAGCTGAACGCCACAACGGCCTCCACGGCCGATATCCGTGAGATGCTCAGTTCGGCCGAAATGCTCGGCGGAGAAAACGGCATTTTGCTGTATCTTGACGAGATACAGTATTTCAACAAAAAGCAGCAGCAGACCTTATTGGAAAGCATTGAAAACGGCAATATCACGCTGATTGCATCCACCACCGAAAACCCGTATTTTTATGTATATAACGCTATTTTAAGCCGTTCGACCGTGTTTGAATTCAAGCAGCTTAATTGGTCGGACGTTAAGCCTGCAGTGCTTCGTGCCGCTAAAATTATGGCAGAGGAGCAGGGCATAGAAATAGGCTTTGAAAGCGATGAAGTGGTTGACATAATCTGTAAGGGCTGTGGCGGCGACGTCCGAAAAGCACTCAATTCGGTCGAGCTTTGTGTGCTTTCAAGCGAGCGTAAGGACGGCAAAATGACCGTTCTTGCTGAAACTGCAAGGGAGCTTACCCAAAAAAGCGCCATGCGTTACGACCGTGAGGGAGACGATCATTACGATATCGTTTCGGCTTATCAGAAGTCGATGCGTGGCTCTGACCCCAACGCCGCAATTCATTATCTTGCACGACTTTTGGAGTCGGGCGATCTGCCTTCGGCCTGCAGACGGTTGCTTGTATGTGCCAATGAGGACGTAGGACTTGCCAATCCGCAGATAATCCCTATAGTCAAGGCGGCGGTCGATACCGCTTTGGCGGTTGGTCTGCCCGAGGCACGCTTGCCCTTGGCCAATGCGGTTATTCTTGTGGCCATCAGCCCCAAGTCGGTGTCGGCTCACGACGCCATCAATGCGGCCATGGCCGATGTTCAGAAGGGCAACACGGGACCTGTGCCGAGACACTTACAAAACAAGCACTTCGACGGTGAGGATGCCGAAGTTAAGGGTCAGCATTATCTTTATCCTCACGTTTTCCCCAACCATTATGTCGAACAGCAATATCTGCCGGATGCGATCAAAAATAATATTTATTACGAATTCGGTGATAATAAAACGGAACTTGCATATAAAGAATATTGGAAGAAAATCAAAGAAAAATAGTTCCGGTGAGTGTATGATATTTGAACTCGACAAAAAGGTTCTTTTATATTGGAGATTCACGGCGGCAGTTTTATTTGCCGCCGTTTTTTCGGCCTTGTGGATAGCCGTTCCCGATCGATACACCTTGAAAATACTGTCAAGCATTGTACTCTTGGCGGTGTTTTCAGTATATTGCTTTGTTTATATTCCGCTTCGCTTTAAGGCGGAGAGCATAACGGTCTCTGACGGAAAACTTATATGCCGAAAGGGCGTTATCATAAAACGTAAATACATCTATCCCAACGCACGTCTTGTATATGTTCAGACCGTGCGGTTGCCGTTGGCATCCTGCTTTGGGCTTTATGTGACGGTATTGCGTGGGGTGGGGCATAGCCTCATCCTGCCTGCGCTGACTTTAAAGCAACAGACAAAAGTTTTAAAGGCGGTGAAAACTGATGAATGAAAAAATCACGGTAAGGCCGCATTTCATCTATGCCTTGACCCTGCTTTATCCCTATTTATCATTGCTTATCATACCCGTGATAAGGGGTGGCTACCGTTTTCTTGTCGGCAAAAGCAGCACCTTGTCGGCCTTCTTTACGGCCGAGCTTGCGATGCTTTTGCTGGCGTTTTTGGCGGCGGTGCTTAAATTTAAAAGCACAAAACTATTGATTAACGGCGACGTTGCGGTTCAAAAAGGGCTTATTTTCAGGGTGCGCTACGTTATCCCTCAAAAAGCGTCAAGGGTTATTATGATAGAGTCCGACCCACTTTCTCGAATCTTTGGGATATATCGCTTGAAAATTTATACCGAGGCAGGACGTCGGCGCCGACCCGACGAAAGCATCCCCATCTCCCGCAAAACGGCCAAAAAGCTTTTCGGGATGCTCAAAATCGAGGGGCAGGCGATAAAGAGCAATACGGTCGGCAACGTTGTAATGTCGGCGGCCTTGTCGTCTTCTATGACGGGCTTTTTGTTAGCGTTCCCTATAGTCAAGGCCGTTGTCAGCCTTGTCGGTGAGGGTGTGTCTGCCGCTTTACCCAAATTGCGACTGCAATCCTTTGGTGCGGTCGAGCTTGAATGGCTTGGTAGAGCCTTGCCGATTATATTTTTGGTCGGCTATGTTGTGTCGTTTGCGGTATTGCTTTTGCGCAACTCAGGGTTCTCGTCGGTTAAATCGGGCAACCGAATAATGCTTGATTCGGGTCGACTGCCGCACCGAACCTTGTTTTTGGATATACGCTCGGTCAGTGCCGTCAAAACGGTCACTGCACCGCTGATGCGGCTTGCGGGTAAATGCGCAGTCAAGTTCAGCGCTTGCGGCTTCGGACGGTCAAAAGGGGAGATAGGTCTGCTTTTGCCCTGCATCAAGCCACAGCTGGCAAAAGGGCTTACAAAATGGCTTTTGCCACAGTTCAAATCACCCCAAAATACCGCAACCCCTTGCCGAAAGGCTATACCAAGATGTGCGATTTTGCCGTGTGCGGTTCTTTTGCTAACTATCGTATCGGCCGTTGCGGTACACCTGATGCTTAAGTATTCAAGCAGGGTGTTGGTGCCGTTGGTGATTATTGCTTTTATCATAATTTTACTGTGGTTTGCGGCAAGATTGTTTGCTTTGCTTAAAGGAGCCTTTTCGCTTGATACACATTCTTGCAAAATCGTAGGACAGCAAGGCTTTGGCACGGTCGAAATGCTTTGCAGCAGTGATGATATTGAGTATATCCGAATACTGCAAACACCGTTTGACAGACGGCACCGACATTGCTCGGTCAAAGTGGGAACCTCCACCAAAAACCGTGATACCGTTAAGGTGCGGTATCTTGATGAACACAAGGTCGAGGCATTGCTTCAGGATACCTCGCAGTCGGTGTAATACCATTTAAGTATCTCCTTATATGTACTGCCCTGCAGTGCCATAAACTGCGCACCGTATTGGCTCATCCCAACGCCGTGTCCGTAGCCCCTGACGGTGAATTTGAAGCTTTTGTCCGAGTATTCCACGTCAAAATTGGCGCTTCTTAATGACAACGCCGAGCGTAGCTTGGAGCCCTTGACCTCGGTGCCGCAAAGCTTTACGGTCAACACCGTGCCCGAGTCGGAGCGCTTGATTTCCCCGACCCATTTTGAAGCGTCGTCCTCGGCCGATATGTCCAAAGTTTTTAAGGCCTTGGCCATATCGTCAGCCGAAACGGTCACCTCGGTCAAATAATTTGGATTTAAAACATCACCCACACTTTCCACGGGCTGAAGATAGGGGTATTCGCCGCCCCACATGTTGGTTGCCGACTCGGTTTTCCCACCCGAAATACTGTGGCAAACGGCCAAAATCGGCTTGCCCCCGTGGGTTATGACCTGTCCCAAAACGGCATCCACGGCGGCGGTTATCTTTTCGGTGTATTTGTTATAATTATCCTTGAAGCGCTCTTTAGCCTCGTCTACCGACAAAAATGCCTGATCCGAGGTGTGGGTGTCGGTTATATCATATTCCTTGTCCTTTCTTAAATTGGCTTTATATTTCGCATAGGTATAGGCTACCACAGCCTGCGCCTTGAGCGCCTCAACCTCATACTCGGCCGCCATTTCGGCCGAAACAACGCCGATGCAGTAATCACGAGCGGTGATGCTTATGATCTTTTCTTCTTCGGTCAGATACATTCTGAAGCTTTCGGCATGTGAGCCTTCGGGCGGTTGTGAGGTCGTATCACTTGTGCCGGGCGTTTGTGCCTCGGTCTTGTCCATCGAAAAAAGAGGAAACAACACCATTGCTACAAATATGATTATCACCGACCAAAGATAAATTCCTTTCATATTTCTTCCTTCTTTCAATATTCTTTAGTTGTAAATTTTCGCCGTTATGGATTGACAAATCGTTTCTTTTGGACTAAAATCATAGTGTTACGGCTTGGTCTATTTATATGCCGTGAATTTTTTATTGATTACTTTTTGGAGGACAACTCTTGAAGCTGAAATACACAACCAAACTTTTCATTGTTGTCAATTTAATAGTGCTGGCCTTCAGAACCCTGCAGATAATCCTGCTGACCGAAAGCAATACCGCCTTTTTGATCGACGGCTTTTGGCCTAAAGCGTTTGATATCGCAGGCTCGGTTTTGGTGGTGCTTTCGCTTGCGGCTCTGTTCAGCAACTCGGCGCAGGCCGTCCGTCAGCCGGTGAAGATCAACTGTAAGGGTATTTTGTCGGTGGTCGTTTCAGCCGTCACGGGAGCTGCCCTTTTGATAGCGGGGCTTGTTTCGTATAAAACCCTGCAGTATGGTAATGCCGTTGTGCTTGCGTTGGCGGTACTTTCGACGGTCGGATGCGTGCTTATGGCGGTTTCGGCCATAACGGGTAAGCCGTTCTTCAAGGCCGTTGCATTGCCCTTTATCGGCTATTGGTTGGCCGAGTTTGTGCTGTCGTATCTTTACTATACCGAGCATCCGTTGCGTGTCCGCACCGTTTACGAGGTGTTTGCCATTATTTTCACGGTGCTGTTTTTCGTCACCTTCGGCAAGGCTGTCAGCGGTGTCAAGCCGGAAAAAAGCTTCAGGCGCATTTATCCGCTCGGACTTACCGCATCGGCACTGTGTATGGCCTCGGTCGTGCCCGAAATGTTGGCCAAGCTTTTTGGACATTCGGACAAGGTGGCCGAATCGGCGGTCATGCCGTTGGCCTTGATTGCGGCCGCACTTTTTACGGGATTTTTCACCATCAATACCTTCAAAAAATCCAACACCATCCACCCCAACCGAAAGAAAAGATCAAGCAAGCGCAAGACGTGGGACTCCTCGATTCCGACCGATAGCATTAGCTCGGACGAGACCACAATATAATGTAATCCGAAATTCAGCGTTGTAATTGAATTGAGGGAAGTCGTATGAAGATAAGAAAATACTCAATATGGGCAACGGTGGCAGGTCTTATCTGCTCTTTGATAGGGCTTACTATTCCGCTTGTGAAAATGCAAGGTGCCGATATAATCGGCGGTGCAGGCTCATCAACCTTTAAGCTGTATCTTATGCATACGCTGAACGGTCTGCCGTTTTGGCTGGCGGTGTTGGGCGGTGCGTTGATAGTGCTTGGGGTTATGTACCTTGTGTTGGCCAAAACGGTTGCCCAAAACTGCAGACTTAAAACCTCGGCTCTGGCAGTAGGGATCTCGGCTTCGTGTGGATTGGGAATTTGCTGTGCGTTGTTGCTGATGACCTTTGCCGCCTTCGGTGAAACCAAAAAGTACCCGATAGCCTTTCCCGCAAGCGTTTTGTTTGGGTTCGTCAGCTTTTGTGCATTTGTGATGTTGCTGGTTTTTTATTTTAAAACAAGAGCAAAGAAATGGAGCACCAAAGGCTTCGTGATAGATGTTTTGACGGCACTTTTTCTTTTGCCGACCTTCTTGTTCGGTGCGGCTATGTTCACATAAACAGAATTTCATAAAACATATTTTGAAGGGCGCTTTATGAAGCGCCCTTTTCATTTCACAAATTCGATATATCATTAGTAACACAAGGATTTTGATTGACTTATAGATATAATTGGGTGTATAATATACAGTTAGAGTAATGTTAATTTAAAGAGGTGCGAAAATGGGAAGAACGATTGCCGCTATTGCTACGCCAGAAGGCTTGGGCGGAATAGGTGTCGTCCGTGTTTCGGGCGATACGGCCTTGTCGGTGGCCGACAAGGTCTTCAAAAGCGTTTCGGGCAAAAAATTGGCCGATGCGACAGGCTATACCGCTTTGTTCGGTCACGTTATCGACAACGGTGAGACCGTTGATGAGGCGGTGGCGCTGGTCTTCCGTGCACCCAAAAGCTACACGGGGGAGGACACCGTTGAGCTGTCGGTACACGGTGGCTCATACGTTGTGCGCCGTGTGTTGCGTGCCGTTCTGTCGGCAGGTGCAGTTATGGCCGACCGTGGCGAATTTACACGCAGAGCCTTCGAAAACGGCAAGATAAACCTCACCGAAGCCGAGGCCGTTATCGACATTATTTCGGCCGACGGCGAGCAGGCCTTAAGAGCCTCGATGGCCGCAAAGGGCGGTGCAATATTCAAAAAATGTGCCGCTATCAAGGAAGACTTGACCTTTGCCGCCGCCACGGTTGCCGCTTTTTCCGATTTTCCCGATGAGGAGCCGGAATTTAGCGGAATCGACCGCCTTGAGGAGCTTTTGTCCAACGCCGAAAACGGTCTTGACCGACTTTTGGAGGATTATGACACGGGCAAGCTACTGCGCCACGGCATAAACACCGTCATTGTGGGGCCGCCCAATGCAGGAAAATCCACCCTGATGAACCTGCTTGTGGGTTGCGAGCGCTCCATTGTCACCTCGGTGGCAGGCACCACACGTGATATTATTGAGGAATCGGTCAATCTTGATGGAATTGTTCTGAAATTGAGTGACACCGCAGGACTTCGTGATACCGATGACGAGGTCGAGCAGATAGGAGTACGTCTGACACGTGAGAAAATCGACACGGCCGACCTTATAATCGCCGTTGTTGATTCACAAGACAGCACAAAGCCCGATATTTCCGAGCTTCTTGACGGCATCAAGGGCAGACCTGCCGTGGTGGTGTTTAACAAGTCGGATATTACAACGGCCGACACCTCGTTGGCTTTAAGTAGAGGACTTCGGTTTGTTGAAATGTCGGCCAAGGACGGACTTGGTGTTGATGAATTTAAAGCCGCCGTCCGTGCGGTTACGGGCACCGCAAACCTTACGGGGGATTCGGCGGTTTACCTTAACGAAAGACAGCGTGACTGTGCCGAAAGGTCACTTTCACACGTGCGTGAGGCTTTGGAGGCTTTGCAGTACGGAATGACGGTCGATGCCGTCGGAGTTTGCCTTGATGATGCGCTGAATGACCTTTTTGAGCTTACGGGCGAACGTGTCACCGTTGAGGTCGCAAACAAGGTCTTTGAACATTTTTGTGTTGGAAAATAAGGGGAAAAGTATGAATTATTCTGCCGGAAATTATGATGTTCTGGTTATAGGTGCAGGTCACGCAGGCATTGAGGCCGCTTTGGCGGCGGCTCGGATGGGCTGTAAGACCGCAATTTTTACAATAAATATGGATGCCGTCGGCAATATGCCCTGCAACCCGTCGATAGGCGGCACGGCCAAGGGTCACCTTGTACGTGAGATAGACGCCTTGGGCGGTGAGATGGGCAAAGCGGCCGATAAGACCACCATCCAGAACCGTATGCTTAACCGTGGAAAAGGCCCTGCCGTGCACAGCCTTCGTGCGCAGATCGACCGCAGAGCATACTCGGAATATATGAAGCACACGCTTGAATTGTGTGAAAACCTGCATCTCCGTCAAGCCGAGATTGTTGACCTTTTTAAAGAGGCTGACGGTTGGCATTGTGTGACACAGCTTCACGCCGAATACGTTTCCAAAACCGTTATCATTGCAACGGGTACATATTTAAAGGGTAAGATATATGTCGGTGAAGTCAACTACGAAAGCGGACCCGACGGCACCTTCCCGGCCAATGCGTTGGAATCGGCATTGCTGAAGCTGGAGCTTCCGCTTCGCAGATTTAAAACGGGCACCCCTGCAAGAGTGCTGCGCTCAAGTATTGATTTTTCCGAGCTTGAGGTTCAGCCGGGTGACGAAACGGTGACACCGTTCAGCTTCACCACCGACCCCAAAACCATCAATAACGAGTCGGTGTGCTACATTTCCTACACCAACGACGAGACCAAAGAGGTCATTTTGCGCAACCTGCACCGTTCACCGCTCTATGGCGGTGTTATCGAGGGTGTGGGGCCTCGTTATTGCCCGAGCCTTGAGGACAAGATAGTCCGTTTTGCCGATAAAAAAAGGCATCAGCTTTTTATAGAGCCGTGCGGACTTAACACCGAGGAAATGTACCTGCAGGGTATGTCGTCTTCACTTCCCGAGGAGGTGCAGATCGAGTTTTACCGAACTATACCCGGACTTCGTAACGTTCAGGTCATGCGTAATGCGTATGCAATTGAGTATTCCTGCATCGATCCGTTAGCTTTGAAGCTGACATTGGAGATAAAATCGCAGGACGGACTTTTCGGCGCAGGTCAGTTCAATGGCTCCTCGGGCTATGAGGAGGCCGCCGCTCAAGGACTTATCGCAGGTATGAACGCCGCCTTGAAGGTCAAGGGCAAGGAGCCTGTTATCCTTTCAAGGTCAAGCTCTTATATCGGCACGCTGATCGACGATCTTTGCACTAAGGGTTGCTCCGATCCTTACCGAATGATGACCTCACGCTCCGAGTACCGCCTTTTGCTCAGGCAGGATAATGCCGACGAGCGCTTGAGTGAAATCGGTCACGAGGTCGGTTTGTTGAGCAATGTCGAATATGAGGCATATTTAGAGCGTGTACGCCTTAAAAATGCCGAGATTGAGCGATTGGAAAACTCGTTCTTCGGGCCGAGTGATGAGCTTAACGCCCTGCTTTCAAAAAAAGGAACCGTGCCGCTTAAAACGGGCGTCAGAATGAGCGATCTTATCCGCCGCCCGCAGATGGATTATCTGTCTTTAGCACCGTTTGACCAAGCACGCCCCGAGCTTCCGTTTGAGATAGCCGAGAGGGTCGAAATTGAGATAAAATATTCGGGCTATATCGAGCGTCAGGCGGCGCAGGTCAACGAGCTTGAACGCCTTGAAAGCCGTGCCTTGCCCGAGGGGCTTGATTATGACGGCATAAAAGGCCTGCGACTTGAAGCGGCCGAAAAGCTCAAAAGAATAAGACCGCAGAACATCGGTCAGGCCTCCCGTATCTCGGGGGTCAGCCCTGCCGACGTCACGGTCTTGCTGATATATCTTGAAAAGCAAAAGGGAGAAAATGTATGAAAATAGCCATTTTTACCGGTGCGTCCAGCGGAATGGGTCGTGAATTTGTAAAGCAAATATGTGCTGAAGAAAAATTCGATGAGGTGTGGGTCATCGCACGCCGACTTGAACGCCTTAAAGAGATCGAAGCCGAGCTGGATCAACCCGTCAGATGTATTTCGATGGATCTGACCGATCCCAAAAGCTATGACGAGTACAAGGCTCTGTTGGATGAGCACAGACCTGAGGTCAAGGTGCTGGTCAACGCCAGCGGCTACGGCAAGTTTGCCGCTTTTCAGGATATCCCGTTGGATGAACAGCTTGGTATGATCGACCTTAATGATAAAGCTTTGGTGGCTATCACATACCACACCCTGCCGTATCTTACAAAGGGCTCGAGGGTGTATCAGGTTGACTCATTGTCCTCGTTCCAGCCCGTCCCTTATATCGGTGTCTACGGTGCCACCAAGGCCTTTGTGCTGTCGTTTACAAGGGCGGTCAATATGGAGCTTCGCCACACCGGCATCAAGATGATTGCCGTCTGCCCCGGTTGGGTCAAAACCGAGTTTTTTGACCGTGCCGTTACCGACGACAGTGTTATTCAGTATTACAACCGTTTCTTCACCTCAGAGGAGGTTGTCAAGCGTGCAATAAGGGATATGAAAAAGGGTAAGGACGTTTCGGTCTGTGGCTTTTCCATCCGTGCGCAGGTGTTTTTCACAAAGCTTTTGCCTCATAAGTGGGTTATGAAAATATGGCTCCGTCAGCAGGGGAAGAAATAAGTAAGAGGTAAAAGGGAAGAAGTAATAAGTAAAAAAGGGCGGTCAAAAACCGCCCAGACCAAAGCTTACCGATAAAGCCTTGTCGATTTTGTTCATGGCCCCTTGGTCAAGACTGCCCATTTTTTCCTTCAAGCGTTGTTTGTCGATGGTGCGTACCTGCTCCAAAAGGACTATTGAATCCTTTGAAAGTCCGCAACCGTCGGCATCTACCCTTATGTGGGTGGGCAGATTGGTCTTATCCCTTTGGCTGGTTATGGCCGCCGCTATAACCGTGGGGCTGAATTTGTTGCCTACGTCGTTCTGAACTATAAGTACCGGTCTTATTCCACCCTGTTCGGAACCTATGACGGGGCTCAAATCAGCATAGTAAATATCGCCTCTTTTAACTGTCACGTATAATTCACTCTCCTGAATGTGGGATTTATCTTGGACAATTATATCTTTACCCTTGGCGGTGTGTTTTAATCGTTTTATTTTTACAATACATTCTATGCCCCAAAATTTTTGCCGACACACCTGTCCCAAAAATTCATATTTTACCAAAACAAATGTTGCAAATTTTTAAAATACCGATTATTTTTAAGAATTTTGTAAAATGGGCATTGCTTTTGTCGGCGGTTTAAGATACAATAAATGTGTATGAGTAAATGAAAAGGATGTTGGGTTGCGTGAAAAAATTATTTTCAGAGCAAATTTTTGATATTTTAAGCTATGAAAGCGGCTTTATAATCGTTTACCGCCGTCCCGAGATTGAGGACAAGGTGGCTGTTTCCTTCAGATCGGTCTCTTTGGAAAACGGTGTTGTTTCGCAAAGAACCAAAAGCGATTATGAGTTTATAAAGTTCGGTGAGAACCATACGAATGCCAACTTCAAGGTCGGTAACTTCGTTACCTCAAGCTGTGTCAAGCTTCCGAACGGCAATGTTTTTGTTGTGTCGGACGAGGGTGAAGCCAGGATACTCGACCCTGAAGGCTATATCGAATGGCAGGGAACCATAAGATATAAGGAATGCGGCCCCGCTTCCATTGCACACCACGGTCACACACTTTGGGCATCCTT
This sequence comes from Acutalibacteraceae bacterium, assembly GCA_045546555.1. Taxonomy (GTDB): domain Bacteria; phylum Bacillota; class Clostridia; order Oscillospirales; family Acutalibacteraceae; genus UMGS172. The sequence goes on along the minus strand of JAZQCY010000012.1, from coordinate 5,586 downwards.
CCCCGAGCGTAATGCACTGATCCGCTTTAATCTCCGCACCATGCGTGAGGAGCTGCGTATAGGTGGCTCGGCCGACTCGTCCTTCGCAGGCCCTAAGGGTCTTTGGGTCAACGAGGCAGAGGATAAGCTGATAGTTTGTAATGAGAAGGCCAACAATATTTTAGAGGTCAATATGAAGACCTACACCGTTCACGAAAGGGCATCCTTCGAGGAGCCGGTTCATAAGTACGTGAAAATCGGCAAAAATGAGCTTGTCGTTCTCGATTCGGGACTGTATCTTTTGTAATATTTGAGTATTTCACCCGTCGGAGCACCGACGGGTGTTTTTTTACGTTTCTCCGTTCCACATAGGGTAAAATCCGTATTTCAAGGCGCTTTTCAATCGGTCTCTTGAACGGCTTAAATGGCGTGAAACGGTCGACTTTGATATACCGTACTTTTTGGCAATCGAGGTTACGGTCTCACCGTTGAAATAAAACTCGGTCACCATGGCTCGTTGGCGGTCGGTCAGCTCGGTGCTTATTGCACGGCTCAAGGCCTGCTTCATCAAGGCCAACTGTCGGTTGTTGCTCGAGTGCTCGTATATATCGGTGATCGGCAGGCGGTCTCCGAAAATCTCAAGGCTAAAGGTGGTTCTGTTCATCGTGTTGTTCTCCTTTTCGGTAGTTTTTCATGTGTTGTGCATATTTGCGGCATTCGGCCGCATCAACATAAAGTGACATTATTCTGCGTTTTAGCGCCAGCCTGTCGTTTCCGCTTAAATGCGGAAGCCTTTTGTTTAAGCGGTGAATGCGCTCCAACAGCTTGTTGGCTTGTTTCAGATATTCATCAGCAAGCTCGGTCAGTTCCATTCTTTGTCTCCTCCATTGACATTTAAGATATCGTGCCATTTTTTTCCAAACGCCCGATTGCTTAAAATGTTAGCACGAACGGTGTAGAAAATCAAGGTTATTTTGTCGAAAATCACACATTTCGTGTAAATAATCAAGAGTTGTAGCAACTTTTTTGCAACAATTATGAAGAATTTTACACATTTTTGTTGAAAAGCCACACGTTTTGTGTTATTCTTACAACGGAAAAACCATAACGGTCAACAAATATAAGCATTCGCAAATGCTACGACTGTAGAAACGGAGAGAGTTATGAAGAAAATTGGCGAAATGATACGTAAATACAGGTTGCTTTTGGGGCTGACGCAGGGTGGACTGGCTAAAAAATTAGGCGTATCGGCCAGCACTGTCGGGATGTACGAGCAGGGGAGAAGAGCACCTAATAACGATATGATTCTGAAAATCTGTGAGCTGTTCGGCATTTCGGCCGACAGCCTGCTTGGATTGCCCGAGCAGACCTGCGAGGCTGCCGATATTATTAAAGAAATGAGCGAACGAATAAGGTACTCCGATAAAATAATGCTGAACGGAATGCCAATGCCGCAAGAGGATCGTGAAAAGCTTTTGAATGCAATTGAAGTGGCAACGCAGTTGGCGCTTTCAAAGCAGTATAAGTAGCAGTTGTCCTTTTTTCAACCACAATATGGTGTGTCAGTATAAAAAGTTTTCAGAAAACATCAAAAACTGTAAAAATTTATGTTGACATTAAGGGGATATTTGAGGTATAATTCTAACTTGATAGGTTATGTCTGTAATTATTTCTATTGGCAGGTGCACCGCCTGCAAGGGCATAACCGCACGTACCCACAAAGGAGGTTAGAAAAATGAAAAGAACTTATCAGCCCAAGAAGCTTCATCGCATGAAAGAGCATGGCTTCCGCAAGAGAATGTCGACCGCAAACGGCCGCAAGGTGCTTGCCCGTCGCAGAGCAAAAGGCAGACAGAGCCTTACCTACTGATGAAAGGTCACTTAAGTGACCTTTCTTGCCACGTGGTACATGCAGGCCTTGTGAAATAAACAGAAACGGAAGGGTGACAATGGAAGCCTTAAAGCTAAATCTTAATAAGGATTTCAGGCGCCTTTACGGCAGAGGAAAATCGCAGGTGCATCCTCTGCTGGTCACTTATATCTGTCAAAACCGTCGGGGAGTTATACGCTACGGCATTACCACCGGTAAAAAGGTCGGTGGCGCTGTTCAGCGTAACCGTGCCCGCCGTGTCATCGAAGCCGCCGTAAGAGAGATCTTAAAAAAGGTCGATTGCACCGGTGCCGACATTGTGTTTGTTGCACGTACACGTACCGTTACCGCTAAAAGCTATGACGTGGCCGCTGTCATGAAAAAGCATTTTAAAGTCGGCGGACTTATTCCGTCAAATGAGCAATGAAGTACATTTTTATTGCACTTGTAAAGTTTTATCAGAAGTGCATTTCGCCCTTAAAGCCGTCGTGTTGCCGCTTCACTCCGACCTGCTCACAATATGCCGTTGAGGCATTTAAGGAAAGGGGAGCCATCATCGGCTTCGGTCTTGCGGTGTGGCGTATATGCCGATGCAACCCTGCTTGTAAGGGTGGCTATGATCCCGTGCCTTTAAGAAAGAAGAAAAAGGCATCGAAGGAAAACAAAGATACAGAATATTTGTCCGACAAATCGAAAGGTCGGAAGTAAGGAATTGCTATGAGTTTTATCAGTAAGCCTATGGGCTGGCTCCTTGCCCAACTGAGCGACCTGTTTGCCGATAACTTTGCTTTATCGGTTCTTGTGTTCACCATTCTTGTGAACGTTATTATGTTGCCGCTCACCTTGAAATCGCAAAAATCGACCGCCAAGCAGGCCAGAGTCAAGCATAAGCTCGACGCTTTGAAGAAAAAGTACGGAGACGACCGTCAGAAGTACAGTCAGGCCATGCAGGAGGTTTACAATAAAGAAGGCATTTCCATGGGTGGCGGTTGCTTGCCCATGATCGTAAGACTTCTTGTTATGATGGGCGTTTACTACGCAGTTGTAAGCCCGTTTACCTATGTTGCAGGCATCGATGAGGCGGCGCTCAACTCTGCAAAGCAGTGGGCCGCCTACGTGAACGTTGTCGATAACAAGGCTATTGCCGATGACGTTTGGCAGAAGCTGGGTCTTGAGGCCAAGCTTACCGACGAGAAGGTTATCAAAGCCGATGCGGCTGATGATAAGAGAGATGCAACCTTCTATGCAAAGCTCTACATCCTTGACGGTGTTGCCAATATGGAAAAGGTTGAGGAGAAGACTCCTCAGGCTACCGCACTCGAGGCTATCAAGGACACCGATAATATGGTGCTTCGTGAGGTTGAGATCGCAAACTATCTTGATGTTAACCGTTCCAAGTACTGCAAGGCTGTTCACGATGCATTTATTGCCAAGGGCGGCTCTATGGACAAGATCTCCGGAGAGAACAGGATCAACTTCAACCTCTTCGGCATCGATCTTACCGAGTATCCCGAGTTCAGCTGGAACTTCGGTAACGCTAACTGGAAGTGGGCTATCCCCATTGCTTCGTTTGTAGCGGCTGTGGCTTCGGGTCTTGTTTCACAGAGGATTCAGAAGAAGGCCAACCCCGAGGCTCCCAATATGATGGCTATGATGGTCATTATGCCGTTGTTCTCGCTCTACATTGCCTTTACAACACCCTGCGCACTCGGTTTCTATTGGACCATTTCCAGCCTTGTTTCCGGTGGCTTGCAGATACTCACACAGATGCTTTACGGCCCTGCCGTTGTTAACGCAAGAGCTCAGGCCAAGGGCATTGTTTTGAAGGCCAAGCAGGAGCAGGAAAAAATCGCCAGAGTTGACGGTGCCGCAGAGTAATGCGTTGATTCCCAAGGAGGATATAAAATTGATAATTAAGGAAGCTATCGGTATTGGCTCCACTGTTGATGCCGCCCGTGAGGACGCCATTGCAAAGCTTAATGCCGGTTTGGATGAAGATGTACAGTTTGAGGTCGTTGCATTCCCCAAGAAGAAGCTTTTGGGTCTTTTCGGCGGAAGCGATGCAAAGGTAAAGGCCTACGTTGAAGGCCCCGATCCTGCGCCTAAAAAGGAAAAGCCTCAAAAATCGGAAAACCGTAACAACAAGAAAAATGACCGCCGTGAGAAGCCTCAGAACAAAAAGGCCGAAAAGCCCGAGGTAAAGCAGGAACAGCCCAAGGAAGAGCCTAAAGGCATTCCTGCAAACGAGGTTGACCCCAACTCTCAGGCAGGCAGAGCCTATAAGTACCTTAAAGAGGTTCTTTTAAAGCTCGGCTGTGAGGAGATCGACGCTGTTATCTGCGACGTTGAGGGTGGCTCCAAGATCACCCTTAAAGGCAATGATAAGCTCGGTGTCATCATCGGTCGCAGAGGTGAGACGCTTGATGCTTTGCAGTATCTTGCATCCTTGGTCGCCAATGAAAACGGCGGTGGCTACTACCGTATCGTTATCGATATCGGCAACTACCGTGAGAAGCGTGAGTCGACTCTTGAGGCATTGGCCAAGAGAACCGCAGGTCAGGTGCTCCGTACCGGCCGTAGCCGTTCTTTGGAGCCCATGAATCCTTACGAGCGCCGTATTATCCATACCGCTATTCAGAACATTGAGGGTGTCGAGTCCACCTCTATCGGTGACGGCTCCAACCGTCGGGTAGTAATTGTTCCCGAGGGCAAGCCGGTTCGCCTGCCCGACGAGCGCAGAGGCGGACGTGGCGGAAGAGACCGCAGAAACGGCGGCAACCGTGGCCGTGGCGGCGCAAGACCTCAGGCTACCGAGGCTCCTGCAGTTACAAAGCCTAAGGAGACCGACGGTACCAAGCTTTACGGTAAACTCAAATAAATAAAGGCGCACGGAATCCGTCGCCAGACCTAAATGGATATGGCGTCCTTCGTGCGCTGTGTCCATTTTTGTTTTTGAAAGGAGTACCCCTGATGGATGTTTCGGTAGGCGACCGACTTTTGATGAAAAAGCCGCACCCCTGCGGCTGCAACACCTTTTCGGTGCTTCGCTCGGGTATGGATTTCAAGCTGAAATGTGAAGGCTGTGGTCACGAGGTAATGCTGCCCCGTGTCAAGGCCGAAAAAAATATAAAACAGATAATAAAAGGTAACACAAATGTTTGATAAATTAGACGCAGTTGATGTGCGTTTTGAAGAAATAGCGCTTAGAATGACCGACCCTACGGTCATTTCCGACACGTCACTTTTGACCGAGCTTATGAAGGAGCACCGTCAGCTTGAACCGTTGGTGATGACCTACCGTGACTATAAAAAGGCCAAGTCGGACATGGCAGGTGCTTTGGAAATGCTTGATTCGGGCGAGCTTGACGAGGAATTAAAGGAGCTTGCCAACGAGGAGTTGAGCGAAGCCAAAAGACGAATTGAAGAGCTGACCGATGAGCTCAAAATTCTGCTTTTACCCAAGGACCCCAACGATGAGCGTAACGTTATTGTTGAGATCAGAGGCGGTGCGGGCGGTGAGGAATCGGCTCTGTTTGCCGCAAGCCTCTACCGTATGTATACAATGTATGCCGAGTCACGCCGTTGGCACGTTGAGCTGGTCGGCGCAAACGAGACCGAGCTTGGCGGTTACAAGGAGATCAGCTTTATGATCGAGGGCTTGGGCGCCTATTCGAGAATGAAGTATGAAAGCGGTGTGCACCGTGTTCAGCGTGTGCCCGAAACCGAAACGCAGGGCC
>JAZQCY010000011.1:0-16827 GCA_045546555.1 Acutalibacteraceae bacterium | reverse complement strand
ATTTTGCCGAGGTCGGAGTGTAGGACACCTGCTCTTTTAGGTCACGGATATTTTCAACACCGTTGTTGGAGGCGGCGTCGATCTCGGTAATGTCAAGCACGTCGCCCTGCTCGATAGCCTTGCAGGATTCGCACTCACAGCAGGCGTCACCGTCCTTGGAATTAAGACAGTTTACGGCCTTGGCAAGTATCTTGGCACAGCTTGTCTTGCCGGTACCACGGGGTCCTGTGAACAGATAAGCGTGGAAGATCTTTCCCGAACGAAGCTCGTTTTTCAAAATATCGGTGATATGCTCCTCACCCACAACGTCGGTAAAGTTTTTCGGACGGTATTTACGGTATAAAGCCTGATACACGGTAACACTCCTTTCAGCGCAATGGTCTTTTGTAAAAAGATTCTTCACTTCGTTCAGAATGACATCTCATTCAACAAGTTATGTCATTCTGAGGGACATTGTCCCGAAGAATCTTAAATTTTCAAAATCCAAAAAGGTACGCCCTTAGGCGTACGAACGACCGAGTTGGCTGCGGCACACAAGGAAATCCGCTTAATGCTGCTCGGTTCCCCGCCTGACATGGTTCACGGCACCCTGTCGCACAGGACCCGACCGTTCGCACGCCTAAAAGCGTACCTGCAGGTTATTATACAACAAACCGCCGAAAATTACAACTGTTTTTTCTGCCTTTTCCAATCTTTTTCCCAAATTTATAGATTTATAATAATATATACAGTATTACCGGCAATTTACACCGAGCCTACACGGGATATTTGTTTGAAAAAATCGATCAAAAAAATATGGACAAATTGAGAATGAGGATATATAATAAAACAAAAGGCGGTGGTATGATGGATAACAAAGTAAGCTTTGAGGATATCGGCTTTTCGGGTGCGGTTTTCAGCAATATTTCCGCAACGGGTCAGAATTGGAGCCACAACCCCAAATATTACGGATATATGGACAAACCGAGACCCGACAACGGTATTGTGCTGATAACCTCGGGTATGACCGCAAGGTTTCAGTTGGCCGATGGCACCGTTATCGAGGCCAAAAACGGTGACATTGTTTTTGCACCTCAGGGAACGCTTTATAAGGTTGATTTTTTTGTTGTTGACCATTCGTTGAGTGTCCATTCGTATACGGCCAATTTTGAAATGAAGGATGCCGAGGGTTGCGAGCTTTGCGAAAGCGGAGGCCTTCGTATTATTGCACACGATCGCACGGGAGAGTTTATCCCAATGGCGGCCGAGCTGTCGTTGGCCTGCAACGATTTCAGAAACAATCAGCTTCGAATAATGGCTAAGTTCTGCACCCTTTTGGATGCACTCATAACCGGCATCAGCGAACGTGCCGAGGTGTATTATCCCATAAGGCGGGGCATTGACGTTTTGAGTGTTGAATGGAACCGAAACGAGCGGATCTCACGTTATGCCGAGCTGTGCGACATCAGCGAAAGCTATTTCCACATGCTTTTTAAAAAGTGGTCGGGCTTGAGTCCCGTTGATTACCGTAACCGCTTGAGGGTTGCCCACGCAAAATCGATTTTGCAAAACACATCGATGAGCATCGGAGAGGTAGCTGTGGCGGTTGGCTTTGACGACCAATTCTATTTCAGCCGTGTTTTCAGGTCGGTCACGGGCATCTCACCGCAAAAATACCGAAAGATAAAATAGCAAAAGATCGAGCAATGTGATTGCTTCGCAATTGCCCTGTTCGATTCTCACCGTGAAAATCTCTGCAAACAAAAAAACACGCCGAAGCGTGCATCACGGGCGAAGCCTGCATCATGCACAAAGTGTGCATCACGTTCCAAAGGAACGCATCACTCAAAAAAGTCTCTTTTGTCCGTTAGACAAAAGAGACTTTTTTTGTTGGTGAACCAAGTGTTTCCATTTTCGAACTTATTTCAATTTCGGCTTCGTCGAACCCTAAAAGACCCTCGGGGATTGGTTCGGTTGCCGATAACACCCGTATGTTATACAGACTTAACCGCAGTTTGTTCTGCTGACTGTCCGCACGATTTCTCGCAAAGCGGTCTTGTTTCAGAATGATAACGGCATCGAACTCTCTCCGCTCGGCGTCTTTCATCATCTTTTGAAAGTTCAAGCGGTTGTCGGTTCGGCCCGATTGCTCTCGGTCGCAGTATTCCGCAATGACCTCATAATCGTTGTCTTCTGCAAACTTGTTGCAGATTTCAAGTTGTCTTTCAATGGACTCTTCTCTTTGCTTGTGGGAACTGTATCTTGCATAAATAACTGCTTTTTTCATTGCAAGCCCTCACTTTCTATATGAACCATTATACCATAACGAGGTTTTAAAGCCAATACCCAAAAGGTATTGCAATCAATTTCCCCTTGTGGTATAATATGGGCACCACACAAAAATCGAATCATGCTCTTTTTTCAAGGAGTGGGCATTTTACTACTGGTAAAAATGCCGACTTCAGTTTTTCCATTTCTTGATGGGGAGCATTCGATTTTGTGTGGTAGCAAATCGAGGTCGCATTTTTCGGGTGTGCGGTCTCGGCTGCACACCTTTTTTAATTTAGGAGGAAGAGGAAATGAAGAGGTTTTTAGCATTGATAATAGCAACAGTAATGCTATTATCATTTACAGCCTGCGGAAATAACGAAGAAAAGGTAATAACCACTTGTTGGAATTGTGGTGAGGCCATTTCCGACACAGCCGCATATTGTGCGAAATGCGGTTCAGCAGTGGCAGACAACCCAAACAGCACTGAGTCATCTACAACAGAAAGCACCAACGCTGCCACAGACGGAACAGAAGGCAGCACGGAGAGCACAACGGCCACTGACACTACAGACACCACCGAGACACAAAAACCGACCGAAACGCAGAAACCTGCACATACTCATTCTTATTCCAAGAAAGTAACGGCAGCGACCTGCACCCAACATGGGTACACAACATACACCTGTTCCTGTGGCGATACATACACAGCAGACCAAACTGCCGCCAAGGGACACTCCTACAGCAAAAGCACCACCCCTGCGACCTGTACACAACAAGGCTATACAACATACACTTGCTCATGTGGTGATGCATACAAAGCGGACTATGTCAACCCCTCACACAACTATTCAAATTATAAATGTACCAAGTGTAGTGCTATCGACAAATCACATTCATATGAATATTTAATCGAATGGGTAAAAAGTAATGGTGTTGCCGATGGGTCCCATATCAATTTTGACTATTATTCTAATAGTGGCGAATATACAAGATATTCTTTAACATACGATGCTACTAACAAATATTTATATATAAACAAAGGGTTCTATTATCAAGGTGTGTATGGTTATAACTCGTTGCGGTTAGATACATATTCTTGCTTCGCTTCTTTTGATGATTGCGAAGTCGGTGGGTATATTGATGCCAATAGCTTTACAGCCAATTCTCCTATTTCGTGCAATTATTACAAGGGTGATAATAGCGCCAAGTGGGATATGATAGAAATGGCACGTCTGTCTACAAATGAATTGGTAGAATGGCTAGAATGGTGTCTGAGTACATATAATGTTGGTTTGACTATTAAAGATTTAGGCTTTAAGTCATACTAATTCAAGAACCTCCAACCTTATTTCGACAAAATATACTTGATTTTCGTCTAAAACCCTGCCATGCTATAAATACTCCTATTTATATTGCACTGGTGGAATGAAAAAACGGCGGATATTACATTTTTTAGTGAGGAATACCACACTACACACATAAGCAAAGCAAACCCCTATTTGTGTTTGCGACAGCGAATAATGTCCTTTTATGTTTTCTGTCAACTTTAATATTTGAATGGCAAATTCTGTTGACATATCAGCAAGTTTATTCTCGGCCATCGAAATCACCTCTTGGAATACATTATATCACAGATTTCCATGATTTTCAATGAAATCGCGCTTTGCGCGATGAAATCCGAGCAAACTCGGATGAAATCTTCGGCTTTGCCTCAGATGAAATCAAATCCACCATCCGCTGTTCGCAGCGGATTTCATCCCCACCGGGGATTTCATCATCGAAGATGATTTCACCCACCCGCAAGGGTGGATTTAGTTGAAAAGAAACACCTTTTGTCCCACGGACAAAAGGTGTTTCTTTTCTGGTGACCCGGACGAGAATCGCCCATCGGAGGGTAAACCTCCTCGGCACGCACGCGGGCACCGAAACAATCCCCCGGATTGTTTCTATTGCTTCGCAATTGCCCTGTTCGATTCTCGCCGTGAAAAATCAAAAGCACCCATCTTGCGATGAGTGCTTTCGCTTTTTGGTGACCCGGACGAGAATCGAACTCGTGTTACCGCCGTGAAAGGGCGGTGTCTTAACCGCTTGACCACCGGGCCAAACAAATCCGCACTGACTTAGCGCGGATCGTTTTTGGTAGCGGTAGTCGGATTTGAACCAACGACAAATCGGGTATGAACCGAGTGCTCTAGCCAACTGAGCTATACCGCCACATATTAAGTTTTGGGAACTGTGCCACGATATTATAATACGGTCAACCGTTTTTGTCAAGAGTTTTTTTGAAAAATTATTTTGAACGCAAATTTTCGGTCCATAACGGCGGAGGATCTCCGCCGTTTTTTATGCTTTTTTACCTTTTCTGTACTGCAAGGGGGTTTGGCCGTGGAGCTTTTGGAACTCACGGTAAAAGCCGGTTTTACTGCCAAATCCAACCTTTTCTGCAACCTGATCTATAGTATCATCGGTTTCAAGAAGCAGGTCGGCGGCAACCGAGATACGCTTATTGCTGATCAATGTGTGCAATGGAATCCCGTAGTGGCGCTTGACAAAGCGTGACAGCTGACGCTCGCTCAAAAACAAATTGTCGGCCAGCTGTTTGTTGGTTATATCAAGCATATATTTCGAGTTTATTATCAAGTCGAGCTTCATCACACGGTCGATATCCGGCTTGGATATTTTGCGGTATCCTTCGGGCTTGCGGTTTTTAGTGTCACCCTCCGAGAAAACACTGCAAAGCTCACTTGCAAAGTGATATTTATCACTCAAGTGTATCATCGAAGAAGGCTTTTCGGATATTCGTGACATAGCTTCAAAAATATTGTTTTTGGGGTGAAGCACCGATATCTCATCAATGTGGATAACGGCCGAAATGTGTCCGAATATACCGGTTTCGCCAACCGTGCGACACTCGGCGCAAAGAATACCGACCGACGCCCATTCACAGTTGCCGTTGTCATTGAGCTTGGTGTGCATTATTCCTGCGGGAATGACGGCAACCTCGCCACGGTTGAGTTGAATGCTTTTATGAGGCGTTCTTATGGTTACGGTGCCCTTGTTGCAGGCAAATAGCTCGGCATAAACATGCGAATGCAGACTGCAGAAGCTGAAGGTATTGCTTTCGTTTGGATTGTAATACGGAACGTTTACCAAGCGGTGCTTGTTGGGGAAAAACTCCACCAAAGCATCACCGATCTGCACCGAGCATTCCGATTTTTTAATCAGTCGCATACTTAAAAACCGCTCCTTTAACGTGTATGTCTTGATTATACGTCGATGATATCCAAATGTCAATAAAAAGTACACAAATCAGACATTTTTGCAATGATTTTAAACGGTCAAAATGTCTTGAATTTCAACTTTTTTGTGCCGATTATTATGGAAAATTTATTGCCCGCAAAAAATTAAGAAATTTTTGTTAAATATTAAAAAAACAGTAGGAATTACAAAAGTTTTGTGTTATAATGTACGATGTATAGATGTATATTGCCGAAGTGTCGGCAAATTACCAAAAGGGATGAAGAAAGGGGTCGATCGGTATGAAAAAATACTGCGTGTCGGCGTTGCTGATTGCAGTTTGTGTGTTCTTTACTTCCTGCTCGGGCTTTGGCGTCAATATCGGTGACAGCCTTTCACCGCCCAAGCCGTCCGGCGAGCTTTATGAAATCCAGAAAACACTCGAAACTGCGGTTGGGCATGACGTTAATTTGGTTTACCCCTCGGCAGGTGAATACCGATCGGCTATCATCACCAAGGACATAAACTTTGACGGCAAGTATGACGTCTTTTCGTTCTACAGCACCGAAACCGACGACAAGACTACCGTAATGCACATAAACTACATCCGATGGATCGAAAACAAGTGGGAATCGGTGACCGACCTGCAGTTGGACTGCTCGGGTGTTGAATCGGTTGAGTTTGTCAAGCTCGACAAAAGCGAAACGCCCAAGGTGCTGGTCAATTGGAGCCGCTATTCCGCCAACTCGAAATATCTGTCGGTCTACAGCATCGACACGGGTGAGCTGGTTGAGATAGCGGGTGCCGATTACTCGGTCTACTCGGCCTGCGACTTTGATTCGGACGGCATATCCGAGATTGTGGCGCTTCACCTTGATTCCGAAAAAAGCATGGCTACCGCAACGTTGCTTGCGTTGGGTGACGAGGGCTTTTCCGAAAAGAGCACCTGCCTGCTTGACGGAACGGTGACCTCTTACTACACCCCTGTGTTTTCAAAATTTACCGATGGCACACCTGCGCTGTTTGTGGATGCCGTAAAGGCAACAGGCATGATAACCGAGATACTTTGTGTCAAGGACGGAGAGCTTACAAGTGCCATCCGTATGACCGCCAACAATGAAAACGTCAATACCTTGCGTGCCTCATCGGTACCTTCGGCCGACTATGACAATGACGGATGTATCGATATTCCGTTGGCCATAAAGCTGCCGATGGTCTCAACAGCTGACGGCGACAGCGCCTATCTCACCGCATGGAACAGCTTTGACGGCGTAAGCTTTACTCCGATAGCCCACACCGTAATAAACTACACCGACGGTTACTATTTTAATATGCCGCAGAACTGGCTCAACACCGTAACACTTGAACGCCGACTCGACCTTAAAATGCGTGTCTTCTACCGTTGGGACCCCGAGCTGCAGGAGGTCGGTGAGGAAATAATGAGCATTATGACGGTGGCTTTAAAGGATTGGGACTCTCAAAGGAACCTTTTTGAAGGCTACTTTGAATGCGCTCGAAGCACGGAATATGCCTATTGCATTAAGCTTGGCAGCAGTGCACTTAACCCCGGCACAGACTATTTCAAAGAAAATTTCTATCTCATCCCTAAGGATGAACACACCATAAACAGAAAACCGTGAAGGGAGAACGAAAATTGAAAAGGATCCTCATTGTTGAAGACGAACAGAATATCCGTGAGTTTGAGGTTATAAACCTGCGCCGTGTCGGTTATGAAACCGTCGAGGCAGGCTCGGGAGAAGAGGCATTGCAGATCTATGACAACGACCGTGTCGGCTTTGATATTGCCTTGCTTGATATTTCCATGCCCGGAATGGATGGCTTCACCCTTTGTAAGGAATTGAGAAAGCGTTCTCCGAGGTTGGGAATCATTATGCTGACCGCCCGTACCCAGGAGATGGACAAGGTCAGCGGACTTATGCTTGGTGCCGACGACTATATCACCAAGCCCTTCAGCCCGACCGAGCTTAATGCACGTGTCGATTCGCTCTACCGCCGAATCGAGCTTATGGGAGCAGGCGCACCCACTGTATCGGAGGAGATCCGCCACGGTGAGTTTGTGCTTAATATGCGCCGACGCACCCTTTCCAAAAACGACAAGAACATCGAGCTTACACAGGTTGAGTTCCAGATAATCGAGTACCTGTTCACCAACCCCGACACACCGCTTGACCGAAATGACATTCTGACCCGTGTGTGGGGTGAAAGCTATTTCGGTGAGGAAAAGATCGTTGACGTCAACATCCGCCGACTCAGAATGAAGATCGAGGATGAACCGTCGGCACCGAAGCACCTCGTCACCGTATGGGGCATGGGCTATAAGTGGTGCACGAATAAAGAATGAATATTGAAAAATGAATAATGAATAATTGCGGTGTTCGCTTTGCGAACTATTTAATTCGTCGGGGCAACCGACAAGTCAATTATTCACCATTCATTATTCATCCTTAATTCTTCATTTTTAAACAAAAGGGGGTGAGACCGTGGAGAACAACATAAAAATGCACAGTATAACCAAGCGTTGGATACGAAACGTTATGACGCTCGACTTTTTGATAATTCTCGTTTGTGAGATCGTCATTGGCGTGTTTATGTTCGGTTACTACCGTGATATGGTTATCGATGCTTCTGCAGAGTATGTCCGAGACATTAACACCTTGTCGGTTGCCGACGAAAAAAGCTTCCCGCAAGCCGCAAGAAGCTATGCGCAGACCTTCCAGTACCGTGACAAGGTTGAGGTACAGATATTCGACAAAAACGATAATATGCTGGTCACCACCAACGGTTTCGCTTCTCCCGGTGTTGCCGAGGCTGCAACCGATTATGCCGAGGCTAAAAAGACCGGCAACGAGGCCTGGTGGTACGGCAAAAACGCCAACGGTGAGCGTGTGCTTGCCGTGACTAATGTCCTGCCCGACCTTGGCTACGGCTCCCACGGTTCCTACCGTGTGCTGGTGTCCATGGAGGAGGTCATCGACAGTTATGCTCTGTTCTTGACGGTGGCTATACTTGTCGGTGTGCTTGCCCTCGGATTTTCAATGATCACGGGCATATACTTCATCCGCTCCATCGTTCGTCCCGTGCGTGAGGTTACCGCTACGGCCCGAAAGATCGCCTCGGGTGACCTTGAAACAAGGCTTATTGTAAAGCAAAACGACGAGATAGGTGAGCTTTGCGACACCATCAATTATATGGCGACCGAGCTTGAAACCACAGGCAAGTCGAAAAACGACTTCATATCCTCGGTCTCGCATGAATTAAGAACCCCCTTGACCGCCATAAAGGGTTGGGGTGAAACGGTCAGAATGTCCATCGGTGAGGATGACGAGATAGTCAAACGTGGCGTTGACGTTATGCTTGGAGAGGCCGACCGTCTGTCGGGCCTTGTTGAGGAGCTGCTCGATTTCTCACGTATCGAGGCAGGCAAGCTGACCATCACTACCTCCTTGAACGACCCCATTTCGATAGTTGGCTCGGTGGTCGATATGTATGAGGAGATCGCCCGTCAGCAGAAGATATCGCTTGTGTTTGTAAAACCCGAGGAAAACGAAATGATAATGGCCGACCGTGACCGTATCAAGCAGGTTTTCATCAACGTTATAGATAATGCCGTCAAGTATACTACTGCAGGCGGCCATATCGTCGTTTCGGCCTTCAATGAGGAGGGCTGTATCCGTGTTACCATAAGCGACACGGGCTGTGGCATTGCCGCAAAGGACCTTAACCACGTTAAGGAAAAATTCTTCAAATCCAACACCAACGTGCGAGGCTCGGGTATCGGTCTTGCCGTTGCTGATGAGATAATCAAAAGTCACAACGGACTTCTGTTCTTGGAAAGCACAGAGGGTGAGGGTACAACGGTCACCGTTGTTCTGCCTACCGTTAAGGCTCAGCCGGATGAGGTGACCGAGGTCATCTTCCCGCCCGAGCAGAAAGGATAACCATGGCAAAAAAGACATCAATAGGCGGTCAGGCTCTTATTGAGGGCATCATGATGAAGGGCCCTTATAAGACCGCAATGGCCGTAAGAAAAAAGGACGGCTCGATAGATATTTCCGATGTTCAGGAAAAGCATTTGCGTGATAAGTGCCGTATCTTCGGATGGCCCATCATCCGCGGAATGGTCAACCTTATCGAGTCAATGCGTATCGGATATAAGACTATGATGAAGTCGGCCGATATTTCGGGCTTTACCGACCTTGATGAGGAGGAGCCCCAAAAGAACGGTGAGGCTACAGATAACGCCGAAGTAACCGAAACTGCCGAGGCTGTTAAAGAGATTGAGGTTGTCACCGAAGAAAACACCGCCGAAGTGACCGAGGCGCCCACCGAGGAAAAGAAGGAAGAAAAGAAGGAAGAAAAGAAGGACAGCGCATTTACTACCATAGTAATGATGGTCGGCGCAGTTTTGGGCGTTGTTCTGGCACTTGTGCTCTTTATGTATCTGCCGTCGTTGGCCTTTAAGGGCATCGACTACCTTGTCCCTGCCGACCTGTCGGGCTTCAGAGGCCTTATTGAGGGTGTGTTGAAGATGGCCATCTTCATAAGCTACATAGCCGTTGTGTCACTTGAGAAGGACATCAAGCGTGTATTTATGTATCACGGCGCTGAGCATAAGACCATTTTCTGCTACGAAAGCGGAAAAGAGCTGACCGTTCAAAACGTGCGTGAATTTAAGCGCTTCCACCCCAGATGCGGAACCTCATTTATGTTTTTGATGCTTGCAATCGGAATACTTGTCAGCAGTGTGCTGGTCATTGTTCTTCCCGATTTTATTATCGACCGCAACTATATTTGGGTTCCCATAAAAATACTTATGCTTCCGCTTACCTGCGGCCTTGGATATGAGCTTATAAAGATCTGCGGTAAATACGATAATTTCATCACACGCATTATTGCCGCCCCCGGTCTTTGGATACAGCGTCTTACCACCAAGGAGCCCGATGACGGTATGATCGAGATTGCAATTGCCGCAGTCAAGGAGGTCATCCCCGAGGACGGATCTGACGAGTTGGGTTGTGGTTGTAAGTGACCAAGGAGCAGCTTATAGCTGAGCTGACCGCAAGGCTTAAAAACAGCGGATTTGAGTCTGCAAGGTTTGAGGCAACGCAGATAGCCAATTCCGTTTGCGGCAGTTATATGCTGTCACAAAATGTTGAGCCCGAGCTTGTAGCGCTTGCCGAAAGCAAGGCCGAGCTTCGCTTGAAGCACGAGCCGTTGCAGTACATTTTGGGTGAGTGGGAGTTTTTTGGCCTACCCTTCAGGGTCGGCCCGGGTGTGCTCATCCCAAGGCAGGATACCGAAACATTGGTCGAAACGGCCCTGCCGCTGATAAACAAAAGCCGCAACCGTGTGTTCGACCTTTGTGCAGGAAGCGGTTGTATCGGAATTGCATTGGCAAAGCTTAGCGGTGCAAAGGTCACCTTTTTTGAAAAAAGTGACGACGCATTGCCTTATCTCGAAGAAAACATACGGCTCAACGGCATTGAGGCCGAGGTCCTGCACTACGACGTGCTTGGCGCTCCGCCAAATACCAAGGTCGATATGATAGTCAGCAACCCACCGTACATTAAGACCGAGGTGGTTGAAAATCTTGATACCGAGGTCAAGTGTGAGCCCTTGATGGCGCTTGACGGCGGTGAGGACGGGTTGAAGTTTTACCGCCACATAGCCTTTTCTTGGAAGCCTTGTATTGAGCTTGGCGGTTATCTGATCTTTGAGATCGGCTTTGACCAGGGGGAGGCCGTTGTGGAAATAATGAAAAACGCAGGATACCGTGACGTGCAATGCAAAAAAGACCTTTGCGGTGAGGACCGTGTGGTCATCGGCCGCAAATAGGTCGTTTAGGTTGGTTAAATTTTAGGTTTACCTAATACATATATTTTGGAGGAGTTTAAAATGGCAGACGATAAGCAGAAGGCTTTAGCCACAGCGCTGGAGCAGATCGAAAAAACCTACGGTAAGGGCACCATTATGAAGCTGGGTGAGAACGCTCACATGAGCGTTGAGCATATCTCGACCGGTTCCATCGGTCTTGATGCCGCACTCGGTATCGGCGGACTTCCCAAGGGTCGTATCGTTGAGATATACGGACCCGAATCCTCGGGTAAGACCACCATTGCCCTGCACGTTATCGCAGAGGCACAGAAAAAGGGCGGCGAGGTCGCATTTATCGACGTTGAGCACGCTCTCGACCCCGTTTATGCCGCCGCTTTGGGTGTTGATATCGACTCTATGCTGGTTTCACAGCCCGACACAGGCGAGCAGGCACTTGAGATCACCGAGGCACTTGTCCGCTCGGGCGCACTCGATGTTGTAGTCGTTGACTCGGTTGCAGCCCTCGTTCCCAGAGCCGAGATCGAGGGTGACATGGGCGACTCTCACATGGGTGTCCACGCACGTCTGATGTCGCAGGCTTTGAGAAAACTTGCAGGTGCTATTTCCAAATCCAACTGTATCGCCATCTTTATCAACCAGCTTCGTGATAAGATCGGTGTTATGTACGGCAGTGCCGAAACCACCACGGGTGGTAGGGCTCTCCGCTTCTATGCCTCTGTCCGTCTTGATATCCGCCGCAGAGATGCCATCAAGGTCGGTGGCGAGATCATCGGTAACAAGACCGAGGCCAAGGTCGTCAAGAACAAGGTTGCACCTCCGTTCCGCTCGGCCGAGTTTGATATTTTGTACGGCAAGGGCATCTACCGTCCGGGTGAGATAATCGAGCTTGGTATCAAGCTTGATATCGTCAAGCGTTCGGGCGCATGGATTTCCTATAATGATGAAAAGATCGCCCAGGGCAGAGATAATGCCAAGCTTTACCTTGGTGAGCATCCCGAGCTTGCCGCCGAGATCGAACAGAAGATCCGTGAAAAGCTCAATGAGCAGGCACAGACCGTAGGCAAGTCGGCCAAGGAGGCCGCCGCCGAAAAGGCTGCCGAGATCGATGCCGTTGTGGCCGCCGCTGCAGCGGAGGAGGGTGCCGCAGAAGAAAAACCCAGACGCAAATCCAAGATCAACATCGACGTTGACGTTGAGTAATGAAGATAGTTGAAATAAAACCACGGCGCAAGTTTGTTTCAGGCATAGTTTTTGACATCGAGGTCGACCCCAAGGAGTTTGGCGCCGACCCCGATGCCGCAGGGCTTTTGAGCCTGGACTCGGAGCTTTGCGAAATGAAGCACCTCAAAGCAGGGTTAGAGCTTACCGATGCCGAAATCTCGGCGCTTGTGCGTGAATCGCACATAAAGCGTGCCAAATCAAGGGCGCTGTGGTATCTTTCCCGTGGGGATTGCTCAAGAAAAACGCTTTTTGATAAGCTTAAAAAGGCCTTCCCCGAATACGCCTGCGAAGCCGCCTGCGACCGAATGGAGGAGTTGCGGTTTCTTGACGACGAGGCCTATGCCAAGCGTCGCTTGCAGAGGATAATCGACGAGAAAAAGGTCTCGGTCAAAATGGCAAAACAGCTGTTAAAGCAAGAGGGCATCGACGGTGATCTTATCGACGATGCCGCCGCCGTTGCTGAGTATGACCCCATTGGGACCATAGTCACACTCATTGAGAGAAAATACAAAAACAAACTGGGTGACAAGGCGCAGAATGACAAGGTCATTGCCGCCTTGATGCGAAAGGGCTACAGCTACTCCGAAATAAGGGAAGCACTGTCCCAATTTAACACACCCACAGATTATTGCGAGGATTATTGATGATTAAGGTAGGAATGGTCAGCCTCGGTTGCCCGAAAAATCGGGTGGATGCCGAGATAATGCTGAAAAAACTGCAGGATGCAGGGTGCGAAATAACACCCGAGGAAGCTGAGGCCGACGTTATTATAGTCAACACCTGCGGATTTATCGAGGATGCCAAGGCAGAGGCTATCGAGAATATTTTAGAGGCCGCAAACTATAAAAAGGACGGTAAGTGCAAGGCGCTTATCGTTACGGGTTGCCTTGCCGAGCGTTACCGTGATGAGATCAAGCAGGAGTTGCCCGAGGTCGATGTCACGGTGGGCTTAGCCGGAAATAACGACATAGTGGAGATCGTGCAAAAGGCCTATGACGGTGTTTGTGAAAACCGTTACGGCAAAAAAGAGGACCTCATAATCGAGGGCGAGCGTCTGCTGACCACACCGCCTTACACCGCTTACGTAAAAATAGCCGAAGGTTGCGACAACTGCTGTACCTACTGCGCTATCCCTAAGATAAGAGGTCGTTTCAGAAGCCGTCAGATGGTCGATATCCTGTTTGAAATAGGCCATCTTGCTGAGCAGGGAGTTAAGGAAATTGTCCTTGTAGCGCAGGATACCACCCGTTACGGCGAGGATATCTACGGCACACCTCAGCTTGCCACATTGCTCAAAAACATCTGCCGTATTGAGGAGCTTCGTTGGGTCAGAATGCTTTATACATACCCCGACCTTATCACCGACGAGCTGTTGGACACCATGGCAAGTGAGGAAAAGATAGTAAATTATCTTGATATTCCGCTTCAGCATTGTGACGGTACCGTGCTCAAACGAATGAACCGTAAGGGCAACCGTGAGTCTTTAGAGGCACTTATTGAAAAGATAAGAGCCAAAATCCCCGATATCACGCTTCGCACAACGCTGATAACCGGCTTCCCGGGCGAATCCGAGGAGCAGTTCCAAAGCCTTTGCGAGTTTGTGAAGAAAGTCAGGTTTGACCGACTTGGATGCTTTGCTTATTCCGAGGAGGAGGGCACACCTGCCGCAAATTACAAGGATCAGATCGACCAACAGACCCGAGTGGATAGAGCCGAGATAATCATGAACGATCAGCTCGGCATTGCGATAGAGAAAAACGAAGCCAAGTACGGCACCTTGCAGGAGGTGCTGATCGAGGGCTACGATGATTATATCAAGTGCTATTTCGGCCGTACCCGTGCCGATGCACCCGAGATCGACGGTAAGGTGTTCTTCACCGTGACCGAGCCGCAGGTTATCGGAACCTTTGTTAACGTGAGAATCAACGATTCTCTCGAGTATGACCTGCTTGGAGAGATGGAAGGAGAAGCATTATGAATTTACCCAACAAGCTTACAATTTTAAGGATAATCCTTACTCCGTTGTTTATGGCGGCCATGATGATCGAATTCCCTCATCACTATGCCGTTGCACTTGTGCTGTTCTGCGTGGCCTCGTTTACCGACTACCTTGACGGCAAGATAGCCCGTGCCCGTGGTATCGTCACCAACTTCGGCAAATTCCTCGACCCCTTAGCCGATAAAATGCTGACCACCGCCGCATTTTTGGCGTTTTTGGCAAAGGGCCACGGCTACGGTATCGAGTGGGTGCTGTTCATCGTCCTCTTCCGTGAGTTTATGATAGCATCGCTTCGTCTTGTCGCCGTTTCGTCCGAAACCAAGAAGGTCATCCCTGCAAATATTTGGGGCAAGACCAAGACGGTTACTCAGATGATAGCCATCATAATGGGTATCGCCGTTATGTACTTCAATGAGTCGGTAGTCGGCCTGCTTGGCTTTGGCGGCATCATTGTGCCCGAGACCGTATTGAACGTCATAATGCTTGTCTTCAACATTGTCCTTTGGGTATCTACCTTGTTTGCGGTCATTTCGGGTGTTATTTATATGAAGGATAGCTACGAGTTTATCGACCCTTCAAAATAAGCCTTGTGTAAATTCACGGCTGATATTTAACAATAAAAAAATGTCGCAGGCAAAATGCCTTCGAGTTAAATTGAATTTATATTGACAAAATTTTCAAAAAGCGGTATAATGGTTTACGTAAGGTAAACTGTTGTACCGCTTTGTTTTGAAAGGGGAATACGTATGATTTGCAAGAAATGCGGAGAAAACCTGCCCAACAACGCACGTGAGTGCTTCACCTGCGGCGCCAAGGTTCGCCGTGAGGTCGCGGTCGAGCCTGATGTAAAGACCGCACCCAAGCCCGCAGTTGGCGTCGTCAAGCCGCCAAGACCCTCGGGAGAGGTGCTAAAAGAGGTATTTTCCTCTGGCAGCTATCTGATTTTGTGTGTATTGCTTATGATACACACCGTTGTGTCGTTAGGTTCGATAATTTTTACTTTTTCCTTTTCCGAACTCGATATTGTCGACACGATATCAAATACCGTAAATATTGTTATGCAGTTGATACTGATAGTTCCTGCCTTGTCACTGTATGTCAAAGCCAAAGCTGTTAAAGAGCCTACGGGTGACAGTTTTATAAAATTGTTTAGAATACTGCATATTTATATGGTAGTAAATCTTGTGGTATCTATAATCAACTCGGTTACAAGCTTTATTGCAATGGCGGCATTATCTCTTTTCTCAATTCAGGCAGTAATTGTCGAGGTGGTGGCACTTGTATTAGGTATCCTTCCTGTATATGCGGCATATCAGCTCACAGGCTCGCTTATAAAGAGCTGCGAGTTGGGCAGAATGAGGTTAGAGGGCGTCAAGGTTTTGAGAGTGTATGTCATCATCGGCTCGGTGTTGTTTATCGCACTTACGGCAATAATGCTACTTGCGTTTATAATAATTGAAGGCGCTCTGATAGTTTTGATATTTATTTTGCTTATGCTCTGCTACGCCGTACTTATGCTCCGAATCCACAACTTTTTATACTTGCTGCAGGATAAATCAAAATATTAAAAATTGTTGTGGACTTTTCCGAAAAACCTGCTATAATGTATATGAATAAGGATTATCAGCTTTGAGCAGGATAAGTAACCGCAAACGAAACCAACAGGGACAAGGCCGCACCGACTGAAACGGCCTTGAGGCAGAATTTGGGGCGAATGCACCTGTGAGCTTGTGAGGGGAATGAAGTATCCTCACACGGATTAAGCCACGTTATAGGCTTTTGAAAGTTACAAGCAGGAGTGGAACCGCGTTTTTACGCCTCCGATGGGTATTTGACCTATCGGAGGCTTTTTTATAAGTAAGAGGTAATAGGTAAGAATTAATAAGTAGTAGGCAGTAAACACGCCGACTACTTAATTGCCGCAAAAACAGCAAATTTTAGCCTTCCCCGGCGGGGGAAGGGGGACCGCTTGCGGTGGATGAGGCGTTGTGCGGATTACATTTTAATAAATACGACACGTAAGGTTTTGACTACTCATCCGTCATTGCTTCGCAATGCCACCTTCCCTCACAAGGGAAGGCTGACGGCCACTTGCGGATCGTAAAGAACTGAAAAGGAGAATTGGTTTGTTTAAGAGAATACGAGAGGATATCCAAGCGGTCAAGGAACGTGACCCTGCCGCCAGAAGCTCCATCGAAATATTTTTCCTCTACCCCGGTGTCAAGGCGCTTAGGATGTACCGCCGTGCGCATTGGTTTTACAAG
>JAZQCY010000010.1:0-10711 GCA_045546555.1 Acutalibacteraceae bacterium | reverse complement strand
GATTACTTTCCAACCGAATGCGGGTATCTCCTCGGTCTCAAAGGTCTTACCGTCAACGGTAATTAAACCACGTCTTGTAAAGCCGAGCGGATTATAAACAAGAATACCGCCGTTGGTCTTGATGCTCTCGGCAATTGCTTGCAACTTTTCTGCGACTATACCGTTACAGAACTCGGCGATCTCGGCGTAATCCTTATCGCTTTGCTCATAGACCTCAAAAATTGAGGAACCGGGAATGATATCGTGGAACTGATCGTGAAGCACCTTTGTCCAGTTGCCGTAAAGTCCATCGGCGTCATAATCCTTGCCCATCAAAAGACCGATATACGACAAAGCCTCGGCCTTACTCAAAGCAAACTCTGACTTGCGGTTGCCCTTCTTGTTTTTGCCGATCGAGGTATAGGTGCCACGGTGATATTCAAGGTAAAGCTCACCCATCCACTTGGGTCTGCGGTGAAGCTTTTCGGCGTTTTCGTCAAACTGAGCCTTTACCGAATCAAGATGCGGCTTCAAAAACTCCATCTGTGCAACGGGGATGCCGGGCAGACCCTTCTTCAAACGGTCGTAGCGCTCAAGCATATCCTTGGTGGGACCGCCGCCACCGTCACCAAAGCCAAAGGTGTGCAGAGAACGGTTGGCATATTCCTTTTGCTTATAACGGTTCCAAGTACCCTTCATCTGTGAAGCGGTCAGTTTGCCGACATAGGTGGTGTAGTTCTGCGGCTCAACGCCACGGTATTCCTGCGTTGTAATGAAGTTTGTGAATATTTCAGTACCGTCAAGACCCTCCCAATAGAAGGTATCGACAGGCATTGTGTTGGTGTCGTTCCAACTGATTTTAGATGTCACAAAATGTTCAACACCGCACTTGTTTAATATCTGCGGCAAGGCGGCACTATAGCCAAAAACATCGGGCAGAAACAGTATCTTACTGTCAACACCGAACTCATCCTTAAAGAACTTTTTGCCCTGCATTATCTGACGGATAAAGCTCTCACCGCAGACGAGGTTACAGTCGGCCTCAAGGTACATTGCACCCTCGGGCTCCCATCTACCCTCTTTTACTAAAGTTTTCAGCTCATCATACTTTTCGGGTGCTTCCTCTTTTAGGTATCGGTAAAGCTCGGGCTGGGACAGCATAAATTTAAACTCGGGGTACTTATCCATCAAGGCCTTGGCGGTTGAAAAGCTGCGCTGTATCTTCTCCCTTGTCTGCTCTCTTGTCCATTGCCATTCAACGTCGATATGGGTGTGACCTATAACATTAACGATAGGCTTGCCCTTTGTGGAGCAAAGCTTATTATACAGCTCCTCCTCGATAAACTCCAAAGCGGCTTCGATGCTGTTGTAATAAGCCTCGCTATAGACCTCACGCATATCTAAAAGCATTGCGGTACGGTCAAGCACCGACATCACCTGAATATACTCATCGGAATTTTCGTTGAGCAAAAGGCAGGCATCATAAGCCGTTTGCATATCGTAGTACAGCTTTTCAACACGCTTGTCATACTTCATCACCTGCATATCGAAGCCGACCGAGTCGTTTATCATACCGACATAAAAATAATTATGCACGGTATACTCGGTATCAGGCTCAAGATAGCCCTCGGTGTGGTTGGTGTCAAAGCCCTGGGTCATTTTGCCGTTTAAATACAAAAGTCCCTGCGGATTTGTTGCATCCCACTTGCCCTCAAAGCCGGTGGTGCATTTTATCATAAGGTATTTTCTGTCGGGTATACCGGGAGTCTTAAAGCTTGCTCTTATCCAAAAATGCTCGTCCTTTCCCGTGAATTTAAAGCCCTCGGGCAAAGGCTGCCAACCGTCAACAGGAAACTCGTTGTCGGTCTTATATCCGTTTGCTTTTACAAACTCAAGGTCGGTCACCTTGAACATAGGGCCTCTGCGCTGACCCTCAAGCTTATCGCATATAACCTTTATCTTATTTTTGATATCCATAAAACTACCTCACTATATCGATATTTAGTTTATTTTACTACATTTTATCTTGAATGGCAAACAGTATTGTGATATTATTCTTATGGTATTGTGATATTTTTAAGAAAGGGTGATCATTTTGGAAGCAAAGCTACTGACCGCCGAGCGTTTTGTTGATATGAGGATGGAATGCTCCTACCGATATGTTTTAAGCACCACCGAATACTTCAGACCGCATTATCACGATTATTATGAGCTTTTCATTATGCTGGACGGAAACGCTCTGCATTGTGTAAACGGTGAGCAGATCAATCTCAAAAAGGGTGATATGGTCTTTATAAGACCTCGTGACACGCACGATTACCTTTGCAAAAACGGCAAGGCGTTTTCGATGATGAACATAACCTTTACCAAATCCACCGCCGATGAGCTTTTTGACTTTTTGAGTGACGGCTTTAATTCAGATATCTTAAAAACCAAGCCTTTGCCCCCAACCGTTCATTTGAACGAAAGTGAACTTGATTGGTTCAATTCACGCATGGATTCGGTCTGTGCCATTGACGGCAACGATCTGAAAAGCATTAAAACAGCTCTGAGAATTTTGCTTTTCAGAATCTTCACAAGATTTTTCTCGGATTTCGGTGAGCAGGACGATACTATGCCGCTGTGGCTTGACGAATTACTTGATGCAATGCGTCAAAACGGTAATTTTATCGTTGGTGTTGACCGTTTGCTTGAGCTTTCACCCAAGACACGTGAGCACACCCTACGCTGTATTAAGAAACACACCGGTCAAACAGCAACTGAGTTTATAAACGGCTTGAGGCTTAACTATATAGCCAATATGCTCCGCAACAGTAATCACAGCGTGACTAACATCATTTATGAAAGCGGTTTTAACAATATCAGTTGGGCTTCTACCCTTTTCCGTAAAAACTTTAAAATGTCGATGAGTGATTACAGAAAAACCAACTAAAGAATAAAGATTCTTCGCTAACGCTCAGAATGACAGAACTGATTTTGTCATTCTGAGGCAGAAGGCCGAAGAATCTTTTTTATTATAATCAATCATTTATTTCTCAATTTTTCCAAAAACATCGGCATGGTTTTTATGCCGTACTCTTTAAGCGAATAATCTCCCTTTTGCAGGCACCAATCATACATCAAGGCACGCTCGCAAAGAGCATAAAAGCGCACAATTTCCTTGACCGTCATATCGGTGGTTATCTCGTTTCTCTCCTGCCCGCGTATTACCAGCTTACGAATGAGCTTATAGTACACACGGTTATGATCAAGTAAGGATTGCTCACCCTTCGTTGTGACCTGTGTTGAAAACAAACGGCTTAAAAGATCGATATCTATCTGATTTTCGATCATACCGAAAAGCTCGGCATTAAGGTAAAGCAGAGCATCAATGCTGTTCATATCATCGGTGATGTTGGGCGACAGCTCCTCGTACTTTTCGTCAAAAAGGTAAGACAACGAGCTGAGCAAAGCGTCCTTACTCTCAAAATAATGGTAAAATGAGCCTTTTGAGGTGCCCGATTCCCACACGATATCCTCGACGGTTGTATCATCATAGCCGTGATCATAAAACAGCTTCCAAGCGGCCGAAACTATCTTGCCCTTGGTGTTACGGGTGTTTTTCCTGCCCATATTATACATTCCCTTACTTTAATTATTAACTGCATTTTAGCATAAATCGATTAAGTTTTCAACTACCACTTGACTAATTTATCTATTCATTTATAATGATTACAATTCCATTCCTTTGAGGTGTTGTTTATGAAAAACGTGGTAAACATTGTAAACTTTATACGTGCCTGTGAGCCGAGGCGTCCTATGGACCTTTACGAACCCGTAGTAAAGCAGATAGAGTTGGCAAATCGGCACGATCTGCCCACTACATTTCTTTTTCAGTATGATGCGTTGATCCTTCCTCAATACACTGATCTGTTCAAGGAGAATAACGAGCGTTTTGAGTTAGGGCTATGGCTTGAAACTCCCAAGCCCTTGGTTGAAGCCGTCGGTCTTAAGTGGCGTGGACGTGAAGGCTTTGATTGGGATTGGTTCTCCCACGTGGGAATGCTTGTTGGCTATACACTCGAAGAGCGCAGGGCAATGCTTGACGAATGTATGAACAAGTTCAAGGAGATATTCGGATATTATCCAAAAACGGTCGGCTGTTGGGCTTTGGACGGTTACTCCCTGAATTATCTTGATAAGACCTATGGTCTTGATGCCGCTATGATCTGCAAGGAGCAATGGGGTACCGACGGTTATTCTCTTTGGGGCGGATACTACAGCGAAGCCTACTACCCCTCACAGAACAATATGTTCTGCCCTGCCGATTCCGAAGCAACACAGATCAATATTCCCGTTTTCAGAATGTTGGGTTCCGACCCAATTGACCAATATATGAACGGTCTGGGCAAGTCGTGGCAGGGCGTTGAAACGCTTGAGCCTTCCTGCGGAACCGGCAAGGATCCCGAATGGATAAACTGGTATCTTAATACCTATTTTAACAACAACAATGTCGGCATAAACTACACTCAGGCGGGTCAGGAAAATTCGTTTGGCTGGAACTGGATGCACAAAGGACTTATTATTCAGTATGAGATCTTCGCTAAAAAGCGTGCCGCAGGCGAGATTGAGGTGCTTAACTCTGCCGAGATCGGCCGAAGGTTCAAGGAATTGTACAAGGTTACCCCCTGCACCACCACCGTTGCTCGTAAGGAGCACAGCAGCACCGCTTGGTTTAACAACAAGAACTACCGTGCAAGTATATACTTTAAGGATAGCTTGATGCTGCTGCGTGACATCTTTATCTTTGACGAAAAATACCGTGAAAGATACTTTGAAAACGTTGCCGAGGGTGAAAATCTGACCTTTGACAACCTGCCCTTGATCGACTGCTACCGTTGGAGTGCTAAGGACGGCGATGTTGGCGGCGGATATTTTGTCCACGATGGTCAAGACGTTGAGGTTATAAAGGATTTTGATTTTGAAAACATCGGTGAGGTTGGACTTAAGGTGACAGCTCACACCAACAAGGGTGATATAACTCTCACTTTCCACAAAAAAGAGATTGAATTCCGCTTCCCCACCGCAGGCTTTAGCCTTGATGCAAGAGTTTTTACCGAAAATTACATACCATGCTTCAGCGTTGACGGCAACGTATTAAAGCTGCAATATAATGATACTGATTACTGCGTGACGCTTGAAAACGGTACTCCCGAAATCACGAAAAACGGATATCGCATCACGGCAAATAATGACAGCTTTACTGTCAGATTATAATATAGCAAACCCCTTCGATAAGTGCATAGGACACAATCGAAGGGGTTGTTTTTTGTTATTTTAACTATTCTAATATATCTTCATAGCTGACCTTTAAAATCGTCTTCAGTAAAATAATTTCATCGGGATATAAATGTCTTTGACCAACCTCGATCTTTGCAATAGCACTTCTGGTGATATCACAACCCTCTACCTGCATTTTTGCAGAAAGCATTTCTTGTGTCAGACCTGCATTAAGTCGAAGCTTTCTTATATTTTCGCCTATACGTTTTTCAACATCTATATTCATTGTCATACCTCAATTGCACTTAATTAAGAACAAAGTATTTGACAATATTATAGGTTGATGTTATTATTAGCTTGCACTTATATAGGTGCTTACGCAAAAAATTGAAAAAGCTTGCAGAAAAACGTGGTAAAATAATTATAGAATTATGATAAATACTCCCGACAGAAAATAAAGCCTGTCGGGAGTATCATTTTTATAAATTACTTCTTGATTCTTGCAACGCCGGAAGCGATAGCAGCCTCGGCAACCTTGGCGGCTACGGTCTTACCTATACGCTCGTCAAATGCAAAAGGCATAATGTATTCCTCGTTAAGCTCCTCATCCGAAATGAGCGAAGCAATAGCCAACGATGCGGCCATCTGCATATCCTCGTTGATATCGGATGCACGGACGTCCAAAGCGCCACGGAAGATTCCGGGGAATGCCATAACGTT
Organism: Acutalibacteraceae bacterium; assembly: GCA_045546555.1. Classification (GTDB taxonomy): domain Bacteria; phylum Bacillota; class Clostridia; order Oscillospirales; family Acutalibacteraceae; genus UMGS172. The sequence goes on along the minus strand of JAZQCY010000010.1, from coordinate 4,753 downwards.
GTTGATCTGGTTCGGGAAGTCACTGCGGCCTGTACCGACAACACGTGCACCTGCGGCCTTGGCAAGGTCAGGCATGATTTCGGGAACGGGGTTAGCCATCGGGAACACGATAGGATCGGCGTTCATCGACTTGATCATATCCTCGGTGACACAGCCGGGAGCCGAAACACCGACAAAAAGGTCTGCACCCTTCATAGCATCGGCCAAGGTACCGGTTTTTCTTTCACGGTTGGTGAGCTTGCTCATCTCCTCGTGGGCAGGGTTAAGACCCTCCATACCCTCGCAGATGATACCGGAACGGTCAACCATGATAAGGTTCTTGACGCCAAGCTTCAAAAGGTGCTTACCGATAGCAATACCTGCCGAGCCTGCACCGTTGATGACGCACTTGATCTCGTCAATTTTTTTGCCGGTCAGACGGAGTGCGTTAAGCACTGCGGCACCGACAACAACGGCAGTACCGTGCTGGTCGTCGTGGAAAACGGGAATATCGCAGATCTCTTTAAGCTTCTTCTCGTTCTCGAAGCAACGTGGTGCGGCAATATCCTCAAGATTGATTCCGCCAAAGCCGCCCGAAATGAGATATACTGTGCGGACGATCTCGTCTACGTCCTTGGTACGAAGGCAGATAGGATAAGCGTCAACATCGGCAAACTCCTTAAAGAGGACGCACTTACCCTCCATAACCGGCATACCTGCCTCGGGACCGATATCGCCAAGTCCCAAAACTGCGGTACCGTCAGTAATAACAGCAACCGAGTTCCAACGGCGGGTCAGCTCAAAGGATTTTTCATAATCGTTGTGAATAACCATACAAGGCTCTGCAACACCGGGGGTGTAAGCCAAGGACAGCTCTTCCTTATTGGTAACGGGTGTGCGAGAAACAACCTCAAGCTTTCCTGCCCACTCATAATGCTTTTCTAATGCACGTGCTTTGATATCCATTGTAATTCTCCTTATTTATAAGACGAGCTGGTGTTGACCTCGTCGAAGTTGACATCGCCAAGATACTTAACGGGATCAAGACCGACATATTTGCACATTTCAAACATCTCGGCAACGGTGTTGATGTTAACGTCGATGCCGTTCTCGAGTCGGTCAGCCTTGGCAAAGACCTCCTTCTCACCGTGGGTGTAGATTCTGTCACAGCCCTCGGATTTGGGGCTTTCACGAAGCTCACGCATAAAGGTAGACAAATGCTCCTTGATCTCTGCGGGATCACCAAATACCTTGGGATCAATAGCGATAAAGCCGTGGCAGGTACCGCCCTTGCCGTTTGTGTGGGTATGGTTAGATGTGATACCCATAGAAAGAATAGAGGTAAACAGCTCACAGAACATACCGTAGCCGTAGCCCTTATGAGAGCCGAGAGTCTCGGTTTCGCCACCCAAAGGCATAATACCGCCGCCGTTTTTGGCAACGATGTTTTTGAGAACATCAGCGGCATCCGAGCTTCCCTTACCCTGAGCATTGAGTGCCCAGCCTTCGGGAAGAGGCTTGCCCATCTTGTTGTAGACCTCAAGCTTACCACGGGTTACAACGGTGGTAGAGGCATCGAAGAAGAAATCATAAGGCTCGGCAGGTGCGGCGATTGCAATGGGGTTGGAGCCGAGCATTGCAAGACGGCCGAAGGTGGGAACCATGATAGCCTCGGAGTTGGTGAACGACATACCGATAAGACCTGCATCGCAAGCCATCTTTGCATAGTAGCCTGCAATACCGTAGTGGTTGGAGTTACGGACGGTAACGATAGCCATACCTGTGGTCTTTGCCTTTTCGATAGCAATGTTCATTGCCTTGTGGCCGATAAGCTGACCCATACCGTCGTGGCCTTCGATAACGGCCGAAACGGGAGTCTCAAAAACGATTTCGGGCTTGGCCTCAACCTTGATAAGACCCTTCTTGATACCGTTGTGGTAACGGGCAAGTCTCTGCATACCGTGAGATTCGATACCGTAAAGGTCGGAAAGCAAAAGAACATCGGTGATGATCTCGCTTTCTGCCTTTGTGAAACCGAATTTCTCAAAGCAGTCCTCGCAGAAGGTCTTGAGCTGAGGATATGTGTATCTGATGTATGATGTCATAACAGTCTCTCCTTTTTTGACACTAAATTATGACTATTGTACTACTTTATCATGCTTTATGCCATTGGCAATTTGTTAAATTTTTGACATAGAATTTTAGTGAAAATCAACATAAAATAACAGCACCCAAGCGTGTGGCTTGAGTGCTGTTATAAAAAACGTACTTAGTCGTCAATAGATTTATCGGTGGCGGTGTTGTAAATACTTACAACCTTTTCGGAAGGTGCCTTTGTGCAAAGGGTGACAACTACCGATACGATAGTGCCGACAATGAAACCGGGAACGATCTCATAAACACCGAGATTGGTGACGACCGCTTCGGTAACTGTGCTTGTAAAGAGCACCAACCATGCGATATCGGCAACGGCACCTGCAAGAATACCTGCAACGGCACCTGCATAGTTGAATCGCTTCCAGAAAAGTGAAAGGATAACAACAGGACCGAAGGCGGCACCAAACAGACCCCAGGCATTCTCAACCATGGCCATAATGTTTGAAGCCCATGCGTTCTTTCCGTTAAGACCCGACATTGCAATAAGCAGGCCTACGATCGTAACAACAAGAACAACGATACGACCGACCCAAAGGATCTCCTTATCAGAGGCCTTGTTCTTTCTGATAAGCGGCTTGTAGATATCGCTGGTGAAGGAAGACGATGCAACCAACAGCTGCGAGTCGGCAGTGGACATTGAAGCCGCAATAATAGCCGAAAGAATGATGCCTGCGAAGAATCCGGGGAACATATCGTTAACGATATTAATAAACAGGTTCTGCTGGTTGCCTGCAGGAATAAGCTCTCCTGCCAATGAGCTTCCATCAGAGAACAGATAGGTTCTTGCAAGGAAGGCAATCATAATAGCGGCGGCAAGAGTAATAATAAGCCAGGTGATGGCAACGGTTGAGGATTTTTTGATCATCGAAGATTTCTTGATAGCCATAAAGCGTACAAGAATATGCGGCATACCGAAGTAACCGAGACCCCAGCCAAGGCCGGAAATAATATCCTGCCAGCTTGCTGTGAAGGGATTTGCATTAAAAGCAGTCACACCCTCGGCGAATGCACCCTCAAAAGCAGGATCAAAATCACCTAACGAATACATAATGATGGGAACAGCAAGCAATGCGACCAGCATCAAAAGACCCTGGAAGAAATCGGTCCAGCAAACAGCCTTGTAGCCGCCCATAAAGGTGTAAACAAGGATGATTGCAGCAAAGATGATCATTGCAAGCTCTTTGTGGCTGTTAAACCAAGGAATAACTGCGCAGAAAACAGCTGTTCCTGCATTAAAGGCCGATGCAACATAAACGGTAAACGCAATAAGGAAGATTATTGCACAAACGACCTTAAGCACGGGACTTGAAGAAGCAAAACGGTTGGTCAGATACTGCGGAAGAGTGATAGAATCATCTGCAGCCTTTGAAAAACGGCGCAGTCTCTTTGCTACAAGCAACCAGTTTGCAATGGTACCGAGAGCAAGACCGATGCCGATCCAGACCTTGCCCATACCGAAGGCAAGAATGCTTCCCGGGAAGCCCATAAGCAACCATCCGCTCATATCAGAGGCCTGTGCGCTCATTGCGGTGACCCACGGACCCATAGAACGTCCGCCTAAAAAGTAGTCCTTTTCGCCGGAACCCTTGGATTTAAAGAAAAATACGATTCCGATGCCGAGCATAAGTGCAAAATAAAGGACAAATGCTATGATTTGAGACATAAGCTCATCCCCCTATAATAAAATACCCAAGTATAATATCACACTTTTAACAAGAATGCAATACAGAACGTAGTCTATTTTAAAATTTAATTTTGTGCTGAATTTGGCTCAATACAAAGGTTTTTTATATTAGACCAAAAAGTGTACTTGAAAGCACACTGCAGTATTTTGGGTATTTGTAAAAATATTTTTAAACCCTTGTAAACCGAAATAAACGGTGGTATAATGTTGATTTAGTAAAGAAATATTTACTGTGAGGTAATTTTTATGACTAAAATTGATATTTTTTCGGGCTTTTTGGGCGCAGGAAAGACCACACTCATTAAAAAGCTTATCAACGAGGCCTATAAGGGCGAAAAACTTGTTCTTATAGAGAACGAATTTGGCGAGATCGGTATCGACGGCGGATTCTTGAAGGATGCCGGCATTGAGATCACCGAAATGAACTCGGGCTGCATCTGCTGCAGTCTTGTGGGCGATTTCGGCGAGGCTCTCAAAAAGGTTTTGGCCGACTACTCCCCCGACCGCATTTTGATCGAGCCCTCGGGTGTCGGAAAGCTGAGTGACGTTATCCGTGCCGTTCAGAATATCGGCTCAGATGATATTGTACTTAACGGATTTACCACCGTTGTTGACGCCAACAAGTGCAAGATGTATATGAAAAACTTCGGTGAGTTTTTCAACGATCAGATCGAGCACGCAAGCTCTATTATTTTGAGCCATACCGATAATATTTCGGACGAAAAGCTGAAAAAGTGTGTCGAGCTTATCCGTGAGCACAACGCCGATGCAACCGTTATCACCACCCCTTGGGGCGACATTGACGGTGCCGCCATCTTGAATGCAATGGAACAGAAGAACACCCTTGCAATTGAGCTTGAAAAGCTGGCTCACGAGCATAAGCATCATCACCACCACCACGATGACGATTGCGACTGTGGCTGTCACGACCAT
>JAZQCY010000009.1:0-6438 GCA_045546555.1 Acutalibacteraceae bacterium | reverse complement strand
TGCAGCGGTTATTGCCCTTGATATTGGAGCGGAATATCTGCTTGGATTCGCCCTTGGCGACCGAGCGGGAAACGAGGTTTGCGCTGCAGCCCTCACCATCCATATCCACCGTGAAATCGGTTTCGGCATACTGCTTACCGTGGGTCATGATCTTTTCATGGATGATAAGGGTAGCATCCTTCCCCAGCTTGGCGGTGGTGACCCGCTTGGTGGAATCGACACCCTTGATCTGCACCGTTTCCATCTCAACGTATCCGCCTTCGTCAACGTTGACAACGGTGGTGGGGTTCATCAAACGTTGACCGTTGCCGTCCCCGTCTCCATAATGCTTTTCAACATATTTTAACTTTGCGTTTTTACCGACATAGAAGGTGTGTATTCCGCTGTGCTCGGTGGTATCGTCACCGTCGTTGTGGATTCCGCAGCCTGCGACGATGGTGACGTCAGCATCCTCACCAATGTAAAAATCGTTATACACGGTCTCACGGATGCCTGCCTCGGACAACAGCACGGGAATGTGCACGCTCTCCTTCTTGGTGCCGGGCTTGATGATGATATCAATACCGGGCTTGTCGGTCTTGGTTACTATATCAATATTGGCAGTGGTGTTTCGAGCCGCACTTTCACCGTTGGCACGGATGTTGTATGCTCCGCTGGGTACCTCGTGCAGATCGGCAACCTGCTCCAATAACTGTTTCTGAATACTGTCAAGTGCCATTACAAATTCCTCACATTAAAGTTTTTCGGTCAGAACCGAGCAAGCGGCGGCCGAAGTATCAAGCAACGACGGCAGAATGTCTTCCTTTTTGCCGTCCTCACGGATCTTGCCGTCGGCAATAACAACGATACGGTCTGCGATGTTAAGAATCCTCTCCTGATGGGAGATTATCAGAATCGAGCCGTTGATCTTTTCACGCATTTTTTCAAAAACGGCAATAAGGTTTGAAAAGCTCCAAAGGTCAATACCTGCTTCGGGCTCATCAAACACGGTAAACTCGGTGCCTCGTGCCATAGCCATAGCGATCTCGATACGCTTTAATTCGCCGCCCGAAAGACTTTCATTGACCTCTCGGCCGACGTATTCCCTTGCACAAAGGCCAACCTCTGAAAGGTATTTGCAGACCTCTGCAACGGTCAAATCCTTGCCGCTTGCCAGGGTTACAAGGTCACGCACGGTGATACCCTTGAAACGTACAGGCTGCTGAAAAGCATAGGTCACGCCCAGCTTTGCACGGTCGGTTATTGACATATTGGTTATATCCTGACCGTTGAAAAGTATCTGACCCGAGGTCGGGATATAGATACCTGCGATCAGCTTGGCCAAGGTGGATTTACCACCGCCGTTGGGACCCGTGAAGGCCACAAAGCCCTTGTCGATGGTGAGACTGATATCCTTGATTATATCTTTTGTGCCCTCATCATTTTCGGCACTGAAGCAAACATTTTTTAACTCTAACATTTTAACCTCCAAAAAGCAACTGATACGTTAACTTTCGTATTATATTATTATACATATTTTTTACGAAATAACAAGAGGTAAACAACATTATTTTACACATTTTGACAGCCGAAACCGTATATCGTAGGGGCGAACTGTGTTCGCCCGCCGTAAGCCAACTTTGCGGAATGGATAAATCCATTCCCTACAATTAAACCTATAGATACAACGTAGGAACAGACGTCCTCGGCTGTCCGCCGCAAGACGGCTTATCTCTCCTTCCGTCACCTGCGGTGACACCTTCCTCGTCAAAGGAAGGTTCTGCGGGCGTTCACAGAACGCCTCTACGGTGAAGTATAACATAAGGTTTTGTCGTAGGGGCGAACTGTGTTCGCCCGCCGTAAGCCAACTTTGCGGAATGGATAAATTCATTCCCTACAATTAAACCTATAGATACAACGTAGGGACAGACGTCCTCGGCTGTCCGCCGCAAGACGGCTTATCTCTCCTTCCGTCACCTGCGGTGACACCTTCCTCATCAGAGGAGGGTTCTTAATTGGAACCTCAACTATAACGCCTTGTATGCAAGCCCCACCACTCAAACTTGTACCACCAAGCATAAGAATTTCAATTCACCATTGCAAAATGTGTCGATTTGAGGTATAATATTAAGGCAGTTTTAAAATTTCGGGTGAATTTTATGAGAATGAAAAGATTAAAGCACCTTGAGGACAGAAAATCCGCCTGCGGTAGCTTGCTTATTTCGGCTATGAGTGACGACTTAAACTTCGCCACAGCCGGCGATACAAAGGATTATATCGACCTTACCGAATGGTTCGGCGCCGACCGTCCGCTTTGGCTTGAGATCGGTTGCGGAAAGGGTCAGTTTGCCTGCGAATTAGCCAAGCAACACCCCGAGGTCAATATTGTTGCGGTTGAGAAAAACAGCAACGTTATCGTTCAGGCCTGCGAAAAGGCCATTGAAATGGGTATCGATAACGTCCGCTTTTTGAAATGCGGTGCAGAATACATCACAAGGTACCTAAAGCCAAATTCGGTTGAGCGTTTGTTTTTGAATTTTTCGTGCCCCTTCCCTAAAAAGAGCCACGCAAGCCACCGCTTGACAAGTCCAACATTTTTGCGCCTTTACAAGGAGCTTTTGGCAGAGGGTGCCGAGATACACCAAAAAACCGACAACCGTCAGTTGTTTGAGTTTTCTTTGGAACAGCTGTCCGACTTTGGCTTCACCTTGAAAAACATCTCTTTAGACCTGCACAACAGCGATTTTGAGGGCAATATAGTGACAGAGTATGAGCAGCGCTTTGTGTCGCAAGGCCTGCCGATCTACCGTCTTGAAGCCTATTTAAAGCCCTAAACAAGTAAAATTAAAGGATGTAGGAAATGTCATATTATAACGATCACGCAAAGTACGGTGATTTTTTTAATGACCACGACCCCCACCGCAAAAACCGCAGCAGCTCCAGACCGCCCAAAAGGCCTAAACGCCGTTTAAAGCCGTGGGTCAAGGCGACATTGGTCGTCATTGCGATTGCACTTGTTGTTGTGATAATAGCATTATCGGTTTCAAAATGCTCGTCTGACGGTAATGATAGCTCGTCCGACACACAATCGGTCGCATCGAGTGAAACGGCCTCAACCGTAAACACCACACCGGAGAACGACGTTTCGAGGCCGAAATCAACCGAGTATACCGTAACACTCGGCGGTCAGATCGAAAGCGATCATGCAATTTTGGTGGATGCCTCGGACAATACGATCCTTGCACGTCGAAATGCCGACAAGGTCATCTACCCCGCTTCGATGACCAAGGTAATGACGCTTTTGTTGGTGTCCGAAAACATTGACGATATAACCGCCACGTTTAAGATGACATCCAAAATAATCGACCCGCTTTACCGTCAAGACCTGACCCTTGCAGGCTTTCGCCCTAATGAAGAGGTCAGGATAATTGATATGATCTACGGTATGGTGCTTGAATCGGGTGCCGAAGCCTCTGTCGGACTTGCAACCTATATTTCGGGTTCGGAAGAGGAATTTGTCAAGCTGATGAACAAAAAGGCTGCTGAATTAGGACTTAAAAACACCAACTTCACCAACGTCAGCGGACTGCACAATAAAAACCACTACACCACCTGCACCGATATGGCAATGATAATGCAGGCGGTTATAAAAAACGATTTTTGCCGTGAGATAATTTCAACCGAGTATTACACCGTTGCCAAGAACGATTTTCATGATGAAATCACGTTCCATAGCGGAATGTTTGAAAAAATGTACGGCAACGAGCCCGAGGTTGCACAGATCAAGGGCGGTAAGACCGGCTTTACAAGTCAATCGTTGTTCTGCCTTGTGAGCTATGCCGTAACCGACGACGGACGTGATGTTATATGCGTCACCGCCCACGGCGAGCAAAAATATACCCCGGTTTACGACTGTATCACACTTTATAAGGAATACACGCATCCTCAAAAGTAAAGACAATTGAATGGCTGCCGATCAATGAGCCGAATATTGATCGGTGGCTTTTTATTTGTTTATAAATTTTTAACATAACTTAAACATTTGAAATATATAATGTTCATTATACCATAATCTCAATGAAATCGAAGTGTCAAAAATGAAATCCAAGCCCAAAAAGAAGCCCGCTTTGCTGTTCAGAGCACTTAAACGAACCGTGCGGTTTTTCTACCCGAAGATCGAGGTCGTCGGTGCCGAAAACCTGCCCGAGGGTGAAGCAATAATTGTCGGCAACCACTCCCAGCTTCACGGTCCCATAACGACCGAGTTATATTTCCCCGGCTACCGCTACACCTGGTGTGCAGGACAAATGATGCGCACCAAGGACGTTCCTGCCTACGCTTACAAGGATTTTTGGGCGCAAAAGCCAAAGATCGTCCGTCCGTTTTTCAAGGTGGTGTCCTATATAATTGCACCTTTGGCATCGTTCATCTTCAACAATGCGGATGCGATCTCGGTCGACCACGACTCACGTATTGTTTCGACCTTTAAAGCAACGGTCAAGCTTTTGGATGACGGTGCAAGGGTCATCATCTTCCCCGAGCATTACACGCCCCACAACAATATTATTTACGATTTTCAGGACAGCTTTATCGACGTTGCCAAGCTTTATTATAAAAAAAGCGGCAAGGAGCTGCAGTTTGTACCGTTGTATATTGCCCCGAGACTTAAAAAGATGTTCATTGGCAAGCCAACAACCTTTGACCACACCGCACCAATAGAGCAAGAACGCAAGAGGATTGTGGAGTATCTTATGGACGAGATAACCACCATGGCCCGTGCCTTGCCCGAGCATAAGGTCGTGCCGTATGCCAACCTGCCCAAAAAGCACCACCTCAAAAACACTGATAACGATAAAACGCCGCAATAAGGGAGTTGCGGCGTTTTTGTGTTTCTGACAAAATCAGTGCCCATGTCTGTTTATTACCGTCAACCGATTGAGGCACAGGGTTTGAAAAATCCTCGTTACCCGTAACCGTCTCACCTTGTTTAATGGTGCCGTAGGTTTCTCCTGCCTTGCGATAAAGGTCGTTCATCTGCTCAAGGTAATCAGCTCGATCAATCTCACCGTTTTGATATTGCTCATCCAAGGCATCCATTTCAGCAGTAAAATCGGTGTTTTCACCGTCAGGAAGGGAGTATTGCTTGCTTTCAGGCTTCCCATCGGCATTCTCCGCAACACCTTCGGTGTCGGGTGAAAGATTTTGCTTGACATTTTCATCAGGATTGGGTATATTAGTGGTAGAGTCCTTATTCGATGCCTCGTAATCGAGGATGGTGACCAACTCGTTTGGTGAGCCGGTGAGAGAATAAGGACTCTCTTTTTTATGCTCAAATCTGCCAACCTCTTTTATATTGCCAATGTTGTAGAGAATCGAGCCATCATCATTTTTTGCTGCGGACATATACGCCTCATAAATTCGTGTCCCGTCAGTAAAATACGCTTTAAAATAATCCCAACCGTACTTGGCAAATTCTTTATGCTTGTCTTTGAAATTACGGCTATGTCTATCATGTTTTGCGAGTTTTATCAATTCGTCTATGCGTTCGGCGGCAGATAATTTGATCTTATATGCCTCTTCATCCATATTCTCATTCCAAAACATCATTTTACCGGCTGTTCGTTCGTTAACAAGAATAAACAAATAATCTTTTGTGTTGTATTTTTGACCGCCAAAGGTTTTTAATATCCACTCTTCTAACGCTTCACTACGTTTTTCGAGGTTAGTGATATCTTTAAAAATATTTCTGTCGAGCAGGACAATATCACGATTTTTGCTATCCTTAACTATTGAATAACCTCCTCCACTCTCCGTGGAGGTTTTTGTTGCTCGGTGGTCTGTTGCTTCTGCTCCCAAGCCTTTTGTGCGGCATTCAAAGCTCGCAAATACTTGGTTTCAAGGCGCACCAATTCAAGGGTAATTTCCTTGTTACCCTTGAGCTTCTGCTTCAACCAATCAATGATATCAAGCAACGCTTGGATAAACCTCGGCTTAGATTTGGCATCAAGATTGTCGATAAGATTGTCAAGCGTAAGGTTACCTTTTCAAAAAGCATATCACCGACAAAATTGGCATATACCTCTTGACAAAGCGAGTGAAATCCTTTAAAATAATCGTTGCGTGGTGAGGCGGTCAAGGACGTGTTGTGCGTCTTAGGCTTTATCGAAGAAACAGTAAATCAAACATATATCCGGGTGTGGCGCAGTTGGTAGCGCGGGTGGTTTGGGAGCGTGTCGGGCGTTTAATGCCCAAAAAACAAAAAGCCTCAAAACCCCTGTATTCATGCGGGTTTCGGGCATTTATAAAAATCAAAATTTTGGTCAAAAATCGTTTTGACCACAGTTTATCCCACAATTGAGAAAATTTCCTCAAAAACGGGCACTAAAAATTCAATATATCCGGGTGTGGCGCAGCTGGGAGCGCGGGTGGTTTGGGACCATCAGGCCGCAGGTTCGATCC
>JAZQCY010000008.1:0-6839 GCA_045546555.1 Acutalibacteraceae bacterium | reverse complement strand
CCCTTTATTGATATTATGATAACATGCAAATGGTGGGATTTCAAGTGGTATTTTGTAAACTAATTGTGTAAAATCCTTTATTTACAAGGGTTTTCAATATAGTCTCAAGATGAGGCTCGCCACGGCAAGGCTCTTAAGGGACTTTTGGAGAGATACTTCAAGTAATATCAAAATTAAAAAAAGATGTGCTATCGTTTTGGTAGCACATCTTTTTTGTTATTATAGAATTTTGTAGACATTGCCATCATCCATTGCAACAAGCACGTCACATACGCCGTTGTAGTTGCTGATACTAATGTTTTTGACCTTTTTGTCCTTGTTCAATTGCGTGATTTCTTCGTTTATAACAAAAGAATGCTCCTTTGCGTTTCGGTCGGCGGTAACGGTGCATACCGTTTTATCCTTCATAACCGCAACAATTGTCAATCCAAACGTCAATTGCTCAATATCGTCAACGGTATAACCTTCGGGAAGGTTGACGGTGTAGTCATAATCTCCGCAATAGAAGAAAACGGCGTTGTCGATATCCTTTTTTGAATAGCAAACGGCGGAGTATGGGTTGCGATAACCAAGCTCATAAATCTCATCGCAATCGGGTATCTCATAAATCAAAAGATAAGGGTCATTTTTGGCAATCGAGCCAATCTTATTGTGATAGTATTTGCCGTTTATTTCGGCAACAAAGCCTGCGGTATACGTGTCCTTAAACTGAATTGAATCGACCTCATCATAAACCTTGTCATTCACGGGATCGTTAAAGGTCAAAACTGTGTTATCATAATCTCCCTTTTCTTTATTCAAGGTATATTCATTAAGATAAACCGTTCCGTCATCGACAGAAAATACAACGAGCTTGTTGTTGATGGGACTTTTGAAAAAATAAACAACCTTACCTTTGTAGTCAAAAACGGTGTAGCCATTGATAGAGATATTACGTTCCTTGTCAATCTCAAACCTGCCAAGCTCGCCGATCTCAACATACTTTTTCTTTGAATCAGTAGCCTGCGCCTTTTCGGTCTTGTGACTGAAAACGAGCGTTTCGGAGTCGTATTTGTGCTTTTCGGCAGGTTTGGACACCTCCGATTCAACCGAGGATGTATCTTCCGAAGAAGTGGTATCGGTGTCACTGCCGGTGCTTACAGAGCTGCTGACGTGCGACGGTGTGCTTTCGGTCTGCTCGGTATCGCAGGCAGTTATACTCAGCATCAGAATAAAAGCAGTGCCCAAGCAAAGTAATGATTTAATGGTTTTCATAAAAAGCTTCCTTTATTCTTCAAAGCAATCATACGATGTTAAAATGTATTTTCCGATATCGTACAAAAGCTTTTCGAGTGTTAACTGAAATTCAACGGGGGGAACAAGCAAACGTGAATCTTGGTCAAATGCACGCTTGGCATGAGCACCGGTCAACAGATTATCTGACTCAAAGGTAAAATATCCGTTATATCCTATCTCTTTTAAGCCATGCATCACCGAGTCCCAATTCGTTGTACCAAAAAAGGGCGCTTTATGGCTATCGGCGCGGTTGTAGTTATCCTGCACGTGCAGGGCATGCACTTTGTCACCAAGTATTTTCAACGCTTCATGCTGTGGTGTGCTCTGCAGGTTTCCATGGCCTATATCCCAACATACATTAAGCAAGGGATGGTCGATGTAATCAACCAATTCACGAAGCTCTTGGGCATTGTCGATCCAGTATGTCTCGGGATCCCACATTTTATTAAAATTCTCGGTCAGTATATCTACGGAATATTCTGTAGCATAGGGGAGAAGTCGGTCATAAAATTCCTTGTTACGTTTAAAGCACTCTTCTTTTGAAATACCTTTTTCATATCCCGAATGGACAACAAGATTAGGAATTGAAAGCTTAGCACAAGCCTTGATGCAGGTTATGTTGCACTCAATAAAAGACTCGTATTTTTCATTTTTTACAATAGGAGTACCCATCGGTGCGTGTGACTGAACAAACTTAATATCAAGCTCATCCGCCAAAGCTTTCATTCTATCTACTTGTGCATCAAAATCATCGAAAAATCCGGAACCGTTTTTATAATCGATGCCGAAGTTATAGTCAATATACTTAAATCCGCATTCTGACAAATAGCGGATCAAGACTTCTTGATCATTGGAATATTTGCCAAAATCACTTATAGTTGTTGCCAGCTTCATAATAACACCTCTTTTAATCTATATAATATCACATACCGACAGTCTAGTCAAATCTTAAAATAGGATTTACAAAATTTTGCCTTAATTGTTGCAAATTTGTTGTAAAAGCTGTATAATGCTTTTAATATGTCGAGGTGATATTATGGATTCTTTATTATTTGCAATCGAGGCAGTTTTGCCTATAATATTGATGGTTGTTTTGGGCTATGTTATAAAGAGCATAGGACTTGTTAAGCAGGAACACGCAAAAATACTCAATAAAATGGTTTTCAGAGTATTTTTGCCCGTTATGCTGTTTCTTAACGTGTATAACATAAACAGTGTTCAAGGATTAGAATACGGCTATATTCTTTATGCGGTTATTGCGTCTATAGTAATATTCTTACTGTCGATCCCTTTGATCATGTTATTGACACCAAAAAATGAACGCAGGGGAGCCATACTTCAATCAACCTTTCGTTCAAACTATGCGCTTATAGGTATACCGCTTGCCGAATCGCTTTTTGGTGCCGAGGGCGCCGCAGTTGCAACACTTTTGTCGGCGGTTATTATACCTGCATTTAACATACTTGCGGTTATCAGTCTTTCGATCTTCAGCAAAAGCTCGCAAAAGATCAGCTTTAAAAAAATTGTTGCCGATGTTGTTAAAAATCCGTTGATAATAAGTATATTTCTCGGTATTGCCGCATTAGGTATAAGAGCACTGTTTGTAAAATACGGTATCGAGTTCCGTTTGACCGATATCGAACCCTTGCACAAGGTTTTAAAATATCTCTCCTCGGTTGCAACACCGCTTGCACTGCTTGTTCTTGGCATTCAGTTTGAGTTTTCGGCCGTAACGGAGCTTAAAAAAGAGATAATCTTCGGCGTGCTGATCCGTACCGTTATTGTGCCGATACTCGGCCTTGGCGTGGCATATATCTTCTTTAAGGATTACTTTACGGGTGCGCATTTTGCCACCTTTGTTGCTGTGTTCGCAACACCCGTTGCGGTTTCAAGCGTCCCGATGGCGCAGGAAATGGATAGCGATGTTGCTCTTGCAGGTCAGCTTGTTATATGGACGACGGTTTTTTCGGCTTTAACGGTATTTTTAGCATCATTTCTTTTAAAAACTGCAGGTGTATTTTAAAAGAAAAAGGACACTTCTCAAGCGGGAAGTGTCCTTTTGATATTAGTGGTACTTGGGCAGATAGTCGCCGTGAGCTTCGATAAGGTCGTCTACCATCTTTTTAATGGTGTCGATATCAAGCTCGGAGCCGGTGTGCGGATCAAGCATAGCGGCTTGATAAATATGCTCCTTCTTCTTGGTGACAGCGGCTTCAATTGTCAACAGCTGAACGTTTATATTGGTCATATTCATTGCGGCACACTGAACCGGCAATGCACCAACGTGACAACCGTGTACTCCATATCCGTTGACAAGACAGGGAACCTCTACACAAGCCTCTGCGGGCAGATTGGTAATAAGACCGTTGTTGGTGTTAAGCACATTTCCGCCGATCTCAAAGGGAGTGTTGGTAACCATTGCTTCCATAATGCGTGAAGCATATTCGTTAGAGCGCTGATGATCCTTGACACCGTTTTCAAGCAGCTCGGCATATTCCTTTTTCCAACCCTCGATTTGCTTGATACAGCGTCTGGGATATTCATCAAGCGGGATCTCATATTTTTCGATCAACTCGGGATACTTGGATTTTATGTAGAACATATTGTATTCAGCGTTATGCTCACTTGACTCGGTGCAGTAGTAACCGAAGTTTCTGATATAATCAATACGAACCTTGTTTATAACTCCGGTTCGCTCCATATAAGCATCACACTTGGATCTTATCATTGGATAAAGATCGTTGCCGTCCTTATCCTTTATCTCCAAAAGCCAGCCCATGTGGTTGATACCGGCAATAAGCTCTTTGCGTCCCTCAAGCAGTTTTTCGTCAATACCTAAAGACTTGAAAAGCCCTTTGGTACAGCTTTGAACGCTGTGACAAAGACCGACCGTTTTGATGGGAGTGTATCTTTGCATAAAGCCCGAAAGCATAGCCATGGGGTTGGTGTAATTCAAGAACCAGGCATCGGGGCAGACCTCGGCCATATCCTTGGCAAAATCATCAAGCACGGGAATGGTGCGAAGTGCACGCATAATTCCGCCGATTCCCAAGGTGTCTGCAATGGTTTGTCTTAAACCGTACTTTTTAGGAACCTCAAAGTCGATAATGGTACACGGATCATAAAGACCGACCTGGATCGCATTGACAACAAAATCAGCGCCCTTCAAAGCGGCCTTGCGGTTTTCAACACCGAGATAGCACTCGATCTTACCGTAACCGCCCTTTGAATTACGCATTGCCTCAAGAATAACACGGCTCTGCTCAAGACGGTCGCCGTCGATATCATAAAGAGCAAAAACGCTGTCACGAAGAACCTCGGAGCACATACAGTCTCCGATAACGTTTCTGGCAAAAACCGTACTGCCTGCACCCATAAATGTAAGCTTCATAAAAACACCTCCATGTATTTGATTTAAGTATAATGTTTATATTTTGCATTTTACATAGTTTTATGTTGCAAAAACTTGTATTTATGTTGTATAATGTTTTTAGGGTGATAATATGTATAACTGCGAATTTATTACAAACAAGGGCTATAAAGGCTTCAACCCTTATGAATTTGGCTTTGAGGATTGCGAGCCTTCGCATCATTTTGGCCCTATTGTGCGTCAGAATTGGCTGTTTCATTATGTGGTTTCGGGCTTTGGAACCTTTCAGATAAACGGCAAGACATATAATTTAGGCCCCGGTCAGATGTTTGTAATACCTCCAAATGTCACGTCATACTATGAGGCCGACAGTAAAAAGCCCTGGACCTATATCTGGATAGGTTTTTTGACCGATTCTGACCTGCCGCTTGATATACCTGACGTTGTAAATGCACCCGAGCTTGGTGAAACCTTTGAAGGTATGAAGCAATGCTTTAAAATGAAAAACGGCAAAGAGGCTTTTTTGACGGGCAAAATATGGGAAATATTTTCCAAGGTGCTTGAGCAGACCAAGCCGACCGTTGATTGGATAGATATTTCTATTGACTATATGAACAGTAACAGTCATAATAAAATTAACATATCCGATATCGCAGATAAGATCGGCTTTGAGCGCAGTTATTTTTCTTCTGCCTTTAAAAAGAAGGTCGGACTTTCCCCACAGCAGTACCTTATAAAGCTTCGTATGGAAAAAGCCGCTACAATGATGCTGAAGTCGGGCATAAAGCCGTCAATTGCCGCTTTGTCGGTTGGTTATGACGATATGTTTGCATTTTCCAAAACCTTTAAAAAGCATTTCGGACTTTCTCCAAGAGAGTATATTAAAGAAAATCAAAAATAACGGAGGTTACCTATGAGCAAAATTATTTATAAATCTGTTGTTTTAGTTCTTTCGCTTGTTTTAATACTTACTGTATTATCTGCCTGTTCAAAAGAAGGCACTTCATCCGTATTATCCTCGACAGTTGATGTAGGGAGTGACACCGTTTCAAGCGAGCCAAACTCATCTGAAACAAGTTCTCAGGTAACGTCGAGCGATACAGTTGAAATTCCTAAGCCTGATATCACTTTTAAGCCCGAAAATACTACAGTTTCAAAGGATATTTTGGACAAGTATTCGTATTATCCGACCATATCCGAAAAGCTGCCGCAGATACATATAAATACTGCCGACGGCAGTAATAGCTTTGCAACCGATTATACTCGTTCTGATAAGCTGCTTGACAAAATCGAATATGTTGATGCTGAAATATCGGTCAACGAATGTGATGAAAAGTATATTCTAAATAACGTTGAAGCAGAGGTTAAGGTAAGAGGTAATTATACTTTAAACTATGATAAAAAGCCGATACGCATAAAATTTTCAAAGAAACAGAGTATGTTGGGGCTTCACAACGGCGAAAAGTATAAAAATTGGGTACTCTTGGCCGATTGGAAGGATCTTTCGATGCTGAATAACGTCGTGTCGTTATACCTCGGAAAAGCGATATTGGGTGCTGACGGATATTACTGCACAGATTTCAAAAACGTTGAGCTTTATCTTAACGGTGAATATTGGGGAATGTATCTGCTTGTCGAGCAACAGGAGGCAAAGGACGGCAGAATGAGCGTTCCCGAGGTTGAGGATGACTATGAGGGCACCGACATCGGCTACGTTTTTGAGTATGACGGCTATTACGTGAATGAGCTCGAAATGCCCGAGGGCGCAGGGGATCCGACCTTTACAATTGATCATTTTGACAAGCCCTACGACCAGCCCGGCTACACGATAAAAAGCGATATAAATCACCCGAGCCAACTTCAATTTATTTCGAATTATGTTCAAAATGCGTATACGGTTATTTATGCCGCAACCGAAAACGGTAGGTATATGGGCTTTAACAAGGATTATACCGGTCTTGAGGATTCTGGTTTTTCCACATCCGAGGAGGCTATACGTGCCGTTATCAATGTTGATTCCTTGGTTGATACCTATATCATAAACGAAATTGCCTGCGACCTTGATGTCGATTGGTCAAGCTTTTATATGACCCTCGATATGTCAGAAAAGGGAAGTAAAAAGCTGATCTTTGAGGCTCCGTGGGATTTTGATTCATCGTATGGCATTATTAAAAGAGTTGTGTCCGATAATAAA
>JAZQCY010000007.1:0-21262 GCA_045546555.1 Acutalibacteraceae bacterium | reverse complement strand
GGCACAGAGACCCTCCCCTACAAATATCAATCACCAAATCGTAGGGGCTTTCCTGTTCGCCCGCTGTAAGTCAGCTTTGCGGAAGGTATAAATGTCTTGCCTACAAGCAACTGCCGTTTACAAACAACACCGCCTGCGGGTGAACCGCAGGCGGTGGTTTAGCTTTATTTTATTTTACCACGTATCGGGGACCTCGGAGCCATTGAGATAAAGCTCAACGCAGTCGAGGATATCGTCGATGCTTGACTTGAGAACCTCGCCAAGCGGTGTGCCGTCGACCCAGGCGGTGTAGTGATACATATCGTCGGGGCTTTCGGTAAATTCGACCACTCTCGGCTTGCTGTCACCGATAAAGTTAAAGGTGGTGGTCAGCACGGGCTCGGACTTTTCGGCCTCGGTCACGTATTCAACCAATGTCAGCATAAGCACACGGCCGTAAATACGCTTGAAGTAATCCGCATTCATTACGGTCTTGCCAAGCTTGACCTCGGTATCGTAAACATCCTTATCGGCCTCACGCTGGGTATGCTTGAGGTCGAATTTATGATTTTCGGAGCCGATCTTGACCTCAAAGCTTTGGATGGTGTAGATATCCTCAAGGATGAAGCTGGCATGGAACATCGTCGTCTCGTTGTTGGAGGCATTGATGATGAACGCCAATTCCTTTTGGTCGATGCCATACACCATATCACTGCCCTCAACCATAGCGGCAAGGCTTTCGGTGCCGTCGTTACGTGCGCCGCCGATGATAAGCTTATAGCTGTAGTCACCGACCGTCAGCTCGATAATGCCCTTAGGTTTATTAAGACCGCACTCCTCCTTGTCCTTGTCGGTCACCGAGTAGCTGTAAAGCACCGATGCCTCAAGTCCGTCCTGGGCAAAGCCAAGTGCCTCTGCAATGAAGGCATCCGAAGCGGGACGCTTGTAGGGAGTGACCATCTGATACGGCATATAGTCAGCCGAAACACCGGTGTTCATCTTGAACTCATAGACCTTGTCACCGAAAACGTCACCGTAGATCTTGATCTTGTCAAAACGGGCGAGCTGCTTGCTCTTGTTGAAATAGCCTTCGTTGTCCTTGGTCTGCTCGATAGCGGGAATCATAACCGGATCGGCAAATTCCTTGGTTGAGCCAAAGAAATGCTCGGCATACTCATCCTTTACGGCATAGACGGTGTCACTCAGGCTGGTCATAAGATAGAACGAGTCGTTGGTTGCCAAAGTATCGCCAACGCTGACGGTCAACGGCTCGGTACCGTCGTTGAAGGTGACAACCATACCTGCGGTCAGCTTTTTCTTCATGCCGAAATGCTCATGGTATTCCTCAACCGTGTCAAAATTGTTTTTCATCTCACGGAAGGCCTTGATGTTAAGGCAATCCTCGATTTTGTCGAGAATGGCAGACGATACGGTCTTTTTCTTCTCAATGCCGTCTACCGACCAAACGGTGTCATAAAGGTATTCCTTTTTGTCGGACGAGGTCGACGAGGACGACGTGGTGGTGTCCTTTTTCTCGGCCTTGACAAACTCGGAGCGGACGGTAAATTCCTCACCGGTGAAGCCGTTTGCAAAGTAGACCTTTTCGATATTGGTGTCGACCGTGACCTTTTCGCCGTCTATCTCAATCTCGGCATCCTTTAAGATGTCGGCCTTTTTGAGGACGGTTATGGTCTCCTCCTCAAGGGTCGATTGGGTTAACGAGGAATCGGCAGGATCCTCGGGGAACAGCTTGGGTGCAAAGATGACGCCGATCACCAACGCTATGCAGACCAGCGTTGCCGTCAAAGCAATGACAACACGCTTTTTGCCGCCGTTTTTGGTCGGCTTTTTGGTGGCGTAAACGTGCTTTTGGAAAATGGTCGACTCTTGCTTTGTGTTATCTGCTTCGGTCGGTTCAACCGAGGCTTCGGGAGCAGCTTCCTGCTCCTTTACCTCTTTTAAATTTTCGTTTTCAGGGTTTAAACTCATTTTCTCTTTCTCCAAATCCATACAAAGAGTCCGAGACCGATAACGATTACGGGAACCGCTACAACGAAGATCCAACGGATTGCGCTGACCTCACCCTCGGTGACGTCGGCATAGTAGTTGGAGGTCTCGATCTTCTTGGGGACGAAGGTGAACGGAGCATCATCGGTGCCCGTTACCTGATTGAAGGTGTCAAGAACAAGATTGAGGTTACCGAAGGTGTCGGTGTTGTAGTCCTCACTGACAAGATCGGACGAGGCGAATGCCAGAACGTAGCTCGAAACAAATACGTTATCAACGGCATCGGCATCCTCACAAACAACTGCGACAATGCGCTTATCAAGTAAGTTACCGTCGGTAGGTGCCTTCCACTCGTCAACCTTCTGGCCGCTCGGAATAATGGCGGTCTTACCGAGTGATGCGGTCGACATCAGAACGGTGGTCTCACGGGTGTGGGTTGCCGAGGTGTTGGTCTGATACAGAACCTTCATATTAACAAGGTTGCTGCCTGCAAAGTAACGGTCAAGTGCATCCGACTTTTTGGTGAAATCGGCACCCGAGCTTTCGAGTGCAAGCATGGTGGGGTTGCCGCTCTGATGGTAGTTTTCGTCGGTTTCGTAAAGATAGCCGTCCTCAAAGCCGATACCCCAGTCACCCAAAAGTCCGTTAAGGTTGGTAAGACCGAATGCATTGGTACCTGCGAAGTAGTAAAGGCTCTTGCCCTTCATACCCTTGTTGTCAAGGAACTTTTCAATAAACTCACGGTCGGCGGCCGAAATATCAGCCTTACAGTTGGAAAGAACGATACCTGCGTACTTATCATAGTTGGCCTCGGTCAAGAGGGTCGAGATAAGTCCGTCATTATACTCGATAGCGAAGTTGTTGACCTCGAGAACCTTCTGCAGGGCCTCCGAAATGGTCTTGTCGTCACTGACCGAGGTAGGAACAAGGAACAAGGGAGTATCGGGCGAGGTTACCTTATAGATAGCGGCCGAAATCATATACTCAATATTGTTCTCGCTGATGAAGTAACCGTAGCCGTAGCCCATCTTGGCCGAAACACCGTAGTAAAGCTCATACATCTCGGGGTTCTTCTCAAGCTCGGTTGCATAGCCCGACTTGTCCTCGAGAGTGTAGGTCTCAACCAGCGGCACAACGGTACGGCGGGTAACGTCCTTGCCGTCAAGCTTGAAGGTGCTTTCAACAAGAATGTCACCGATGCCCCAATCGTAATCCTCGAAGTTATCGGTGATATCACGGGTCTTGCTGTCGTAAACGTCGACAAAGGTTACGGTGATGTTATCATTGTAATCATCGTACTTCTTCAAAAGCTCGACCGTCTGGGTGTAATACTGAACGTTCTCGGAATGGTAGTCGATAACGTGCTCCGCAGCGGCGATATAAGCAATATCGGAGGTCGATCTTGTGACGCTCAGATACTGCTCCTCGGTAGCGGCAACGTAGATGTTGATGGTTTCGTCAACACTGCTGATGTACTCGAAGTTGTCGGTGCTGATGGAGTGCAGCTTGTTGGTGGTAAGGTCGATCTCCAAGGGGTATTTTGCGGCAAGGGTGGTGGTCAGTGCGATAAGCAAAACGACACCGATAATGAAAACGATGGAAAGGAAAAGCGAATAAATACTTCGCTTGATAGCCACGGTGTTCTCACCCTTGGCGTTCTTGTGCATAATGATGCCGACAACGGCAAGCACCAGACCCACGATACCGGGGATAAGGTTGATAACAAGTGACAAAAGCACCTTGCCAAACGAGCCGGTATTGATAAAGCTGTTTCCAAGGAAAACAAGGTTTGTGATCAAAGCAATAAGCTGTTCAACAAGCAATCCGCCGCCGATGATAAGCAGGATACTGCCGATATCGGCCTTATCGGATGCAGGAGACTTTGTAATATTTTTATTATTCATTTCAAAGCACTCCTTTCATTAAGAATAGCGGCGCTTGTCAAGCACACGGACGGTTAAGAATATGAATATTGCGGCAAGACCGACGAAGAACACGATATTTGAATAGTCGATTATGCCGTTGCAGAATGCGTTGTAACGCTGAATGAAGGAAATCTTCTCGATAATATTGGTGATTGCGGGTACGTTGACCATTGCCGAAACATTGTCCATCATGGCCAGCACAAGCGAAGCCGCAAAGCTGATAACAACCGAAACGACCTGGCTTTCGGTCAAGGACGAAATGAAGATACCAAGTGCGATAATGGCCGAGCCCATAAAGAATACGCCTAAAAGGTTTCCGATATATATGAGCCAGTTCATGGTAACATCCTGGAAGGCAACGATGATCTGGAACACAAGGGTCATTGCAAAGCTCAGCATAAAAATAGCAAGCGTTGCGAAGAACTTACCGAAAACGATTGCATAAAGGCTGACGGGTGAGGTAAGCAATACCTGGTCGACCTTCTGACGGCGGTCATCACTCATGGTTCTCATGGTGAGAATGGGGATGAGCACGTAGATTGCAACGAATGAGAAGGTGCTTCCGAAAACGAAGCCGATATCGGGCTCACCGTAGGAATACATCTGTGTAAAGGCAAGTCCGTGGAACAGCATCATAATTGCGATAACAACATATCCCAACGGAGTGATAAAGAAGGATTTGAATTCTCTTTTAAATATAGCGCTCATTATTTATCCTCTCCTTCCATAATTTCGACCTCGGCTTCGATGGCCTCAGCGTCGGTTTTGTTGCGGTTGCCAAAGACCTTTTTCTGCTCCTCGTCGGACATCTCGGTCAGTCTCAGGAAGATCTGCTCCAAGGAAAGCTCGTTGGACTGCATCAAAAGGATGGGCCACTTGCGTTCGCTCAAGCGGGCGAAGATCGCACGGCGAACATCGGTCAGACCGTCGGGCTCAACGATAAAGTCGTTTGAGTTGGTCTCCTGCATGCCGATACAGGTGACATTTTTAACGCCGGGAATGGTGGCAAGCAGCTTCAGAACGTCGGTTCTCGGACCGCCGACACGGACGGTCAGAGTGTGGTCGTCCGACAAGGCCTTTGAAAGGTTACCGGGGGTATCGTCGGCAACGATTCTGCCGTGGTTGATAACAATAACACGTTCACAAACGGCCTGGATCTCGGAAAGAATGTGCGAGCTCAAAATAACGGTATGGTTCTTACCAAGCTCGGTAATAAGGGTACGTATCTCGATGATCTGCTTGGGGTCAAGACCAACGGTAGGCTCGTCCAAAATCAGAACGTCGGGGTTGCCGACAAGAGCCTGCGCAATACCGACACGCTGACGGTAACCCTTTGAAAGGTTCTTGATAAGACGACCCTTTACATGGTCGATCTTAACAAGTCGGCAGATCTCATCAATATGCGGTGCCTTGGGGAACTTGACCTTTTTAAGGTCATAAATGAAGTACAGATACTCCTGCACCGTCATATCTATGTATAACGGCGGCTGCTCGGGCAGATAGCCGATACGCATTTTTGCTTCGTTGGGATTTTCGAGGATATCATATCCGTCGATGGAAACATTGCCCGAGGTTGCCGAAAGGTAACCCGTGACGATGTTCATTGTGGTACTTTTACCCGCACCGTTGGGGCCCAAAAAACCTAATATCTCGCCATCGTTGACGGTAAAGCTGACGTTGTCTACCGCTACGTGCGAACCGTATTTTTTGGACAGGTTCGAGACTTGAATCATAACGATTCCTCCATAACAATTATTTTGACACACAGATATTTTAACAGTTACTTTGTATCAATGTGTAAACATTCGATTAACAATCGACAGAAACACAAAGTAATTGTACCACAAAACTATCAAATAATAAAGTCTTTTCTTAAAAATATAATCAAAATTCGGACAAGAATTTTAATGTGGTGCATAAGAATACACAAAAATGTTGACAAAACTGACTTTTAAAAGTATTATATATTTGGAATTTTGTGTTCCTATTATATTGAATTGGAGAGTTTTATTTAAAATGGACGACCCTGAACCTGATCCCAACACTGTTATTTTTATCCTTTTGTACGCATTGTCAACGCTGGTTTGTATGCTGGTGACCATGGGCACCTCGGCGTTACGTGACGCCAGTGAAAAGAAAATTCACGATGCCGCAGATGACGGTGACAAAAAGGCCAAAAAATTGGCCCGACTTATTGACGGACGACCCAAGCCTGCCGACACATCGGGAATGTATACCACCCTTTGCTCGATGGTGGCCGCCGGTGCAAGCCTTTTGGCATTTTTGCCGAAGTATACGGGAAACGGACTTTTGCCGTCGGGCTATGCCGACAATACCGATTGGCTTTTGAGCGTGGCTGTTCCCTGCTTTGTGATAATCCTTGTTGCGGCCGCCGTTTTCTCGATAATCGGTATATTGCTCCCCCGCCGTATCGGTAAGCAGAATGCCGACTCGGTTGCCTTCAAAATGGCAGGCCTGCTTATGTTTTTCAAGGTGCTTGTACTGCCGGTTTCGTTTATCACCTCGGGTATTGCCAGAATTTTGGTCAAGATCTTCGGCGGTGACCCGCATATTGACGAGGCACCCGTGACCGAGGACGAGATACTTTCCATCCTTGACGAGGGTGAGGAAACCGGCGTTCTTGAAGAGATCGAAAAGGAAATGATCAACAACATTTTCGAATTTGGCGATCTTACCGCAGGCGAGGTCATGACCCACCGTACATACCTTACGGCGGTCGAGGTCAACGACGAGCTGAGCGAGGTCATCGAAAAAGCCATCGATGCAGGCTGTTCGAGAATACCCGTGTACGAGGACGAATTGGATAACATCAAGGGTGTCCTTTACGTTAAAGACCTTCTTAAATATATCGGCACCGCTATCCCCGACAGCTTAAAGCCGGGCGATATTATGCGTGAGGCCATGTTTATCCCCGAATCCAAAAAGTGCCGTGACCTGTTCACCGAAATGACCGAGAAGCATCTGCAGATGGTCATTGTTTCGGACGAATACGGCGGTGTGGCAGGTATTGTCACGGTTGAGGACCTTATCGAGTCGATCGTCGGCAACATTCAGGACGAATTTGACGATGAGGAGGAGGAGATCGAGCAGATCAGCGAGGATGTTTTCAACATCGACGGTGCTTCGGCCATTGACGAGGTTGCCGAGCTGCTTGACATTGAGTTCCCCGAGGGCGAGTATGATACCATTGCAGGCTATATTATGTCGGTTTTGGGACGTATTCCCGATGCCGATGAGCATCCTATGATCGAGTTTGAGGGCTTCTCCTTCACCGTTGAGGAAATGGATGAACGCAGGATCGTCCGCATTCTTGCCGAGCGCTTGCCCGAGCCCAATGAGGATGACGAAAACACACCCGAAGCAGATGATTGATTTCCCGCAAAATGCGGCGGTTGAGCCGCCGCATTTTTGATTTTAATTTACCTTTGAAAGGATTTGTCAAATGATTATTTTTGACCAAAACCACAACACCTTTACGCTTAACACCAAAAACACAAGCTATCAGATGAAGGTGACCGAGTTCGGACATCTTTTGCACCTTTATTACGGTGAAAAGATCACCGACACCGATGTGTCATACCTCATCCCCAACGTTATCAGAAGCCACGAATCCAACCCGTCTGAGGTTGGTGCAAACCGTGTTTATTCGCTTTGCGCCTATCCGCAGGAGTTTTCCTCCAACGATGCCGGCGACTACCGCATAAGCTCTATCGAGGTCGTAAACCCCGACGGAAGCTATGCCTTTGTGGGCAAGTACCGTTCGCACAAAATTTACAAGGGCAAATACCGACTTTCCACCCTGCCCACCCTTTTTGCCACCGATGACGAGGATGTTGAAACGCTTGAGATCGAGCTTCAGGATGAGGTTACGGGTGTTTCGGTTACCTTGTACTACGGCGTTTTTGCCGAAAAGGACGTCATCACCCGTGCCGTCAAGCTGACCAACAGCAATAAGGGCGAGCTTCGCTTACAAAAACTGATGTCGGCCAGCGTTGATTTTATGACCGATGATTTTGACATTCTGCACTTTTTCGGCCACCACTACTACGAGCGCCGACCCGAGCGTCAGCACCTTAATCACGGTGTGTTTGAGATCGGCTCGACCCGTGGCTCTTCGGGGCATTTTCACAATCCGTTTGCCGTTTTGTGCGCCCCCAAGGCCACCGAAACCTGTGGCGATGCCTATGGCTTCCTTTTGATGTATAGCGGCAACTTTGAGCTGTCTGCCGAGGTCGACGGCTATTCGCAGACAAGAGTGGCCTTAGGTATAAACCACAAGCAGTTTGAGTTTAAATTGGCCGTGGGTGAATCGTTTGAGGCTCCCGAGGCCGTGCTGACCTATTCAAAGGACGGTTTCTCGACACTTTCGCACAATTTCCACAACATTTTCCGCAACAACGCCTGCGATTCAAAGTTCGTCAATTCCGAGCGTCCCGTTATTCTGAACAGTTGGGAGCCGTTCCGCTTCACCTTTGACGAGGAAAAGCTTGTAAAGACCGCCGAATTGGGCAAACGCCTGGGTGCCGATCTGTTCGTTTTGGACGACGGTTGGTTCGGTCAGGGCGATTTTGCACGTGACAACGAAAAGGCAGGTCTGGGTGACTGGACTGAGGATCCCAAAAAACTGCCCAACGGCTTAAAGGGCCTTGCCGACAAGCTTCACGCAATGGGCTTGAAATTCGGACTTTGGTTTGAGCCCGAAATGGTCAACGAAAGGTCAAAC
Organism: Acutalibacteraceae bacterium; assembly: GCA_045546555.1. GTDB lineage: Bacteria > Bacillota > Clostridia > Oscillospirales > Acutalibacteraceae > UMGS172. The sequence goes on along the minus strand of JAZQCY010000007.1, from coordinate 12,607 downwards.
CTTTATAAAGCGCACCCCGATTGGTGCTTGAAGGTGCCCGACCGTGCACCCTCGAGAAGCCGCCATCAGCTGTGCCTTGACCTTTCCCGTCCCGATGTTTGCGAGTATCTCATTTCGGCCATCAATGCCATTTTGGATCAGGGCATTATCGACTATGTAAAATGGGACTACAACCGTTACGTTTGTGACGTTTACAGTGCCTACTATCCCCAAGACCGCCAGGGTGAGATCTACCACCGCTACATTTTGGGACTTTACCGCATACTTGACGGCATTGTTAAGACCCACCCCGACATTTTGTTCGAGGGTTGCAGCGGCGGCGGCGGTCGATTTGACGGTGCAATGCTATGCTACCATCCGCAGATTTGGTGCAGTGACAACACCGATGCCCAATCCCGTCTGACCGTGCAGTACGGCACCTCGTTTGCCTACCCAGTAAGCACCATGGGCGCCCACGTTTCGGCCTGCCCCAACAAGAAGACCAAGCGTGTATTTCCGTGGGAGACACGTGCCGCTGTTGCCATGCACGGCACCTTCGGTTATGAGCTTGACCCTGCCAAAATGACCGATGAGGAGCTTGACGCCTGCTTTAAGCAGACCAAAATTTACCGCAAGAACCAAAAACTCATCTTCGGCGGTGACTACTACCGTCTATCGGCACCCAACGACGGCGACATTTTCTCGGCCTGGGAGTTTGTTTCCAAGGATAAGTCGACCGCACTTGTCTTTGCAGTAACCGAGGATATTTCGATTTTGGACAAAAACTATTACGTTCACATCAAGGGTCTTGACCCCAACCGCAACTATAAGGTCAACGGTGACCTTACGTTAAGCGGCAAGGCGCTTGACAAGATCGGTCTGCTCATCCCCCATACTGTCCCACCCTTCAGCACATTTATTTTTGAGCTGACCGCTATATAAGATTTAAGGCAACGCATTTCGGGCGAAGTGCGTTGCTTTTTGTTTTGGACATATTGACTGCACATAACAATTTTTCCTCACAAAAGCCAAATAATTTTGACTTTACATATTGAAGTCACTATGATAATATTTACTTGTAGGACATCTTGAAAGGATGATAGCAATGATGAGAACCGAGCACCCAAAACCCCAATTTATGAGGGATAATTGGCAGAACCTTAACGGTGAATGGCAGTTTGAGATCGACCACCCCAACAGCGGTGAGGCAAAAGGTTTTTTTAAGGATGATTACAGGCTGAACAGCACCATAAACGTACCCTTCTGCCCCGAAAGCAAGCTGTCAGGGCTCGGCTACACCGATTTTATGGCAAGTGTGTGGTATAAGCGTGATATCAATATCACGCCCGAGCAGTTAAAGGGTCGTGTTTTCCTGCACTTTGGTGCCGTTGACTATTGGTGCGACGTTTTTGTGAATGAAAAGAAGGTTGGCCGTCACACAGGTGGCTACGTTTCCTTTAAATTTGATATAACCGACTACCTTAAAGAGGGCAAAAACACACTTTGTGTTCACGCAACCGATGATACTCGGTCGTTAAAGGTGCCGTCGGGCAAGCAGTCGTTGGCCTACGCTTCAAAGGGCTGCCACTACACCCGCACCACCGGCATCTGGCAAACCGTTTGGCTTGAGTTTGTGCCTATTAGCTATATTGCCAATTTCAAGATTGCGACCGACATCAATGCCGTGACCGCCACCGTTACCGTCAAGGTCAAAGGTTGCGGCGACCTTGCCGCCGAGGCTTTTTACGATGGCAAGCCGATGGGCTCGAGCACCGTTCACACCGAGGGTGAGGACGCCGTTCTCACATTAAACCTTGCCGAAAAGCACCTTTGGGAGGTCGGCAAAGGTCGGCTTTATGACCTTAAGCTGACCTTTGGCAATGACACCGTTTCAAGCTATTTCGGACTTCGTGAGGTACATCTTGACAAACATAAATTCCTCATCAACGGCAAGACGTTCTTCCAACGTCTTGCGCTTGACCAGGGCTTCTACCCCGCCGTCATCTACACCGCACCGTCGGATGCCGAGCTTATAGCTGACATTGACCGTTCGTTGGCAATGGGCTTTAACGGAGCAAGACTGCACGAAAAGGTTTTTGAGGAGCGCTTCCTTTACCATGCCGACCGCAAGGGCTATATCGTTTGGGGCGAGTACCCCAACTGGGGCTTTGGCGTAAGCGATCCCGAGGCGGTTCACCATCTGTTGCCCGAATGGTTGGAGGAGCTTGACCGTGATATGAACCACCCGTCGATAGTCGGATGGTGCCCCTTTAACGAAACCTCAAAGCCGCAGTACGACAGCAACATTTCACTCGTCTACCGCACCACAAAGGCGGTCGACCCAAGCCGCCCCTGCATTGATGCAAGCGGCTGGTACCACGTTGAGACCGAGATATTTGACGTTCACAACTACTGTCAGGATGCGGCCGTTTTCAAAACCTTCTATGACAAGATAGGCACCACGGGCGAGTTCCATGATTATGTAAACCAAGACAAGCTTGGTATTTATAAGGTCGGAATGCCCTTCTTCGTCAGCGAATACGGCGGAATCGGCTGGAGCATGGGTGACAATGCCTGGGGCTACGGCAACGGCCCCAAAACCAAAGAGGAATTTTTAACCCGTCTCAAAGGCCTTACCGACGTGCTGATGGATAACGAGTATATGTTCGGTCTTTGCTACACCCAGCTGACCGACGTCGAACAGGAGCAAAACGGTCTTTACACCTACGACCGCACACCAAAGTTTGAACCCGAACTCATCTACCCCATATTTGCCCGCAAGGCCGCAATTGAGGATTAAATAAAAAACGTTTTTAAAGCCTGACTTGCAGTATGCAAGTCAGGCTTTAATCGTTTTATAATACCAAATCAGCTTTTGTAAAACGGTTTTGGCCGGACAATTCCCCATAATGATTGTAGAATGTGGAAACGCTTAGCGTTTCCACAAAAGCAGATTTATCTGCTTTTAAACAATCAAATTTCTTGAAATTTGATTGTTTTTCTACATCATTGCAATGGTCGTTGTCAAATTTTCTTTGAAAATTTGTTGCCAAATCGAAGATTTGGCGTGGGAATAACACTTTCAGAGTTATTTCCACGTTCAACCACCATTATAATTGCCCACGTAAAATTTTTGATTCGGGTGAAGGTATGTTAAAGAAACTTTTTGCTCCGCAGGATATGACCGAGGGTACACCATGGAAATGTATTCTGATGTTCACGTTGCCGATGCTTTTGGGCAATATCGCACAGCAGTTGTATAGTACCGTCGACACCATAGTTGTCGGACGCTTTGCCGAAAACGGCGACAACGCTATTGCCGCCGTCGGAAGTGCATTGCCCATACTAAATATGCTGCTTGTTTTGTTTATCGGTATTTCGGCCGGCGCAAGCGTTATGGTTTCGCAGTATTTCGGCGCCAAAAACCGTGAAGGCTTGTCCTACACCGTCGGCAACTGTATCACCGTAACGGCCATTGCCTGCGTGTTCCTCATTCTTGTGGTAACTCCGTTTTTAAGACCGCTGCTTGAGGTGCTCAATACTCCTGCCAACGTAATAGAGGGTTGCTATGACTATCTGTTCATATCCTTGGTCGGCGGCGTGGGTATGGCTTATTACAATATTTTAAGCGGTATCATCCGTGGCTTGGGCGACTCGGTTTCGGCTCTTATTTATCTGTTAGTTGCCACCGGGGTCAATATTGTGCTTGATATATTCTTTGTTGCATCACTTAAAATGGACGTTGCAGGTGTTGCATTGGCTACTATAATCTCACAGATCATTTCGTCGGCGCTTTGCCTTTTGAAGCTGTCACGTATGCGTGAGTATTTTGACTTTGGCTGGCGATTCCTGAAGCCGAAATCACTCTACGTCAAGACGATAGTCAAGCTTGGTCTGCCCTCGGGTCTGACACAGGCAATATTCTCATCGGCAATGATCATTGTTCAGTCGTTGACCAACAGCTTCGGCGAGCAGTTTATTGCCGCCAACGTTATCGTAATGCGTGTCGACGGCTTCGCCATGATGCCCAACTTCTCGTTCGGCACGGCTTTGACCACCTATGCAGGTCAGAACGTCGGAGCAGGCAATTATGACCGTGTTACCAAGGGTGCCAAGCAGGGAACCCTGATGGCGGTGGCCTGCTCAACCGTTATCACAGTAATCATCCTTTTGTTCGGTAAGGGTCTTATGGGTGTTTTCACCGAAACCGAATCGTTGGTTGACAAAAGCTACAGCCTGATGCTGATACTTGCGGTCGGATACATCGCAATGGCGGTGACCCAAAGCCTTTCGGGCATTATGCGTGGCGCAGGTGACACCATGACACCTATGTGGATATCGCTGATAACCACCGTTGCCGTCCGTGTGCCGTTGGCCTACGGTATCGCATACTTTACCTCTCCCGACGGTATTTTGTCCCACGGATGGGAGCAGTGTATTCAGATATCGCTCTTGTCAACCTGGGTGCTTGGTGCGTTGTTGACCTTCCTTTTCTACCGAGTAGGTAAGTGGAAGTCGAAGGCTATACGTTAAGCGGTATATGCTTGACAAAAAGCTTAAAAAACCATATACTGAAAGCAGAAAATTATAAGGAGTGAAGGCTATGGCAGATAATAGAAGGGATAGCTGGAAAGAGGTCGGAACGGGACTTGGTCACGCATTCCGTGATCTTGGCAAGACCCTTTTAAGAGGCGGTGCTACCGTGGTTAAGCAGGTTGAGGAAATGGTTGACGACGGGATCGATAAGTTCGACGCCGACGAGTCTCGGACCGATACCAATCACACTGCCGAGCCGGTTTATTCCGAGGATGCATCCGAAAATGCCAAAAAGGCCAACGAGTCGAAATGAGAGAGCTTGATTCAAAAGAAAAGCTGACCAAAAACCGTTGCAGATTTGATGTAAAACACGATAATTCAAAAAGCCTCATAAGCGGAATTGTTATGTTGGTTATAGTGCCGATATTGATCGTTCTGTTGATTTATTCGGACTATAATATGCTGGGGTTTTGCCTTTATATGGCCTTGTTTGTCGGTTTGGGTGTTTTGGTTGCATGGGGTATTATTTTTGATATTATCCATCGCAAAAGGATCAAAAATTATAGGTTTTTTATTGTTGAGGATGTTGTTATAGGAAAGCAAACGTACTATAACCGTCGAAGCAGAGAAAGATATATATTGGAATTAGACCGATGCACGGATTATCTTCTGCCTTTTGAAAACTATGTTTGGAGCGACTATTCCAAAGCTACCGATGTTGACATTTACAATGCAACAAATATCGGTGATAAGCTTTATGTGGTTGTACCTCTGTACCAAAAAAACAACACAGCTTGGCAATCGTTTGCCGTGTATAATACAAAGTATTTTGAGCTTTCCGAAAAAAGCTTTATAAAGGGCACGGATGATTGGTTTGTAAAAACAGAATAAGTAAAAAGGGCCTGCAAGGATTGGATTCCCTTGCAGGCCCTTTTGTATATGCTTGTTGAGATATAAGTTTAGTTAGTTTTGCCACGTGTAAATTCGTTGGCACGGTTTTCCAAAACAACACGGTCTTTTTTAAACTCGGTATTTTCGTATTCATCACCTTCACCGCTCAAATTATCGGTGACATCGGGAATACTGCGGAAGGCTTGGCCTATGTTTACACCGTTGGCGATAAGCTCCTTTTGCAGGTCAACACGGCTGATCTCTCTCGGTGTGATGCCCTTTTCGAGCGACTGACAGATGGCGGTGCCTGCCGATTCGCCCATGGTAAAGCAACACATAATAAGTCTTGCACCTGACTGTGCGTAGACATCAGACGACAGATTTCGTCCTGCAACCAGCAGATTGTCAAGCTTTACGGGAACAAGTGAACGGTAGGGGATATCGTAGTAGATGCCGGGCTCAAACTCGGCATATTCGGCCGTCTGACCCTTGCAGTTTACGACAGGTTTGCCGTCGGGTGGGGGAGTGGTGGTTCCGAAGCCGTGCTGCGAGCTGATGACGTATTGTGTCTCACCGTTTATCTCAATGGGCGCCCACTTGATATTTCCGGTCTCAACAAAGTTGTGAACATCGTAACCGTGGTTGGAAATGGCAATGACATCATCGTGCTTTTTGGAAAAAGCAAGATCACGGGCGGTGAGGATGTATTCGCCTACAATACGGCGGCTTTCTCTTACGCCCAAAAGGCTTGCGGTGGCGGAAAGATAGCTGTTTTCAAAGCCGGGCATACGCTTTTTAAGGTATTCGGCCAGCATGTGGGACTGGTCACGACCCTCAAAATACATTCGAGTCAGGTCACGGTTGTCGATGGGGAAGCAACGTCGTGAGTGAGCAAAGCAGATGCTTACCTCGTCCATACCGCAATGCTGGGGACGGCCGGGCAGGTGGGTTATCCAGTTGAGGTGGTTGTCTGCCTCATAGGGCAAAAGACCCGATTCAAGGTCCTCACGGATGGTCTTGACCCATTTGGGGTCGTTCTTTTTGATGTCGCTGTGGAGATATTTGTCCCAATCAACGCCGCCCAAGGTAAACTCCAACGAGCAGGACTGGCTCATACCGTCCTCCGGTCTGCCGCAAACGGTTTCGGCGCCTGCGTAATAGGCAAGATCGGAATCACCCGATGCATCGATAAAGCGTTTGGCAAGGATGCACTCACGGCCGGTCTTGGTTTGGATAACGGCACCCCTAACGGCTCCGTTTTCAACTACGGCATCAACCACCGAGGTCACAAGCAGTACATTTACGTTGTATTTTTTTATCATTCGGTCAAGCACCAGCTTGTGTTTTTCGGGGTCGGTATTGCGGTGCCAATGTCCGTTTACAGCATCAAGCTCGTTCATCATTTCCTTGCCAAGACCCGAAACAAAATCCAGAGGGATGTTCACAAGACCCATTGTGGCAAGTCCGCCCAAAGCCGAGGTTGCTTCGATAAGCAAAACGCTGTAGCCACGCTTTCCCACAGCCATTGCGGCGGCACAGCCCGCCACACCGCCGCCGACTACAACAACGTCATACTCGCCGGTCACGGGCACCTTTTGTTCTTTGATAACGATTTCCTTTGTCATTTTTTATTCCTCCGTTTCTGATATTGCTTCGGATGCACAGTTATTGTAGCAACTGCCGCAGCCGATACATTTTTCGGCGTTTATGTGAGCGCCGTTTTTGTCAATGGTTATTGCACCCACGGGACATTGAAACAAGCATTCTCCGCAGATACAGCAGCCTTGGTTCACGGTGTATTTTGCCATTTTGTTCGCCTCCGTTTTCTGTAACTCAATTATATAACCGCCTTAATACCAAATAACAGTAAAATATTGATATTAAATAGTAAAATATTGACATTGTAATGACTTTGTGGTATCATATACGGGAGGTGATATGATGCTCAGAATAAAAGAGATAGATGAGATGATATCGTTGTTTACCGAGCTTACGGGTGTGGGTATATGCTTTTATGACCTCGGTAACTTTTTTAATTATAACAAGCTGGGCAAAAGAAAAAATATCGGTCACTACTGTGATTTTTGTAACGCCGTCCGTGTTGCCGTCGGTGGCAAGCCTGCCTGCGAGCAAAGCGACAGAATAAGGGCGGTTAGCTTAGCGGGGCAGTATGACCAGCCGTTTTTCTTCAAGTGCCACATGGGACTTCAGGAGCTTGTTGTGCCTATAAAATATGAGGGCAGGCTGAACGGCGTTATATTTGTCGGACAATGCAGGGTCAAGGGAATTGATGCGAGTAATGATATAGCCGAGGCCTCAAAACGGTTTGATTTAAGCGGACAAAAAATGGTGGAAATATATAACCAAATGTCCGAGCTCGGCAAGGACAGTATGATGTATATGGGACGAATGCTACAGTTGTATTTTTCAAGCCTCACCACCATCAAAGAGGCGTTTCCTAACAGCGAAGCCGAGCTGTATGAAAGTCTGCCGCTGGCCGAGCGTATAAAGGATATAATAAACAAGAATTATATGTACGATATAAACCTGCAGTATTTAAGCCGTCTGCTGTTTTTGAGCCGTGAGCATATCCTGCGTGAGTTTACTAAGACATTTAAAATGGGTGTTTCGGAATACCTGACCGAGGTGAGGATAACCAACGCCAAGCGCCTTTTGTTGAACTCCGATATCCCCGTTTCCAGCATTGCGGTAAATGTGGGCTATAACGATGCCAATTATTTCGCACGGGTGTTTAAACAGGAAACGGGTGTAACGCCCTCCAAATTCCGCAAAATACAAAGATATCCGCATAAATCACTTGACGAAACACAAGATATGGTGTAAAATATATTGGATAATGGATAAATTATGCAATAATGCAGATTTAAAAAACGATGATATAAGGATGGTAAAGCTATGGCTAAAAAGCCGGAATACGGTAATGAAAGTATTACATCGTTAAAGGGTGCCGACCGAGTACGAAAGAGACCTGCGGTCATCTTCGGCTCGAACGGTCTTGAGGGCTGTCAGCACTCGGTTTTTGAGATAATCTCAAACTCTATCGACGAAGCACGTGAGGGTCACGGAAAGAAGATTGTTATAACAAGATTCAGCGACCACTCTATCGAGGTGCAGGACTTCGGACGTGGCGCACCGGTTGATTTTAACCAAAAGGAAAACCGCTACAACTGGGAGCTTTTGTACTGCGAAATGTACGCAGGCGGTAAGTATGACACCGGCAGCGGTGACGGTTACGAGTTTTCACTCGGTATGAACGGTCTCGGCCTTTGCTCAACGCAGTATGCCTCGGAGTATATGGATGTTGAGATCAAGCGTGATGGCTTCCTTTACACCCTGCATTTTGAAAAGGGTGAAAACATTGGCGGACTTAAAAAGGAGCCTTATTCGGGTCGTGACACGGGAACCAAGACCCGTTGGAAGCCCGACCTTGAGGTATTTACCGATATCGACATTCCGCTGGACTATTATATGGACGTTTTAAAGCGTCAGGCCGTTGTCAATGATAACGTTGTGCTGGTGCTTCGTGACCAGATCGGAAGCAACAAGTTTGAGACCTATGAGTTCTGCTATAAAGAGGGTATCAAGGACTATGTTACCGAAATAGTTGCCGATAAGGGACTTTCAACGGTGCAGTTCTGGCAGACCGAGCGAAAGGGTCGTGACCGTGAGGACAAGCCCGAGTATAAGGTCAAGATAAATGCCGCTGTCTGCTTCTCAAATCAGGTTCAGTTGAAGGAATACTATCACAACTCAAGCTGGCTTGAGCACGGCGGCTCGCCCGAGCGTGCTGTAAGAAACGCCTTTGTTTATCAGATAGACAAGTACATTAAGGACAATAATAAATACACCAAAAACGAAAGCAAGATATCCTTTGCCGATATCGAGGAGTGTCTGGTGCTTTGTACCTCCAGCTTCTCGACCGCATCGCAGACCTCTTACGAAAACCAGACCAAAAAGGCCATCACCAACAAGTTTATCGGTGATGCAATGGCCGAATTCTTCCGCCATCAGCTTGAGGTCTATTTCATCGAGAATAAGGAAGAGGCCGAAAGAATCGTCAATCAGGTGCTTATCAACAAGCGCAGTCGTGAACGCTCCGAGCGTGAGAGGCTCAACCTTAAAAAGACCCTGTCCACGGGTAACGATCTGCTCAGCAGAATCGACAAGTTTGTTGATTGCCGCTCCAAGGACGTGGGTGTCCGTGAGCTGTTTATCGTTGAGGGTGATTCGGCTTTGGGCTCGGTCAAGATGGCAAGAAATGCGGAATTTCAGGCCGTTATTCCGGTCAGAGGTAAGATACTGAACTGCTTAAAGGCCGAATACGAGCGTATCTTCAAGTCGGAGATCATCACCAACCTAATAAAGGTGCTTGGCTGTGGCGTTGAGGTAAAATCTAAGGCCAATAAGGATATTTCCAACTTTAATCTTGATGCCCTTCGCTGGAACAAGGTAATAATCTGTACCGATGCCGACGAGGACGGATTCCAGATAAGAACGCTTATCCTTACCATGATATACCGCCTTGTGCCCACCTTGATCGAAGCAGGTAAGGTCTTCATTGCGGAAACTCCGCTTTATGAGATAACCACCAAGGACAAGACCTATTTTGCCTATGACGAAAAGGAAAAGGCCGACATTATGACCAATATGGTGGGGGACAGTAAATGGACCGTTCAGCGTTCAAAGGGTCTAGGTGAGAACCAGGCGGATATGATGAGCCTTACCACCATGAACCCCGACACACGCCGTCTTATCAAGGTTTCTCCCGAGGATGCCGAGGCTACCGCCCATATGTTTGACATCCTTTTGGGTGACAACATTGACGGACGTAAGGAGATCATCACCGAAAAGGGCAACCTTTATATTGCCAATGCCGACTTGAGCTAAAGTCGATTTTCAAATAACAGTCAAGGAGTAAAAATATGCCTCCGAAGAAAAAGAAAAAAACAGAGATAAAATCATCGGAACCCATAACCAACGCATATATTGCAGGCGCAGGCACCGTTGTTGAACAGCCTATAACCGAAACGCTTGAAACCAACTATATGCCCTATGCAATGAGCGTTATTTTGTCCCGTGCGATCCCCGAGATAGACGGCTTCAAGCCCTCGCACCGTAAGCTGCTTTATACAATGTATAATATGGGACTTTTGAAGGGTGCCAAGACCAAATCTGCCAACATTGCAGGTCAGACCATGCGTCTTAATCCTCACGGTGATGCCGCCATTTATGAGACGATGGTGCGTCTTACCGAGGGTAACGAAGCATTGCTTCACCCTTATGTTGAGTCAAAGGGTAATATGGGTAAGGCTTATTCACGTGATATGGCCTATGCCGCACCCCGTTATACCGAGGCAAAATTAGCACCCATTGCCGCCGAGCTGTTCAGCGATATCGACCACGATACCGTTGATATGGTTGACAACTATGATGCGACTATGCTTGAACCGACACTTTTCCCCGTAACCTTCCCGTCGGTGCTGGTCAATGCCAACACAGGTATTGCCGTCGGTATGGCAAGCTCAATCTGTCCGTTTAACTTAGCCGAGGTCTGCAAGACCGAGATCGAGTTTATCAAGGATGAGGACATCAACATTGCCGATTATCTCACAGCACCCGATTTTCCGGGCGGCGGTGAACTGCTTTATGACCGTAATGAGATTGAAAACGTGTATCGCACAGGCCGTGGCAGTATCAAGGTAAGAGGTGTTTATTCTTACGATAAATCGGCCAACTGTATTGATATCACACAGATTCCGCCGACTACCACCATCGAGGCCATTATCGAGAAGATAATCGACCTTGTAAAGCAGAAAAAGGTTACCGAGATCAACGATATCCGTGACGAGACCGATCTTAAAGGTCTCAAGATCACCATTGATCTGAAGCGTGGTATCGACCCCGAGAAGTTTATGCAAAAGATGTTCAGGATGACACCGTTGCAGGACAATTTCTCGTGTAACTTCAACATTCTTGTCGGTGGAACTCCACGTGTAATGGGCGTTAAGGAAATTTTGACCGAGTGGACGGCCTTCCGTGTGGAATGTGTCCGCCGCAGGGTATACTTCAACCTTAACAAGGCCAAGGAAAAGTATCACCTTTTGAAGGGCCTGCAGAAGATTCTGCTTGATATCGACAAGGCCATCAAGATCGTCCGTGAGACTGCCGAGGAAAAGGATGTTGTTCCCAACCTGATGATCGGCTTCGGTATTGACGAGGTTCAGGCCGAGTATGTTGCCGAAATAAAACTCCGTCATTTAAACCGTGAGTACATCTTAAAGCGTTTGGAGGATGTTGAGGAGCTTGAAAAGGAGATCGCCGAGCTTGAGGATATTCTCAAAAACCGCCGCAAGGTTATGAATATCATCATAAAAGAGCTTGAGGAGGTCGCCAAAAAGTACGGTCAGGAGAGAAAGACCAAGATAATCTCGGCCGAGGAAAACAAGATAGAAGTTGAGGAAGAAAAGGTTCCCGATTACCCTGTAACGCTGTTCTTCACCAAGGACGGTTACTTTAAGAAGATAACACCGCAGTCATTGCGTATGAGCGGTGAGCACAAGCTTAAAGAGGGTGACGAGATCACCACAACGGTCGAGACCACCAATGCGGCCGAGCTTCTGTTCTTCACCGATAAGTGTCAGGTCTATAAGTCCAGGGCTAACGACTTTGAGGATTCAAAAACCAGCGTTTTGGGTGACTATGTACCTGCCAAGCTCGATTTTGACGAGGGTGAAAAGCCGGTTGCAATGATCGTCACCACCGATTACGCAGGCTTTATGATGTTCTTCTTTGCCAACGGCCGTGTTTCAAAGGTCTCGCTTTCGGCCTATGCCACAAAGACCAACCGTAAAAAGCTTATTTCGGCCTACACCGATAAGTTTGAGCTGTGTCAGATAATGCATATAAAAGAGGATCAGGAGCTGCTGCTGAAGTCCACAAGCGGCAGAATGCTGTTGCTTCACACGGGCGCTTTGCAGGTCAAGGCTACCAAGGACAACGGCGGTGTAGCCGTTATGACCCAGAAAAAGGGTCAGCGTCTGTTTGAGGTCGTGCCTTACACCGAGGGTATGTTCCAAAAGCCTCACCGCTACAGAACAAGAACTCTGCCCGCCGCAGGAAGTATGCCTGCCGCCGAGGAGCAGGGTGAGCAACTTAAATTGTAAAAAATATGTGTAGGGAG
>JAZQCY010000006.1:0-7062 GCA_045546555.1 Acutalibacteraceae bacterium | reverse complement strand
CTTGCCTCCCTCTTTGAGGGAGGTGGATTCGCCAAAGGCGAAGACGGAAGGAGTGCCCTCTCAGAGGGGCCTGAATGGGCTTTTAAAAGTAGTATGAAAATAGGAAATCTGGAAATTAAAGGATATGCTTGTCTGGCACCTATGGCGGGTGTGGCCGACAGAGCTATGCGTGAGATCTGCCGTGAGCACGGAGCAGCTTATGCCGTGGGTGAGCTGGCAAGCGCCAAGGGTATAAGCCTGCACGACAAAAAATCGGCGACCTATCTTGAGGTCAATGATTCTGAGCGGCCTTACGGCTCGCAGTTGTTCGGCTGTGAGCCCGATATTATGGCCGAGGCCGCCAAAATGGCCGAGGCGCAAGGCCCCGATTTTATCGACATAAATATGGGTTGCCCTGCGCCCAAGGTTGCGGTATCGTCGGGTGGCGGAAGCGCCTTGATGAAGGATCCCGACCTTGCGGCACGTATTGTAGAGGCGGTGGTCAAGGCCGTCAAGGTGCCGGTTACCGTAAAAATGCGAGCAGGATGGGATGACACCTGCAAAAATGCCGTCGAGCTGGCTCGGCTTGTGGAACAAGCCGGTGCGGCGGCTATCACGGTGCACGGCAGAACGAGGGTTCAGATGTATGCGCCGCCCGTGGATGTTGACATCATCCGCCGTGTGAAGCAGGCGGTCAAGGTGCCGGTCATTGCCAACGGTGACGTTGATTCGCCCAAGGCCGCCGCCAAAATGTATGAGGAAACGGGCTGTGATTTTGTAATGGTTGGCAGAGGTGCTATGGGTCAGCCGTGGATATTCTCACAGATAAATGCATACTTAGAGCATGAGGTGGTTTTGCCCGATCCTCCGTTGGAGAAAAAAATGTTGACGCTTATCGATCAAGTGCGCCGTATGGAGGAATACAAGGGCACCAAGATCGCCATGATGGAAGCCCGAAAGCATGTTGCCTGGTATATGAAGGGCTTGAACGGTGCCGCCGAGCTTCGCAGAATGGCAGGATGCATCAAATCGCAGGACGATATTATCGAAATTGTCAAAAAGACTATGGAATTGAATAAGGCATAAAAGCCTTCCTCTCAGAGGGAGCCTAAGATAAAAAAGCAACGATGCGTGCATCGTTGCTTTTTTGCTTAATAATTCATATAATCCGTAACGTCAAATTTTTGGTCGACACCTGCGCCGAAGCGTATCTTGTTGATAACGCCCTTGTCCATTATGACAACGTCGATATTGGCTTCGGTGTAGTCGCCTGCTTTTCTTGGGTGCATTTCACCGTAGTCGTAGTCGCCGTGGGCAAGCAGGTCGGGGATGGTTCTCGGATAGAACGATATCTTGGCCGAGCCAACACCGATTAGCTGCATTTTTTCCTCCTTGCAGGATTTTGTGACGGTCAGATGGGTGTGACCGAAAAGCTGCAACGGAGTTGAAGCTGTGGCCTCGGTGAAGTCCTTGACGATACCGAGTCGCTCATTTTTATAAAGCTTACGGTTGTTGAAAGCCGAGAATATGTCCATTATCTCCTCAGCATTTTGGTATGTAACGAACCTTTTAAGCGGTGCGTGCGAGCAGGCAATGAAGTTCCAGCCTGTCTTGGCGGTATCAAGCGCCACATCGCACAGCCATTTTATCTGGTGGTCGGGCACCTTGTTCCAGCCCTCGGAGGCGGTGTCGATATGAATCCCGTTTGATGCAACATAAGGATAATCGTAGGCATCAAGGAATATCATTCGCACCTTTTTATCCTCAAAATCGGCGTAATAATAGGTCGATTTCGGGTCGCCCTCGGCGTGCACGGCCTTACCCTTGCAAACACGGTCAACCAATGTATCGGTCCACATCTGCTGATTGACGATATACGAAATCGGGCAGTAATGCGGGTCATAATGCGTGATCTCGGGCGGACGGTTGGTGTTATGATAACCGTTGTCGTCGTGGTTACCTCTTGCAGGTAACACGGGTACGGGTGCATCCTTCAAAACCTCGGCATAGGTGTTAAGGTCGTTCATAGCACCCTCGTGCGAGTTGGTGCCGTGCAGAATATCGCCGCCAAGCATTATAGCGTCGGCACCGATCTCATCGGCAAGTGCTTTTATAGCATCCAACTGACGCATAATACCGGGACGCTCGGGCTCAAGACCGCCCGAATAATCAATGTGTGCATCCGACATCAGCAGAACGCAAAACGAGGTGTCGGTGATAAGCGGTTTTGCCTTTTTAACTGTGTCGGCAAATTCATCGGTGTATATAGGGTCAAAGGGGAATTTTGTCATAAAATCATCTCCAAAACAATGTGAAAAAGATCACCATTGCTGGTGTATACTTTCGTAATGTATTATGCCTGTATCGGTATATTCAAAGATATTATCGGGTCGGTTGCCGAAGTTGAAACGCATAGCGGTGCGACCTTTCGGATCATAAACGATTGCATCAAACAAAGCCTGACTGTAAGTGCCCTCATAACGGACGGGCTGATATTCTTTTCCGGTTGCAGAATCAAAAGTGACCACGCTCGGATAATAAGCAAATCTACCCGAACCGGTGTTAATGGCAAGGTGATTGTTGTCCATATATCTCCAGGACTGAATGTGGGTATGACCCGAAACGCTCAGTTCAAGTGTGCCCTTACAGTTCGAAAAATCTACCGACTGACCAAACACAGAAACAGAAGCTTTGTTGTTGAAGGCTCTGATAATTTCGCGGATCAGGTTGGCGTTTGCTGAGGTTCCGCTTTCATCACCTGTGATGGGTGCGTGGGTAAGCAGAACATAATTCCAACCGTCCTTTTCGGGATCGAGAGCCTCATTTGCGAACCATGCGACCTGCTCGTCATCACCGTACATGCTCCAACCGTTTTCGGCGGCATATACCGAGTGAATGCCGTCATCCGAAATGACAGGATAGTTCCACGCATCAAGCGTGATAAGACGGGTCTTTTTCTCGGGGAAATCAACATAATAATAGGGCGAATTGGGGTCACTTTCGGGACGGACGACCGTCATATCCTTGGCCAAAGGGTTTATAAGGTGT
Source organism: Acutalibacteraceae bacterium (assembly GCA_045546555.1). Lineage (GTDB taxonomy): Bacteria > Bacillota > Clostridia > Oscillospirales > Acutalibacteraceae > UMGS172. Next base: position 4,035 of record JAZQCY010000006.1, on the reverse strand, counting down.
GTTGTCCACTCCTCGTTGGTGATGATATGCTCCAAGGCACAGGGCTTGCCGTGATAGTCGTTGCGGTCGTGGTTGCCACGGGTCGCAAACACGGGAACCTTGGCCTCCTTAAATACCTCAGCAAGATAATCAAGCTCACCCAATGCGCTGTAGTGCGGCCGTGTTCCGTGAACCAGGTCGCCGCCTAAAAGTATGCAGTCAACATCGGTGGTATTGGCCATTTCGATGACCATTTCGATCTCATTTTGAATGTTGTAACGGTCGGGCAGAGAACCCCCTACGGGTGTTACGGTATACCATTCCTCACCCTCGGCCACCTTTTTAACGTAATCGATATGAATATCGGTCAGCATAATAAAGGAAAAGGTGTCGTCCGACTGTGCGGCCAAAAGCTTGTCACGGGTGTCGTTATACTCCTCCCAATAGCCGCTTCCCATTGCCTTGACCTTTTCCTCAAAGGTCGGCTCGGGCTCGGCACTTTCGGTCGAAGTAGTGTCCTTCGATACGGTCGAGGCCGTGCTTGAGGAGGCATTTTCGGATGAAGTGTTTGTGCTTGCGGTATCATCCGAGCCGCATTGCGTGCAGAACAGCACCATACACACAACAAGTGCTGTGGGTATTAAAAACTTGCGTAATAATATTGAAATGTTTTTCATAAAAATCACTCCAAGTATCGAAAAGCTTTTAAATAAGGGAAGCAGGATATCATCCCGCCTCCCTTATTTTAACATTTAATTCAGTATGTGTCAATCATCATTGGCAACCCAATTGCCCGGATACGACACAATGGGGACCTCGTTGCCAAGACCGTCAGCCGAGATGTTTTCTTCGGCCACCAGACTTTTAAGCACGAAATCAGGCTTTACATATTGTTTCATTCTGCATACTCTCCTTCGTGCGGTGTTTCGCTTATCTCAATTCCCGAATCGGTTATGACAAACTTGTTGTCGGGACGGTTACCGAAGTTGAAGCGCTGGATCGTGTTGATAGCGGGATCGTACACAACTGCATCGAAGCAGGCCTCGGAATAGGTACCCTCCCAACGTACAGGCTGATACTGCTTTTCGGTGGCGGTATTGGTGGTACCGTCGTCGGTATAATAGGCAAATCTTCCCGAACCGGTGTTGACAGCTACGTGGTCGTCACCAAGCTTTCTCCACGACTGGATGTGGGTGTGACCCGAAACGTTCAGAGGCATCTGACCGTCGTAATTGGAGTAATCCATTGTAGTGCCGAACACATCAATTGTAGTCTTGTTGTTGAAGGCGGTGATAATGCTGCGGATAAGATCGGCGTTGGATGAACTGCCCGACATAGAACCGACAATAGGTGCATGGGTGGAAAGCACGTAGTTCCAGCCCTGAAGCTCGGCATCAAGTGCTACCTTGGCAAACCACTCGATCTGAGCGTTATCGCCGTACATCTCCCAACCGTTTTCGGCAGAATAGGTCGAATGGATACCGTCGGTCGAAATGATGGGGTAGTTCCATGCATCAAGCACGATAACACGTGTCTTTTTCTCGGGGAAATCCATATAGTAGTAAGGCGAATACGGATCGTTTTCGGTATCGTGAACTGCCAAAGTGTCCTTAGCAAGCGGATCGATAAGGGTGGTGGTCCATTCCTCGTTGGTGATGATATGCTCCAAAGCACAAGGCTTGCCGTGATAATCGTTATTATCGTGGTTACCACGGGAAGCTATTACGGGAACCTTGGCCTTCTGGAATACCTGTGCCAGGTAGTTGAGGTCGGCCATAGAGCTTGCGTGTGAGCTGGTACCGTGGATAAGGTCACCGCCGAGGATTACACAGTCAACATCGGTGGTGTTGGCCATTTCGATGACCATTGCGATCTCACGCTCGATGTTGGGACGGTCAGGAAGTGTTCCGCCAACGGGAGTGGTGTACCAATACTCGCCGTCTGCAACCGTTTTAACATAGTCGATGTGAATATCGGTCAGAACAAGGAACGAGAAGGTTCCGTCGTTTTGGGTCTTGAGAAGCTTGTTGCGGGTATCCTCATATTCCTCTGAATGATAGGAGGTAATACCTCTGTAAACAGGGTTCATAGCCTTTTTGATTCCGTCGAATGACTGTGTCTTGGCATCGGTGTACTCTACGGTGCCGTCAGCATACTGAATGTAAGCAACACACTGAATGTCAAGAGAGGCAATCTTTTCTATGTTGGTGAGAATGACCTGATAATCGGTATAAAGATCGGTTTTGTCATAGACAACACCGGTGGCCTCGGCAGTAACAGCCGAGCAGGCAGCGGCGTTTTCAAGGGTAAGGGTGTCCTCACCTGCGGCCTCGATCAGCTTTTCGGGAGCAAGGATGAAGCCGATCTTGCTGATATTGGCCTTGTTGTAAATACGGGCTCTGAAGCGGATGCCCGAGGTATAGGTATCGCTCTTTTCACGGATAGATCCTGCAATGATACCAATGTTGGTGGCATCTGCCGAAACAAACTCGGCCGAGATCTTGATGTTCTTGGCATTGGCCGGGGCGAAATAGACAAACTCGTTGCCGTTACCCGGCTCATTGTCACGGTCAAGATCGTAGGCGCCATTCGACAGCATAGCCTTGGAGGTTACAGGCTCCGAGAATGCCGTTGCATACAGATCATAGGTAATGGTAAGTCCGCCGACCTTGAGCTGTTCGCCATCGGCAAGGCTGACAGAGACCTTACCGGTCTGCATATTGTTCTGTGCGGTGGGCTTGGTTGCCGAGATAGTGCTGTTGCCTGCGGTAACAGAAGTCTCGGGAGTGTAGTCGATCTCATAAATGAGAATATCGTCAACCATAACACCTGCCGAGCCGTCTGAGATAACTGCCAACTGCAAAGCGGTGGCCTCGGTTGCGGTGAAGGTTATTGCCGCAGGAGTCCAGACGTTGGCATTTTCGGCATCGTAGGCGCTAAACTTCAGCTCGTTGCCCAAAACCGCAAACTTGCCTGCAACGCTGTCCTTTACAGACTTATAAACAAAGCGCATTGCGTAGGTCTTGCCTGCAGTAAGGTTATAAGCATTTTCAACACCCTCATAGCAGGGCACGGTGAAGATATCACCTGCATTAAGCTGCTTGTCAGCGTTGCCGAAGGTGATCTTTACGGTGTCAAACTTGGCATAAGCGGTACGGGTCTCGTTAGCCTGAACGGCACCAAAGGGAACGGTGCATTCGGGGTCGGAATACCAACCGAGGAATACCTGCTCGTCAAGGTTGCTGTTGAGCGAAGGAAGCTCGGTTCCGACAACCATATCTATCTCTTTTTCCACACCGTTGTTGCTGACGGTCAGCTTTTCAAACTGTGCAGAGTTATAAACGCTCACATTATCAAAATAGAGATAGCTTGAAGCACCGACCTGAGAGCTTGAAGCAGCTGCTCCGTCGTCAAGAATATAACTCAAAAACAGATAAGGCTTGGTGTTGACATCACTTGTAGCGGTAAAGGTGGTTGTATAGGTATACCACTTACCGACCTCAAGCTCGGAAACGGTATAATTTACCCTTGTGCTGTCGTAAGGTGTTCTGCCGACGCCGCCTTCAGCCATATCACCGACAATGGTGCGGATGGTGATAGTGCTTGCGTTGACGGTCGAGGGGATCTTGAAGTCCACACTTACGGTATACTTGACACCTGCGATCAAGCCGTAGGACGGTACGCCCTTTGCATCGTAAACGGGAACGGCAAAGTTGGCCCAGATGCTGGGGTTGTGAAGCTTAAACACCTTGTTGGTGGCATCATGGGGATCAAGTACGATTCCGCTTTGATATCCGCCATAATCCTCACCGTCATCACGGTAGGTCACCTTTTGCATAAACTCTGCCTCCGAGAAGGTGATGACCGTCTTATTGTAGCGTGCATAAGCAGTCCTGGTCTCGTTCTCACGAACCTTGCCGAAGGGAACGGTGCATTCGGGGTCAGAGTACCAGCCGATAAAGTCATACTTGTCGGCATCGTAAGAAGGCGTTGCGATCTCGTAGCCTACTGCGGTGGAGTTTTTGGAGATCTCGCCGTTGTTGTTTATAAAGGGGC
>JAZQCY010000005.1:0-11691 GCA_045546555.1 Acutalibacteraceae bacterium | reverse complement strand
ACCACTAATAATGACATACGGCTCTGCTCTTTTAACGTTGTCGCACAACGGCTGTCTACCAACAACTAACCAACAATCATTGATTTTATCATAATCAACATCGTATGGGTAGAACTCAAAAAAATCGATTTGAGGGAACTTTTCTTTTAATACAACATCTGCTATTTGAACAGCGTCATCGCGGTTTTCAACTTTTGAAAACTGTGCATCGTATGGAAATTCTTCTATGAGCTCTTGATACACTGGATCTAAAACATCAAATGATCCAACTTCTTGACCTTTCTTTATAAATATCACAACAAAAATTGTTGTTGTCAAAACAAGTATCAAAAATCCAATTAAAGTTATTTTAATCCATGTTTTCATAGAATTATCACCAACCGTTCATTCTAATATCATGTGGTATATTCTAGTGAGACAAAGGTGCTACTCTCTTGTCTTCGTGCTACTCTTTTTAGACCGTTATAATTATACCAATATTTTACAGGCTTGTCAAGAGGTCGTCGTAGGGGCGAACTGCGTTCGCCCGCCGTGAGGCGGCTAAAGATAACCGTTTTCATCCATCGTATTATTTATCAACAGCGTTCAACAAAAAAGCACTCTTGTTTTCAAAAACAAGAGTGCTTTTAATACTTTTAAATAGAAATTGTATTTGCGGTTTCGTATTTTTCGACGTCGAAGGGCTTGGTCATATTGAGCGCCTCGAAGATATCGAAATCGACTATCTTACCGCTGCGGTAAGAAACAACACGGTTGCCGATGCCACGACTTAAAAGCTTTACAGCATAGTTACCCATACAGCTTGCCATCTCACGGTCACGGACGGTGGGGCTACCGCCACGCTGTACGTGTCCGAGAATGGTTGCACGGGATTCAACGCCGGTCTTATCCTCGATCTCCTTGGCAAGCTTGGAGACCTCACCGACACCCTCAGCAACAACAACGATAAAGTGCTTTTTGCCCGACTGCACGGTCTTTTGGATCTTGGCAACGATGTCACGGTCAATGTCAAACTGAACCTCGGGAACAAGGATAGCGGTTGCACCGACGGCAATACCTGCCTCCAAGGCCAACCAGCCTGCGTGACGTCCCATAACCTCAACGACCGAGCAACGCTCGTGCGACTGGGTGGTATCTCGAAGCTTATCAACCATATCCATTGCGGTGTTCATAGCGGTATCAAAGCCGATGGTATAATCGGTCGAGGTGATATCGTTATCAATGGTTCCGGGGATACCGACGCAAGGGATGCCCCTCAAAGAAAGGTCACGTGCGCCACGGTAGGAGCCGTCACCGCCAATTACAACGATGCCGTTGATACCGTATCTTTTGCAGGTATCCATAGCCATCTTCATTCCCTCTTCGGTCTTGAACATAGGGCTACGTGCGGTATAAAGCACGGTACCGCCACGGTGGATGATATCCGAAACATCACGGAGGGTCATTTCAAAAACATCGCCCTCGATAAGGCCGTTATATCCACGGCGAATGCCGTAGCACTTGATACCCATAGAAATTGCGGTTCTGACAACTGCACGGACGGCAGCATTCATACCGGGAGCGTCTCCTCCGCTGGTCAGAACACCGATTGCTGTTACGTTAGACATAATATATACACCCATTTCTGAAATTGTACGTAAAATACTGAACCTTTAAAAGTATTCAAAATGTATATTACCCCAAAGTTTTAAATATGTCAAGTCTAATTGTCAAAATAATCACAAATGCAATGTTTTACTCAACAAACTTAACATTTTCGGCACCCAAAATTTCACAAAGACAACGCATCATGGTGTCGTTCATCATTACCCAGGTGTTTTTTGGCGAAACAAAGGCCTTGCCCGATTCGGTCTCCTTTATTATGACCGGGGTTGTACCGTCAAAAACATCCATAATGCGGCGAGCCTTTTGATAGTCTTCGCTCTGCATTGAGGTCACACGCAGATAAAGCCCACGCTTGATCTTGGAAGCAGGTGCATCGGCTTTAGACTCTGCCGAGTGGCTTTGGAACTGCGGTTTTGCCACTGCGTTGCTTTGTGGGACGGCCTTGCCCTTGGGCAACGGCTCTATACGGTCGCACACAAGGTCAACATCACCCGATTCCTTGACCGAAACACGACCCGTGAACTTGAACACAGAGCCTATCTTCACGGTATCGGAATACTGCTCGTAAAGCTTGGGGAAAAGCAGAACGTTGACCGAACCAAACATATCCTCGATATCCAAAAAAGCCATTGTCTGATCGTTTTTGGTGGCTTTTTTGCGTATCTTTGACACCATTGCGCCGATGGAGACCGTTTTGCCGTCAAGCTTTGGTGCTTTTTCGGCATCGGTAAGGTCAAAGGTTTTAAGAAGCCCCTTCCCCGACAATGCACCCGAATACTGCTCTAAAGGATGGCCCGAGATATACATTCCCGTGACCTCTTTTTCACCCTGTAAGAGCTCAAAATGCGGCATTTCATCAAGCTCGTTCAACTCAAAGGACTTCTTGGTCTCACCCGTCGAGTTGCCGAACAGGTCAAGCTGACCGTGCATAGTATACTTTTTGTCGGCCTCAACGGCACGCATAAGACCGTCCATACCCTGCAAAAGGGTTCGTCTTGTGTGACCGAAGCAGTCCATCGCACCGCTTTTTATAAGGCTTTCAACGGCACGGCGGTTAAGGTCGTTGCCGTAAAGACGGTCGCACATATCGTAAAGATCAGCGTATTTGCCGTTTTTACGTTCGGCGATCATACGCTCGACAAGATTTGTGCCGATATTTCTGACCGCCAACAGACCGAAGCGTATACCGTCGGCCGTGGGGGTAAAGTTACGCTCACTCAGATTAACATCGGGCGGCAGGATCTTAATACCGTTTTTAAGGCACTCCTGCATATAGCGTCCCAATTTTGACTGAAAATCGAGCACACTTGTAAGCAGAGCCGACATATACTCCTTTTCGTGATGGCACTTCAGATATGCCGTTTGATAAGCAACATAAGCATAGGCTGCGGCGTGCGATTTGTTGAAGGCGTATTTGCTGAATTCCGACATCTCATCAAAGATCTGCTCGGCGGCCTTGGGGTCTACTCCCCTTTTCACACAGCCGTCGCAGATAACGGTGCCGTCGGGCGCCGTTTCACCGTATATAAAGGCCGAGCGTTCCTTTTCCATAACGTCATGCTTTTTCTTGGCCATGGCACGGCGCACGATATCGGCACGGCCGAGAGAATAGCCTGCAAGGCTTCGGAATATCTGCATGACCTGCTCCTGATACACGATACAGCCGTAGGTAACCTCGAGTATCGGCTTCAAAAGCGGTGTTGAATACTTGATCTTATGCGGATTGTGGCGGTTTTGGATATATTTGGGGATAGAATCCATCGGACCCGGTCGGTAAAGCGAGATTATGGCGATAAGATCCTCAATTTTCTCAGGTCTGAACGATTGCAGAACGCTTCGCATACCGCCCGATTCAAACTGAAACACACCCTCGGTCTGACCACGGCTCATCATACTCATAGTTGCCTTATCGTCAAGCGGAATCTTGTTTATATCAAAATCGGGATCGTGGCGCTTTATCATTTTTGCGGTATCGTCAATGACCGTAAGGTTGCGAAGTCCCAAAAAATCCATTTTGAGAAGTCCAAGCTCCTCTAATGTGGTCATTGTATACTGCGTTACAACCGATTCGTCACTCAAGCTCAGCGGAACATACTCCGCAACGGGACGGTCGGTTATGACAACACCTGCGGCGTGGGTCGAGGCATGTCTCGGCATACCCTCCACCTTGCGAGCCATATCAATAAGCGCTCTTACGGTTTCATCCGAATCGTACTCTTTTTTAAGCTCGGGCACCTTTAAGAGGCTCAGGTCAATGGTTATTTTTAGCTCCTGCGGTATCATTTTGGCAATACGGTCACAAGAAGCATACGGAATATCCATTGCCCTGCCGACATCTCTTACGGCCGCTCTTGCCGCCATTGTACCAAAGGTGACGATCTGTGCCACATGGTCGTTGCCGTATTTGGACACAACATAGTCAATGACCTCCTGACGGCGGACATAGCAAAAGTCGATATCAAAGTCGGGCATGGAAACACGCTCGGGGTTTAAAAAACGCTCAAAAAGAAGATTATATTTTAAAGGGTCAATACCTGTGATGCCTATGCAGTAGGCCACAAGGCTTGCGGCACCAGAGCCTCGGCCGGGGCCAACGGGTATATCCTGCGATTTGGCATAGCGAACGAAATCGGAAACGATAAGGAAATAGTCAACATAGCCCATACGCTTGATAACGCCGAGCTCATAGTCCAACCGTTCCTTGACCTCATCGGTGACCGAGCCGAAAATGCGGACGGCACCTTTAAGGCTTAATTCCTTCAAATATTCAAAATGATCTTTGTCGCCAATATCGTAAAACGGAAGCTTGGTGTTGCCAAACTCAAAATCAAGATTGCACATTTCGGCAACCTTAACGGTATTTTTAACGGCTTCTTCGGGGAACAGCTCGGCCATTTCGTCACCCGTTTTAAGATAAAACTCCTTGGTGGGAAACTCAAGGCTGTTTTCCTCGTTTACCGTGTGGTTGGTGCCGATGCAGATAAGTATCTTCTGCACCTCATGGTCGGCCTTTTCGATATAATGCACGTCATTGGTGCAAATAAGCGGAATACCCGTTTCCTTTGAAATACGTACAAGCTGCGGATTAACACGCTGTTCCTCCGATAAACCGTGATCCTGCATTTCAAGATAATAATTACCCTGACCGAACATTGAGTTATACCTCAATGCGGTCGCTTTGGCCTTTTCGTAATCGTTGTTTAAAAGCGCCTTCGGAATCTCGCCCGAAAGGCAGGCCGACAAGGCTATCAGACCTTCGGTATGCTCGGCCAGAAGATCCTCGTCTATTCTGGGCTTTGAGTAAAAGCCTTCGGTAAAGCCCTTGGAAACAAGGGCAATAAGATTGCGGTAGCCCGTCATATTTTTGCACAAAAGCACAAGATGACGGTACTCGGCATCATACTCTTTGATCTTATCAAAACGTGTTCTGGGTGCAACATAGACCTCACAGCCGATTATAGGCTTAATGCCCTCGGCCTTGGCGGCTTTATAAAAATCCACCGCACCGTACATTACACCGTGGTCGGTTATGGCAAGCGCCGTCTGACCCTTTTCCTTTGCGGCCTTTACAAGGTCTTTTATACGGCACGCACCGTCAAGCAAGCTGTATTCAGTATGCACATGAAGATGGACAAAATCGGTCACCGACACTCACCTACCTTTCTTTTTTTATTATTTTACGTCTTTTCTTTTATCTTCGGCAATATCTATTATTTTCTTTAATCGGTGGTTCATTCCCGAGCGTGAAATTGCACCGTTGCATAAAGAGCAAAGGTCACTTAACGACGCATCGGGGTTGTTTTTACGAAGTATTGCCACCTCATAAAGCTCCTCGGGCAAAAGCCCCAGAAGGTTATTGCTTTCTAAAAATCTTATGGCCTCATTTTGGGCAACGGCGGCGTTGACCGTTTTGGTGATGTTGGAGGTCTCAAAATTGGTCACACGGTTGAGCTTATTTCTCATATCCTTGACAACCTTTGTTTCCATCAGCTCCAATGTCACATTCATTGCACCCATTGTGCCCAAAAGGTCCTCTATCACCGTACTGTTGTTATAATAAAGTGCCGTAACGCTTTTTCTTGTCGAGGTCTTAGGCTTATATCCGCAAAGCTCCAAAAAAGCGGCAAACGCAAAGCTTAAGGTGGGGTCTTTTACGGCAAATTCAAGATGATAGCTTTTTTCCGGGTCGTTCATACTACCCGACGACAAAAATGCACCTCTTATAAAGGCTTGTCTGCAACAGGTTCTTTTGACATGCTTGGGGTTGAATATCCAGTCGCTTTCGCCACCCGTGAAATGGTTGATTATCCTTTCACGGTCACCCTCACCCGGCACCGACACGGTATGCCAGCCGTTGGCCACCTCGGTCACAGTATGTACCGAAAAGCAGACCTTCAAAAGTGAGGAATACATCTCGGCGGTATCGGCATTGGCGGTGCGGATGCTGATATCCTCTTTGCAAAAAGACCGCCCGAAAAGAAGCAGACCGTACGTTTCGGCCAATCTGCAACAACCGGTCGGTTTTATTTTGCAAAGCTCGGTTTTCAGTTGACTTGAAAAGGAGATTTTGGGCATTGCTTACTCCTTTCCTATATCACGGTGGTTGACCACAACACGGTAGTTTTGCTCTGACAGATGCTTATGTAGCATTTCGGCAAAAACCACCGAGCGGTGCTTACCGCCCGTACAGCCTATAGCAATGACAAGCTGACTCTTACCCTCTTTGCAATAAAGCGGAACCGAGTAATCTATAAGTGACAAAAGCCTTTTTGAAAGCTCCTTGGTTTCGGGAAGCTCCATTACAAAATTACGCACGGGAGCCTCAAGACCTGTGTGTGCACGGAGCCCCTCCACATAAAACGGGTTTTTAAGGCAACGCACGTCAAAAACGATATCCGCCTCAGGAACACAGCCGTATTTAAAGCCAAACGACATACATTGAACGGTAAGACCCTGATTGATATCGCCCAAAAACAGATTGGTCATACGCTCTTTAAAAGCGCTTGTGGAAAGCATGGTGGTATCTATTATATAATCGGCCAATTCCTTTAAAGGGGCCAGCATTTCACGTTCTTTTTTAACGGCATCCGAAACGCTCATTTTAGCACCCGTAGACATAGGGTGACGGCGGCGTGTTTCCTTATAACGGGTGACAAGCTTATCGTCGCCTGCATCAAGGAAAAGCAGTTTGAAATCGGTATTAGCCGCACGCATTTCGTTTAAGGTGGGTATCAGCTCCTCAAACATCTTACCGCCACGGATATCGGTGACTATAGCAACCTTTGAAAGCTCGGAGCCTTGGCGCACCGAAAGCTGTGCTACCGGCTTTATCAGTGACGGAGGCATATTATCTATGCAGTAAAAACCAATGTCCTCAAGGGCATTGGCCGCTACCGATTTACCTGCTCCGGACATTCCGGTGACGATAACTAATTCCATAAACTACTCCACAAAAATAACTTCTGTTTCCAATTCCACATTAAAGTTGGCTTTAACGGTGGCTTGGATATGCTCTATAAGTCCCAAAACATCTTCACAGGTCGCATTATCTTTATTGATAACAAAGCCTGCGTGTTTCACACTCACCTCGGCTCCTCCGACCGAGAAGCCTTTAAGGTTGCTTTGCTCGATTAAAGCACCTGCAAAATACCCCTCAGGGCGCTTGAAGGTACTGCCTGCGCTTGGGTATTCAAGCGGTTGCTTATCCTTTCTGCGACCGAGGAAATCATCCATTTTGTCTTGTATCTCCTGCTTTTCGGCAGTTTTCAAAGAAAAGGTTGCCGAAAGAATTATCTCACCGTTACTTTTAAAAACGCTTGTACGGTAGCCAAGCTCCAATTGGTCGGCAGAATAATGCTTAATCTCACCGTCAAGCGTGATAGAGGTAACCGAAACGATGCATTGCTTTATCTCACCGCCGTAGGCACCTGCGTTCATATAAACCGCACCGCCGACCGAGCCGGGTATTCCCCATGCAAATTCAAGCCCCGTCAAAGAGGCATCCCTTGCGGCAAGACAGGCTGCTGACAGCTTGGCGCCGGCATTGGCCGTCAGCTCGTTACCGTTGACCGTTACTGCATCATCACAGATATAAAGCACAACGCCTTTAATGCCGTTGTCGGACACAAGCAGGTTTGAGCCCTTGCCAATAACCGTGAAACGGCAGTTTTCTTTTCTTATAACAGCTAAAAGCTCGCCCAATTTGCCGATATCGTTGCACTCAACAAACAGCTCGGCAGGACCGCCGATGCGGAAGGTCGTATGAGCCTTCATAGGTTCATTTTCACGGCAAGCAAAGCCTATTTCCTTTGCCTTTAAAGCAACATTTTCAAATTTCACCGACAGTCACCTACCTTTCTGTTGTTTATTAAATCAACCTGTCATTATGAGGGACTTGAGTTCCTAAGAATCCTTCAAAACAAAGTAAAGATTCTTCGCTTCGCTCAGAATGACAATAGTTTTGGTTTATCTGTAAATATTTCCAAGGAATGCGGCACCGATGATACCTGCATCATTACCAAGCTCTGCAGGCTTGATAACGGTCTGCTTCTCGACATTCTTGGAATATCTCTCACGCTCAACATACTCACGGATGGGGCCTACAAGGGTCTCACCCTCCTTGGAGATACCGCCGCCGATGCAAAGCACATCGGGCTGGAAGATGTTGATGATATTGGTCAATCCGCAGGCAACATAATCGCAATACTGCTTTACAACAGCCTTTGCGGTCTCGTCTCCTGCTCTCATACCGTCAAATGCGGTTCTGCCGCTGACCTCATCAAGGCTGCCTGCGATCTCCCACATTTTCGAGGACTTGTCGGCCTCCATAGCGGCCTTGGTTTGACGGATAAGACCGGTTGCCGAAGCATAAGCCTCCCAGCAGCCGTTACGTCCGCAGGAGCAGGGCTCGCCGTCCTTTACTATAACGGTGTGACCAAGCTCACCGCCTGCCGAGTTCATACCCGACAGAATGAGGTCGTTGATGATAACACCGCCGCCGACACCCGTTCCGAGTGTGATTGCGATAAACTGATCGGCTCCCTTGCCTGCACCGGCCAGCTTTTCACCGAAAGCGGCTGCGTTTGCATCGTTTTCAAGGAATACCTTACGGCCGAAACGCTCCTCGAGCATCTGACCGATGGGTGCGTTTACAAAACCGAGGTTGTTGGAATAGCAGATAATGCCGGTTGCGGGGTTTACACTGCCGGGACAGCCAACACCAACCTCTGCGATATCGTCGAGGGTCAGGCCTGCGTTCTTGATGGCCATCATACCCGACTCATAAATACTGTCAGCGATCTCCTCGGTGGGTCTGGGGCAGTTGGTCTTGACCTTACCCTCGCCGATGATCTTATAGTTTTCATCGACAACGGCTGCCGCAATGTTGGTTCCTCCGAGATCTATACCAAGATAATACATAATTTTTACTCCTTTATTTTAAATTGATTATATGTTTTAGAAAAATACATCGCTGTCTTTGTTGGCATCTTCGGGGACATCCTCGGTCATGCCAAGACGTTTAAGTAACTCATAGGCCGCATTGTAGCCCATCTTCTTCTGACGGTTGTTCATAGCGGCAACCTCGATAATAACAGCAAGGTTACGGCCGGGCTTTACGGGAATTGTGACCGACGGAACATCAATATCAAGAATAGATGCCGTCTGCTCATCAAGACCCATACGGTCATAGACCTTATCGGGCTGCCATTGCTCAAGGTTTATCACAAGATCGATCTTTGAAGTAAGGTTAACAGCACCAACACCGAAGATACGGCGTGCGTTGATAATACCTATTCCGCGAAGCTCAATAAAATGACGGATATTTTCGGGCGCAGAACCGACAAGCGACCTTGACGACACCTTACGCACCTCAACGGCATCGTCGGCAATAAGGCGGTGGCCACGCTTTACAAGCTCGATAGCCGTTTCACTTTTACCGACACCGCTTTCGCCAAGGATCAGCAAACCCTCGCCGTAGACCTCGACCAGAACACCGTGACGGGTAACTCTGGGAGCAAGTTCAACGTTAAGGAAGGATATCAGCGAAGCCATAAAGCCCGAGGTGGTGTCCGACGTGCGAAGCAGAGGCACCTTGTACTCTACAGCGGCGGCCTTCATAATATCGGTAATGGGCAGGTCACGTGAAATAATGACCATTGAGGGCTTGTGGGCAAAAAAGTCATTCACCCTCTTTTTATACTCATCCTCGGGGAACTCGTTTAAATATCCCTCTTCACTTTTACCGATTACCTGAATACGGCCGTTATCGAAATACTCATAAAATCCGCAAAGCTGAAGTCCGGGTCGGTTGACCTCGACGTTGGATATATAAATATCCTCAGGCGGCAAAGGCAACGACACGACCTCAAGCGGAAAATTCTTGATGATTTTGGCTAATGAAACCGAATACGGTGAACTCATTTGTCTCCTCCTTTTGCGATAAAAGTCCATACACAGATTATTATATAATAAATCTTTAGAATTTAAAAGAGTAAATTTCACTTTTTCGGCAATTTTTTATAACTTTCTCAATCTACATCTTGAATTTACAGCAAAAAGAATATATAATCTATAAGTATTAAAATATATTTTATGTTTTTGGAGTGTAGATAATGAAATTAGGTATCGTAGGACTGCCGAATGTCGGCAAGTCAACTCTTTTTAACGCCATCACAAACGCAGGTGCGCAGAGTGCCAACTACCCCTTCTGCACCATTGAGCCGAATGTGGGTATGGTTTCGGTGCCCGACGAGCGTCTGGACAAGCTGGCCGAGATGTACCATCCCGTAAAGTTCACCCCTGCAGTTATCGAATTTGTTGACATTGCAGGGCTTGTAAAGGGTGCATCCAAGGGTGAAGGCTTGGGAAACAAGTTCCTTTCCCACATCCGTGAGGTTGACGCCATAGTTCACGTGGTTCGTTGCTTTGAAAATGACGACATCATTCACGTTGAAGGCTCGGTTGATCCCTCCCGTGACATTGAGACCATCAATCTTGAGCTCATCCTTTCCGACCTTGAGATTTTGGAGCGCCGCCTGGACAAGGCCAACAAGGCTCTCAAAGGTGATAAGTCCTATCAGGCTGAGGTCGATTTTATAAAACGTCTTATTTCCGAGCTTGAAGCAGGCAAAACCGCCCGTTCGGTTGAGGTTGATGAAAACGAGGCAGCGATTCTTAATACTATCGAGCTACTTTCCGCCAAGCCTGTGATTTATGCCTGCAATATGAGTGAGGAAGATTTCCAGGGCGGAATTGACTCAAACGAGCGCTACAACGCCGTCAAGGCCATCGCCGCCGCAGAGGGTGCCGAAACTCTGCCGATATGCGCCTCTTTGGAAGCCGATATGGCCGAAATGAGCGAGGACGAGAAAAAGATGTTCCTTGAAGAGCTGGGACTTGACCGCTCGGGACTTGACCGTCTTATTCAGACCTGCTATTCCCTTCTGGGACTTATCTCCTACCTCACCGCAGGTCAGCCCGAGGTCAGAGCCTGGACCATCAAAAAAGGCACCAAAGCACCCGGAGCCGCAGGTAAGATACATACCGATTTTGAAAAAGGCTTCATCCGTGCCGAGGTCGTGGCGTTCAAGGACCTTATAGCTTGCGGAAACGACGACAAGGCACTCATTGCCGCCAAGGAAAAGGGCCTTGTCCGAAGCGAAGGCAAGGAATACGTTATGCAGGACGGCGACGTTGTCCACTTCCTCTTTAACGTATAATAAGAATATAAGATATTAACAAAAACCGCCGCAGACTGATCTGTGGCGGTTTTGTTATGAGCAAAAGAAAATGGGCACTCCCACGGAGCGCTCAATTAGGGAGAAATCGGTTTTTCGGTGAAATTTGATATGTCGCTTGTTGAAAAGCCTTGAAATACGGCAGTATTCCTGCATTTTTCAACTTCGCATCTAATTCAAATTTCATCCTACAAAACTGCCGTGCACCCAAAACAGATGAATTTTTGTTAGTATAAAAGGAAAAAGCCCACGGTAACGCTGACGCGTACCGTAGGCTTTTGACGTATTAGACTGCAAAAAGTCGCTGTTTTGGGCGAATTATCCCTAAGTGAGCGCTCCGCAAGGGAGT
>JAZQCY010000004.1:0-6023 GCA_045546555.1 Acutalibacteraceae bacterium | reverse complement strand
CTGCTTCAAGGTGGATGATGTCACCGGGTACAAGCTCGGAAGCATCGATGACCTTTTCAACACCGTCACGTATGACACGTGCGTGTGGTGCCGACATATTTTTCAGTGCATCCAAGGCCCGCTCGGCCTTGCCCTCCTGGTAAACGCCCATTATGGCATTCAGCACAACTATAAGGAGTATGAGTGCAGGCTCAAAAAGCTCACCCCAGTTTTTCTCATAGATAACAACAGCAAAGGAAACAATGGCGGCAATGATAAGTATGATTATCATTACATCCTTAAACTGATCAAAAAATCTTTGCAAATTGGTCTTCTTTTTCTTTTCCTGAAGGCGGTTGGGTCCAAATTCAGCCTTGAGCTTGTCGACCTCTTGAGAAGACAGACCTTTGTCCTCAGAGGTGCCGAGTGTGTTCAAAACTTCTTCTTTGGCTTTGTCATGGTAAGTCAAAATAAAGTACCTCCAAAATTTAGTATTTATTATTATAACATACATTATTAAATAGTCTATAGGTCAAAATGTAAATTTTTGCAAAATTTTAGACATGGGATAAATTTTGTCTAAAAATTTTATCGGCTTATTGACAAAACTGTATTTATTTGTTAAAATGAATAGCAATAGGGGAGTAGTCAGCACTTGTGCGGTACTGTCAACAGCAAGGAAGTTTCTTCCTGGCAGTATCTTAAATGACGAGACTTATCAAAAAATGATAGGTCACGTCTTTTTTATTTTCGTGACCATTTGAAAGGAAGTTTAAAATGGCTGATTCCAATATCACCAAACGTGCCCTTGCAGCGTCGCTTAAATCCCTGATGAGCCAACAACCCTTCTCCAAAATCAGTATCGGTGACATCTGCGATAAGTGCGAGATGAACCGCAAAAGCTTTTACTACCATTTCCACGATAAGTATGAGCTTGTTAATTGGATCTTTGAGCGTGAGTTTGTGACCGTTTCAAAATCCAAGTCGTACCACAGCTTGTGGGATGCCTTTTATGATCTTTGCAAATACCTTTACGATAATAAGGAGTTTTACCGTTGCGCCTTTTTGATCGACGGACAAAACTCTTTCAGAGATTATTTTATATCGGTCTGCAAGACTATGTTTACCCAAAAGCTTTATCGCACCACCGATGATAGTGAGATTGCCGAGTTTCAGGCCGACTTTTTGGCAGAGGGACTAAAAAGCACCCTGCAAAATTGGTTGACCGAAAAAGAATGTATTTCAGCCGAGGATTTTTCCGAGAAGGTAAAGGTCTCGGTTTGCAATATTGCAACACTTATTAACCATGATAATAAATGATTGGCCTAAAAACCGAAGTATAATCTTCGGTTTTTAATTTTTGGTTGAAAGTATATATAATGTATGATACAATTCAATACAGTCGAACGATAATTTAACCTATATAATATATATTGTAAGGAGCGATAGTATGCCGGGACCGATAACCCACCTTAAAGCGGTATATCTTTATAATAAAGCGCATTCTGAATGCTTTGGCCCTGCTATATATCTCGGCGCTATAAGCCCCGACAGCGTTAATATTAACGGTCACGCACCCAAGGCAATTCGTTGGCCTGCGCATTTAAGGGTGGCTGATCTTGATGCTTGGACCGAAAATGCCCGTGAGTTTTACAATAATAATAAGGGTAAGACCGATGAGGATTTTTTAAAGGGATATATCCTTCATATAATTACCGATATTTTGTGGGATAAGGAGTTTGATATGCCGTTGTTCGCATTGCTCAAACGCTCGGGGGTCGAAGCCTCGCAGCTGAAGACCGAACGTTGGAACGAGCTTTACGGCTATGAGCGCTTGCAAACGGCTGAGCCATGGCTTACGGATGATGTGTTGCCCAAGCTGAGGTCCTGCCCGCCTCAAACGGTCGGTACGCTTGTTGAAGGCGAGGTCAAGGTTTGGCAAAGCAGGGTGGTCGACCTCAAGCTTCCCGAAGGTCATCCGCCAAAATTCGTTGATGATGAATTTATGGCGCTCTTTTTCAAAAATATTATCAAGTTGGCCGATGAAATTTTTGGAAATCAACCTTAAAAATCAATAATTTTATCAAAAAAATCGCTTTTTCTGCCTCAAAACGGATGGTTTTATGGGATTTAATCCTTAAAATGTGCCGTTTTGGGGCGTTTTTAGTTTTATTTAAACTAAAATCAGCGCAAAAGTGAAATTGTGTCACAAAAAATCGTTGGTTTGCACAATTTTTGGGTTACATAAATAGGTGAACAACCCCCGAAAATCGAAAAAATTACAATCTTGTAACCACTTAAAAGGCAATTTTTGGAGCAATGTTTCGTCATTTTGCACAAACGATATGCACACCCTATGGTTGACTTTTCTGAAAAATTGCTTATAATAGTTCTTGCTGTCCAAAACAAGGGCGTAAACTGTCCTTGGATGGTTACAAAATTTGTTACCTTTTAAGTTGTGAAACTTTTGCAATTTAGTGTATTAAAGACCGTATTCCTGCCGTCGGAAACGGCCGTATGAAACAGACGGCGAATGGAGAATTGCATGTTAGAAAAAATCGTAAGCTATCTTAAAGCCTTATCATCAAAGAAGGTACTCAGAGCCGCTTTGGCAACCGTGACCGTTCTTTGCATGGTGGCAGGATATGTTCTGAACAACGGCTCTGCTGCCGTGTCCGATAGCCTTCACGAGGTAAACAACGCATACGGCGAGGGTAAAGAGGTTACCGATTCGACCGATATCGTTATTACCGATGATGAGCCTGAGGATACAGTCACTGATGAGCAGCCCGAGGCCGATACCGAGGAGCCAAAGGCAGAGGAAACCGTTTCGGCTGTTATCAGCGGGGACAAGGAGTACACTCTTCAGCCCGTTGTTATCACTACCAAATATGAGACCGTTTCGGAAACCATTAAGTTCTCTTACAAAACCGTAAAGAGCGATAAGCTTTATAAGGGTGAGAGCAAGACCACCAAGGGTCAGAACGGTCAAAAGGAAGTTGTTTACTGTGTGACCGTAGTAAACGGCATTGAAATGAGCCGTGAGGTTGAAAGTGAGACTGTTATCAAAGAGCCTGTTGCTCAGATCGAAACGGTTGGAACCAAGCTTCATTCTTCACAAGCTGTTATGACCAGCGATGACGTAAAGGCTATTTCAACCCTGAAGCCCTCCAAGCCTATCGAGCTTGACGCAAAGGGTCAGCCGGTTGAGTATAAGGACGTTATCAAGGGTAAGTCCTCTGCATATTGCGGATGCTGTGACAGCAACCATACCGCATATTTCGGAAAGAATTCGGCACGTCCCGGTTACGTCGCCGTTAACCCCAAGCAGATCCCTTACGGAACCAAGCTTTATATCGTTTCGGCCGACGGTAAGAAGGTTTACGGATATGCTATCGCAGCCGATACAGGCGGATTTGCTTATAACGGAAGCGGCCGTATCGTTGACCTCAGATTGCCTACCGGCAGTAAGTGTAACTGTGGCAAGGCATGGGGTGTCAAGACCGTTAACGTCTATATTTTAGGTTAATTTCAAGGACAGATGCGATTGTGTCTGTCCTTATTTTTCGTTATTTGGAGTGTACTATGTCCGAAAATAAAAGCAAGACCCTTGTCGAAAAGCTGATACTGTTTGCTGTGTTTCTTGTCTTTGCGGGAATAGTTGTTGCTTTTGCCTTCAAGTGGAACTACGTCGAGGATGATACCGATACGGGTGACGTGACCTCGTTTCAGTTTATAACCTCAAGCAAGACCGATTCGGTGACCGAAAACGACGGTGACAGCTCGCAAACGATATCCGATAAGATAAACATCAACACCGCAACTGTGGATGAGCTTGATGCTTTGCCGGGCATTGGTCCCTCTAAGGCTGAAGCAATCGTTAAATACCGTGAAACCGAAAGCAGGTTCAATTCACCCGCCGATATAATGAACGTCAGCGGAATAGGTGAGAAGACCTATGAAAAAATCAAGGATTATATTACAGCTGAATAGTTTTTAAATGCCACCCATAGCCAAAGCGCTGTGGGTGGTTTTTATATGTAACAAAATCGGTCACGATTCCAAACAAAATTTAACAAAAATGAGCATAATGTCAAGTGATATGATTGCGCATAAATTTCATATATGGTAATATGTTTTATGTAAAAGTATCTTAGTATACATATACCCCTTGGCAAAAATTCTAAGTAAAGGAGAATACTTTTATGAAAAACACATTCAAAAAGGCTGTCAGTGTTTTGCTTGCTGTCATAATGGTAGTATCATTGTGCACAGTTGTGATGACCACTGCTTCGGCCGAAGAAACCACGACCTATAAGGATCACGGCATCTACAGCGGAAGCTATGCAGAAGATCGCTTCCTCGTAGAAAATCCCGATGATCCCAGCGAGATCGTCATCAAGATGCCTTACGGTAACGGACGTTACAATTACCGTCTGGCTGACCCTGCTGATACTTCCAAGCCCTTTGTGGTTGAGAAGGATAAGTTCTACACCATCACCTTTGATTACAGAGTTGATGCAGTAGGCAATGACGCAACCAACTTAGGCTTCGAGCTGTACTACGGTCTGACCGATACCGGCGGCCACGGCAGACAACCCGCTTCCGCAAAGAAGACCTGGGCCATCAATGATATCGAGGGCGGCAATATTGACGGTGTATGGCGTACTGCAGCTATCCACTTCAAGGCCAATCCTTATGTAGTTACCGAGGATGTTGTTACCGGTCAGGATCCCGAGACCGGAGCTGATATCGTTGATACCAACGTTGTCGCTACCCTTAACAATATCTATGTAACCTTCTACAATTCTGTTGGTGCTGAGGGTTATATGAGAAACTTCAACATTGTTGAAGAGACCGACGCAGGTGATAACACACTTGTTGACGTTACCACCAATATGCAAAAGACCCTTGACCACGCTGTCGGTACTGCCAGCGTTTACGGTTCGGGTATGGCCGGTAAGCTTGATGAGGCCACCGGTAACCTTGTTCTGTCCGGCGGTAACGCTTCCGATTTTGCTACCGGCGGTAGCTATTGGGTAAGACACAGATGTGTTGTTAACAACGGCGGTAGCAGAGTTGCTATGTATGCAGGCAACAGCTATACCTTTGCACTTAAGTACAGAGTTGTAAGTAACTCCAACTGGGTAACCGTTGGTGTTGGCTATGCAAAGAACGGTGTCTCCGATACCTCGAAAGAGAGTACCGTTGTAAAGGCTGAGAAGACCACCGGCGCACAGGTCACCCAGTGGAGATATCTCACCGGCACCTTCACACCCGAGCTTAATGACGGTGTGACTACTGCTTACCCCAGAATTATTCTTTCGAGTGCCGCAACTACCGATGCTATCGAGATCGAGTCCTTCACTATTGCAGGCTCTTCGATGGCTAACGTTGTTACAAACCTTTACAATGACAACGGTAGCGTGTTGACCGTTAAGACCGGTTATAAGGGCACCTCTATTGTTGTTGAAGGTAACAAGAGCGAGCATACCGTTGAAACCGACGAAAACTTTATGGGCTGGTATGCCGATCCTAGCTTCAACACTGCTCTCGGCGATACGGTCCCCACTCAGAGCGGCAACGTTTATGCTAAGTATCCTTCCGTCGTTATCGACTTTAATCAGAGAGGCTCTTACGCCAAGAACTACGGCCATAACATATCCTCTGCAACTGTCGATAGTGTTAAAGGAACTCTTACTGCAGTAGGTATCAATACCGTTGGCTTTATGATCCCTTCTTATGATGCTGATATTTCCGATACCGATAAGTCGGCCTTCTATCAGTTCAAGGATGGCGCAAAGTATAAGATCACCTTTGTTATTGATTCCAATGACAAGCAGTTCACAACTATCTACACCTGTGCTGACTTTGCCGGCTCTGCGGGTTCGAGAAAGACCGGCTCTGACGCTGCACACGGTCACAGCATCATCCCCGTGATCGAGTCCGCCACTACCATAAGCCATACCTTTAATTTCAAGCTCGCTGCAGCAGGCTACAACGGTATCGACTTCAGAGGCGATAACACAAGTATCTCCGCAACC
>JAZQCY010000003.1:0-30276 GCA_045546555.1 Acutalibacteraceae bacterium | reverse complement strand
GCGCAGTTGGTGGTGATAAGCGGCAGATAAACGCCCAAAGCGGTGTAAAGCGGAGGAATATACTTTTTAAGCACTATCTCAACCAGCTGAACCAGGGCGGCGATTATCAGAATGAAAACGATGGTCTGCAGATATCCGAGGCCAAAACGGTCAAGGATATAAATTTGAATGGGATAGGTAACGGCGGTTGCAAGCAGCATAACCAACGTTACGGCGATACCCATACTGACGGCGGTGTTGGTCTTTTTTGAAACGCCAAGGAACGGACAAATGCCCAAGAACTTGGATAAAACCATATTCTCGGTCAAAATTCCGGCGAGCACAATAGTAATAATATTAGTCCAATTCATTACTGCTCACCTCCGTCGGTCTTTTTAGTTTCGTCAGCCGCATCGGTCGGCACATCGGCCTCGGTACGGGTGGTAGCCTCAACCTCGGGGTCCTTCGGGGTAACATCCTCAATGGGTGCAGTACCGTCCGAATCGGCCGGCAACGGGTCGGTGTCGGGGGTTGCCTCGGGAGCGGCCTCGGTAGTGTCGGCACGCTGTACCTCTTCGGCCTCGGTACGGACGGCCACGTGGGTCACACCGTCACCGCTGACCGTTGTGGTTTCCTCGGTTTTGGCATAGGTCTCCCCTGCTGCTTGAGCAACATCGGCATTGGTAACAACACCCTCATCGGCAGGTGCGGCCTCGTCAACGGCGGCCATTTCACATCCGCCGCAGGCCTTACAGTTGCCACAGCCAAGGTTCTTGGCGGGTTTTTTGCCCATTTTCACGGCAAGCTTGTTGGAAAGTGCTACCAGCACACCGAATACGAAGAATCCGCCGGGAGGCAGGATGAACACAAGCATAGGCTCGATTGCGCCCTTGGTGATCTCGGCACCGAAAAGGGTGCCTGCGCCAAAGAACTCACGGAGCATACCCATAAGTGTTAAGGCGGCGGTAAAGCCGATACCCATTCCTATAGCGTCAAGAATGGACGGCAGTACAGCATTTTTAGAGGCAAACATTTCGGCACGGGCCAAAATGATGCAGTTTACAACGATAAGCGGCAGGAATATGCCAAGTGCGCTGTCGATGCTCGGCAAAAATGCTTTGACAAGCATCTGGATGATGGTAACAAATGTCGCAATAATGGTGATATACGCAGGTATACGCACCTTGTCAGGAATGACCCTTCTTAAAAGGGAGATGGCAACGTTTGAGCCGATAAGCACCAACGTTGCGGCAACGCCCATTCCGATACCGTTTATAGCGGCGGTGGTGACCGCCAAGGTCGGGCAGGTGCCAAGCACCAGTCGAAGAACGGGGTTTTCTTTTACAATACCCTTTGTGAGGATGGACATTTTACTGTTATTGGCCATTATTTTCCATCCTCCTTTACTAATTCATAAAGCTCCAAAGCATCGTTTACGCATCGAGTGGCGGCCTTTGAAGAAATTGTAGCGCTGGTGATGGGGGCTATATCACCGCTTTGACCCACAACAAGCTCACCGCTTTTGCCTTGGAACTGATCCCAGAACTTTTCTTTATCGGTGATGTTCTGACCAAGACCGGGGGTCTCGTTAGAGGCCTCAAGCACCTCAATGGCGATTATCTTGCCCTCGGTATCAACACCGGTCATAACCTTGATGGCACCGCCGTAGCCGGTACCGCTGACAGTAAACACGTAGCCCACCGTTTGGTTGTTCTTTTTGGCAACGTAGTAGGTATTGACCTTTTCGTTGACGGTGACCTCTGCCTTTTGGAAATCGGCATCGGCAATTATTCTGCCCATAGCCTTTTGCTCGGCCTCGATTGCCAGCTTTTCAATGCGCTTGGCAGTGAGGTCGTTGGTAAAGGCCAAGGCACCCGTGCAAATAGCACAGATAAGCGTGAGGATGACAGTGGTGAGAATGATACTCTTTAAGCTTTTCATTTTGCCGCCTCCCATCCAAAGGGCTTGGGTGTGGTAATCTTATTGATGAACGGTACAAAGAGGTTCATCAAAAGTATGGCATAAGACACACCCTCGGGCAAATGTCCGAAATGACGGATGACAAAGGTGACAAGACCGCATCCGATACCGAAGATCAGCTTGCCCTTCCAGTTTATGGGGCTTGTGACGTAGTCGGTCGCCATAAACACGGCGCCGAACAACAGACCGCCCGAAAGGATCATATACAAAGGGTCTTCTTTGAAAATAAGCGACATCAAAGCAACGGTGCCCACCATTGCGAGCGGTGTTACGGGAGAAATGACACGGCGGGCAATAAGGTACAAGGCGCCGATAATGATAAGTGCCGAAAATACCTCACCGATACAGCCGGGGATGCTTCCCATAAGCAATTGGGTGTAGGAATAGCCTCCGCCCTGTGCGGCCGTTTCGATTGCGGCATCGCTCAACGGTGTTGCGACGGTGGTGGCATCGACCGAGGCACCCGTGATCTCGGGGAGGACAACGCCTTTTGGTGCAACCCAGGTTGTCATAGCCGTGGGGAACGATACAAGCAAAACGATACGTGCGGTAATGGCAGGGTTGGCAAAATTGTGACCCAAGCCGCCAAACATCATTTTAACAACAACAATTGCAACTACACTGCCGATGGCCGCCATCCAAAGCGGCAACTCGGGTGGCAGATTAAGTCCCAAAATAAGACCTGTTACAATTGCCGAAAGATCGCCAATGGAGTTGGGGCGCTTCATTATCTTGCAACAGACAAACTCGGCCAAAACGGCGGTCACAACGCAGGTGACCAGCACCAAAGCAGAATACCAGCCAAACAGAATACAGCCTGCAATGGTGGTGGGCAACAGCGCAATGATAACGTCGGCCATTATTCCACGGGAGGAATCAACGTGCTGAATATGGGGTGAATGTGAAACTGACAGTTTTTCCATAATTTGCGGTTCCTCCTTTACTTTTTATTTTTAAGCTCGGCCTTGGCCATACGCATGACCTGTGTCAAGTGGCGCTTGGACGGGCATACGTACGAGCAGCTTCCGCACTCGATACAATAGTCGGCATAGTGTGCCTTGACAGCTTCAAGATTGCCGATACGCAGAGCCGATTCGATTTCAAGCGGCTGAAGATGCATAGGGCAGGCCTTGGCACAGCGTCCGCAACGAATGCAGGGGCTTTCGACCCTCTTTTCGGCCTGCTTGCGGTCAAGCACAAGAATTGCATTATTCTGCTTTAAGATCGGCATATTAACGTCGATAACGGCATTACCCATCATAGGGCCGCCGTAAAGGACCTTGCGTGCGGGTGATTTATAACCGCCGCAAAACTCGATAACGTCGTTGATGGAGGTGCCTATGGGAACGATAACGTTCTGAGGCTCCATAACCGCTCCTCCGTCGACCGTCACGGTCTTGAAAACAAGCGGCATACCGGTCTTGATATACTTATTGAGAACCGACACACTTGTGACGTTCATAACCATACAACCGACATCCGACGGGAGCTTGCCCAGCGGCAGCTTGCGACCGGTTGCGGTGTAGATAAGCACCTTTTCAGCACCCTGCGGGTAGCGTGATTTGAGGCGCATCAGTCTGACCGAGTTATCAGCATCTCTTTCATCGGTCGCAACCTTATAAAGAGCATGTGTCTTTTCGTCATCCGAAACATCGACACCGACGTCCTGACCGATAACATTTTCGACAAACTTATTAAGTGCCTGAATGGCCTTGGGCTTGTTATTTTCAACCGCAATGATGACCTGCTTAAAGCCGATTATTTTTTTAAGAAGGTAAACACCCTCCAAAATATTATCGGTGTTTTCAACACACTCACGGTAGTCGGAGGTGATATAAGGCTCACACTCGGCGCCGTTGATGATGAGGGTATCGGGCGGATTATCGGGGTTGACATTAAGCTTTACATGAGACGGAAAGCCTGCACCGCCAAGACCGACAAGACCGCAATCTCTTGCGGCTTTAACAAGGTCCTCTAACGTTTCGACCACGGGCGGCTTGATATCGGGGTCGGGTGTCATCTGACCGTCCGACTGAATGATGACCGTTTCGGTCGTCTGACCCGAAGGCAGAAGCAATGAGCCGAGTCCCGAAACAACTCCCGAAACGCTGGAATGTATAGGTGCGCTGACAAACTTATCGCTGTCGCCTATTTTGGTGCCGACGTAAACGGTATCACCCTTTTTGACACACGGCGTGCACGGTGCGCCGATATGCTGTTGCATTGGGATGACCACCGTTTCAGGCGGCGGCATTATGACCGATTGCTTTTCAGCGGTGTTTTTTCGGTGAGGCAAATTTGCTCCGCCGCCAATGTCTTTCACAGGGCGCAGAACTTCTTCACTCTTGACCATTTTTGTTCCTCCAAACCGATTTTATCTAAATGTTGTTCAACATTTTAACAATCTTTTTATATCGTAACACATTTTGCACCAAAATACAATATTTTTTGGTGGAAAAATTTGCCTTGATTGAAAAAAGACCACACAGTTTTTAGATTTTGTAACAAACTGTGCGGTCTTATATTATTTTTAGTTGTGATTGTTAAAATATTCGTCCATAAAATCGTTTACTTTGGCGTTGCCTGTATTCCACTTAACATCACTTGTAAGCGCAGTCAGCTCCTTTTTCAGACCGTCGTAAAGACGTGTAAGATCAGACTGCACAAGTCCGGTTGCTTTAAGTATCTTGGAATTATCCACAACACGGTCGAAAAGGCGGTCGTAGTCCAACTGCCAACGGTCGGAACGGTTTTCGGGATTGGGCTGAATGACCTTCAAAAAGGTTTCCTTGTCGACGGGAACTATCTCAAGTCCGATAAGCTTTTTATAATACTCGGCAATCTCACCCCAGGTGTGATGCTCCGAGGTGGAAACTGTGTAGCATTCACCATAGGCCGCCTTATTAAGCACAAGACGGGCTATCATTTTGCCGACATCACCCGCCCAGGTCATGGTGGCCTGCTTGTCCAAGGCCTCCTTAGGAACCAAAACCTTTTTGCCGTTCAAAGCACGGTCAACAAAGGTTCTGCCCTCCAACGTTATAAGCTGAAAGCGCCTTTTTGAATAGGTTATAGCAGGGCGCACAGCCGTCCAATTAGTCTTGCCCGACTGCTTTAAGATGTCCTCTCCCCTTGCCTTTTTAAGGCTGTAGTCATCCGACTGCAGAAATCTCTCATCGGTCGACACGTCGAGCAGTCTCGGTGCCGATTCGGTGATGGGGGTCTGCTTGTCGGCATAGACACGGTAGGATGAAAGATAAATATAATGCTTGAGTGAGTTCAAGAACATCAGCGCTCTTTTTTTGAAGTGCTCGGTCGGGTATATCATAAAGTCGACGCAGGCATCATATCCGTTTTCGAGCAGCGTTTCGACATAGGCATCGTCCATTGCGTTGCCGACAATATAGTTGAGTCTCGGGTCACAGCTATGCAGGTCATCCAACGACACAACATCAACGGTGTAACCCATTTCCACAAGCTCGGGCACAAGGTAAACGCCCATAGCACCCGTGCCGCCGAGTACAAGTATTTTTCCGTGTTTTTGCATTAAATTTCCTCCTTAAAGGCCGCAGCACCGCATCAAAAGATCAAAAACCTTGAGCTCGTAATCGTAGGTGTAGGGGTTTTCCTTTTCGCCTCTGATATAGCGTGCGAACTCGGTCATCATGGTATCGTATCGGTCAAAACGCTCGGTAGTCTTTATCTCTTGCTTGTCTCTGAACGGCATAACCTCATCCTGAAGCATAGCCTCACTGTATTGGGTCTGAATATCGGTGGTTTCATCGGGATAGATCTCCAACGGCTTGATCTCAATAGTACCAAGCGTGCCCTGAATGACCAGCTGACGGCGGTTGACACCGCCGATCTCGGCCGCCGAGGATTTTATAAACGATGAGCCGTTTTTATACTTAAACACAACACAGCCGTAGTCGATAGGCTCGGTCAAGCCGTCCATACCCGTGCAGGTGTTGAGGTTGATTATCTCCAAGGGCTCGCCCTGAAGCTGCAGTACAAGGTCAATAAGATGGCAACCCAAAAAGTAGAGCATCCCGCCCTTGTGCTTTCCGAGCCATTCACGCTTTTCCTTGGGGTGGTGAACGCTCATCTGCGCCTCAACACTGAAGATTTCACCAAGCTCCCCGTTTTTGACCCGTTTTAAGGCATCGATAACAATAGGATTGTAGCGGTACATATAGCCCTGCTGAAAAACCGCATTGTGCGACCTAAGTGTGGCAACAAGCTTTTCAAACGATTCACGGTTTTGCGAACCCGGCTTGTCGAGATGCACGTGGATACCCCTTTCGGCAAACAGCTGTGCATAATAGGTTGCCGATTCCTCCTGCGTTTCGATAGCTACGGCCTCAAGGTCGTCCATTTTGAGCAGCTCGTCAACGGTATAATGCGGAACATTCTTGAAAAATGCCTTTTTCAAACGTTCTTTGCCTATTTCCTCGGGTTCCGCTAAGCCCACCACGTCAAAATACTCCTTGAGATCGGTAAGACTTCTCAAGGTTTGGTCTGCGTGGTCGTGCATAGTGCCGATTTGCGCTACTTTTATAGGTCTCATGCTATCACCTTAATGTATAATGATTCAACTCATAACATAATATCACAGATTTTTCCATTAAACAACCCACTATCCTGCAAAATAAGGGTAATATTCTACACAAAAAGGCCTCGGGTAACCCGAAGCCTTTAAGTAAAGTATAAAATCAGTCGTTGTAATGGGTCTTGGTGGTGAAGCCGTAATGTCTATCCTTGTAATCGTACTGGATATCCATACCGTCCTTCTGATAAACGGTAACGTCATCTACGTAGTAGCGGCTGGTTTCAGCCCACTCCTGCTCAGTAACATTGTTAATCTGCTCCACGCTAAGGTTATCACTGCCTGCGATACATCCAACGATAAGGTATGCGTGCTGATTACGAAGACCGATTCCGATAGGTTGGTTGAGGTCGTCGATCGGCTTTATAGTCTTAGCCTCGCCGTCAACGTAGAACGAGATGGTATCATAGGTCCACTCACAGCCGTAGGTATGGTAGTTATAATAGATATCTCCGCCCTGCCAGTTTTTGTCGCCGTCAACATAATCCTGACGCTTGCCGTCCTTATAATTGTAGTACATCATATAGTTATTTTCCCAGCAGATATCTCCGCCCTGCACCTTAAGGCCCTCCATCTGCCCCTTGGAGGTCAGCCACGGGAAGCAGTTTCCTCGGGAAAGTGACGACATACCGAAGTTTTCATTGACATCGATCTCGGTCCAATAAAGTGAGGTTGCAAATGCGGGACGTGTCCAAAGCGAGGTCCAGAAGCTGGGGCCCTTGGGCATTATCTGCGAGATCTCAAAATAGCCGTACTTAAAGGCCATCTTAAACTGCGTGGTCAGCATACTGCCGTAGTAGGCCTCGTCATCCTCTTCGATTTGGGTAATGAACACACCGTCCTTGACCGAAAGGTTGCTGTAGTCCTTCTTGGCACGCTTGGCCCACTTACCGTTCTGACCGTACTGGTTATAGTCGTTGTAGTTGTTCCACTTGGTGAGATCTATTTCGGTGTCGAAGGAATCACGGAAGGTAGCAACGTAGGACTCCTTGTTGTTAAGGGTTGCGGCAACCGTTTCGTAATCGGTGACCTTGGAATTGGCATCGGCCAGCTTTACATCACCGTTGGTATTGAGCATATTGTAAAACTCGGTTACTGCGGCGGCAACGGAATAGGTGCTTCCGCCGTTGAGGTAAACCTTGTTGCCTACGATCTTGACCGAAACCTTGTCACCCTCGATTATCTTTTCAACGCCTTCACGCTTGGGCGAACCGATAATAATCTCGTATGCGCCTGCGGTGGGCTGATCGATATCCTTTACAGCCTTTACGTCATAGCCGAACTTATCCAAAAACAGCTTCTGCAGCTTTTCGATCTCAAGCACGGTGATATAGGAAAGGTTGTTGTAGGGCTTGACGATAACGTAATCCAAAAGGTCGGTAGCAGAGCCTATCTGAATCTTGGCAAACTTATCCGATATCTCGTTTACGTAGTTGATACCGCCCGTGACGGTGTTGGACTTGGCAAAGTTTTCCTTGAAATACTTTACACCCTCGACGGTTGCCGAATCGGAAAGACCGACAATTACGATGGCCTTGTTGATGGTAGCTATCATAAAGTTTTCGGCATGAGCGCCCTTTTGTCTTAAAAGCTGCTTTGCGGTAGCAGTTTCGGGGCGGTTGGTATTGCCGATAAGTATCTCGGCGTTGTCGCCCTGCGCATCATCGTCGGCAACGTTTTTGGGCGTAACCTTCAGGGTGCTTTTGAAATGCTTGAACAGATCGCTCGCCGCATCGAAAACCGACTT
Source organism: Acutalibacteraceae bacterium (assembly GCA_045546555.1). Lineage (GTDB taxonomy): Bacteria > Bacillota > Clostridia > Oscillospirales > Acutalibacteraceae > UMGS172. The sequence goes on along the minus strand of JAZQCY010000003.1, from coordinate 21,964 downwards.
GTCGGCAGTTGCCGAACGGACGATTCGGTATGCAGACTGACCGTCTTTAGCAAAATTAACATCAGCCTTATTTATTGCCGTTGCCTCATCAACCGAAGCAGTACCCGATGAAGCGGTGCTTTCGGTGCTTTCGGTGTCGTCACCGCAGGCGGCAAAGCTGAATATAAGTATCAGGCACAATAAAAGTGCCGATAATCTTTTAAAAGTGTTCATACTGTCCTCCAAATACTGTTGGAAAAGGGCGTCGGCGCATAAAGCCGACGCCCTCTAAAGCTGTTCCTATTGATTAAGGATCAGATTACTTGTCGTAACCGAAATACTCATAGCCTGTTGCGCTGATCTTATCCCAATCCTCGCCGGGGTTGACGATGATATCGTCGCCCAAAGCAATGGGAGCCTCAGGTACTACGGAAACAACATCGAGCTCGGGCTTAATATAACTTTTCATTTTCAATTACCTCCCGATCAATAATCTGTGCCTTCAACAAGGCCTTTTTCGTCGTAGACGGCCTTGATGGCATCATAGGTGGAAGCGCTTACGTCAGAATAGGTGTAAACACCTGCGGAATCCTTGACGTACATTACGCAAGATATCTCCATACCCTTAAGCTTATCGTTAAGGCCGGTCAGCTTGACCTGGAAATCTCTGTAAGCGGTGGTATCGTCGTAAATAGTGCCATCGAATGCGGTCTTACCGATAACTGCGCCTGCAGTTTCAACGGTGAGGTCGCCGTCAAGCATTGCGGTGGGCAGAAGCACGAAGCCAACCTCGGTAACGTCGGAGCCCTTGGCTACACGACCTCTGAAGCGGAGACCTGCGCTTTCGCCGCCCTTGATACTTGCGGCGGTAATGTCGATGCTTACTGCATCCTTGGCAACAAAGCTGATTGCCACGCTGTCGGTGCCGTAGCTGACGCCGTTCTCCCAGATGAACTGGAGACCGGTGCCCTTACCGTCGGCATCGGTGCCGTTCTTGACGTTGAGCTTATGGGTGTTGCCTGCTCCGTCCTTAACTGCGATACCGTTTGCGGCAAGCTTGTAGCCCTCATCGGCCAGAACCGAAACAATAATATCACCGTTCGGATGGCTGTCAAAGGTAACGTCGCCGTGCTCAAGACCCTCAACGTCAAATACCTTGCGGGTGCCGAGCCAAACCCTTCTGACCTTGCTGTTGAAGGCGGTTACGGGGATGGTGCAGGCCTCATCGGCATAGAAGATGCCGGTATAAACGTGGCCGTTGATAACAAAGCTTTCACCGGGGAGCTCGGGCAAGGAGGAACCGACAGTTTCGGAAATACCCATGGCATTTATAACACCGTCGAAGGTCTCGGTGACCTTGAGCTCCTTAATGGTAACGTCGTTGCCGTTACAGCTCATATTGATGCAAAGATAATGATTAGCATTGTAAAGGTTTCCGTCGAAGGTAGCCGTTACAGTTACGTAACCGTCGGTTGCATCAAGGGTTCTCCAAACGTTCAGAGAGTGGGTGTTTGCCCAAGTTGTGAAGTTATTGGCAAGGATGGGATAACCCATACCGATATTAACGGATTTGTGCGGGGTTCCTTCGTTAAGCTCGACCTTGTAGGTCAGCTCTACGTTGTAGGTGTAGCCGTTCTTGATCTTGAGTGCATTACCGTCCCACTTGCCTGCGTTTGCGGTATCAAGACCGGTATAGAAGCCGATTCGGTGGTAACCGCCGTTATCGCCGGGGAGGACGTCGTAGAACCAGGCATCGCTACCGCCGGTTGCATCCGAGAAGGTTACGCCGCCATCATCTGTAGCCGTTGCGGTGTTGTAGATGCCGGTAGACATAAATGCCGAGCCCTGAGACCAAAGGCCGCCCTTATTTGCAAGGAAGCCGTCAATATCAAACTTGTACTCAGTAGTAGTAGTGGGTGCGGCAACTGCATCAAATGTTCTTGCGGCAAGTGCGAATGCACCCTTGCCGGGCTTGAAGGTGCTGCCGGGGTATGTGGTCAGATAATTCAAAGCCTGATCGGCATAATCGGTATTATTGTGGTAGCCGTTGATTGCGCTGTAGTTCGTGTAGAAATTCTCGGAAACATCATAAGGCTCCCAACGGTAGAATTCCTTATTGACAGAACCGGTGTCGATATTGGGGAGAACAACGCTCTCGTTAGCCGACATAAGAACGGGATCATAGCCCGGTGCATCTATCGACTGCATCTTGCCGTCGGTGAATGCGTTGGTAAGAGCATAGCGGATACCGGTCTCATCGTTGGTGGCATCGTAAAGGCGCTTTACCTTAACGCTCTCAAAGTCGATCTGGTTGTAGGTGCCGTCAGCCACAAACTTATCGTTGGAAATACCGACCTTAAGATAGTTTTTGCCGGTGCCCTTGAACAGCGAGCCGTCAACAAAAACCGTTAAGGTTGCCCAATCGTCCATAACATCGGTGATGATGGCACGGTCAAACAGATAGTTCTGATACGAGGTGGTGTAGTCACCGCTGCGGGTCGCATAGTTGGTTACGCAAACACCGATATAGATCTTGCTTGTAGAGGTATTCATTTCGGAGACCTTGAACTTTACGGAAACGGAATAAAGACCGTCGTTCAAAGCAACAAGACCTGCATAGTTTGTGGGGTCGGGGCCAAAACCGTAGTTGACATAAAGGTTTGCATCGGTTTCGGTGTCCGGGAAGGTATTTCTTACAGAACCGTTACCGAATTTGCCGTCACTGAATTCTCTTACAGCGGCATTCTGTCTTGCAATATCGGCATCCCAAAGGAAGAAGCCGCGCATCCAGGAGGTTCCTTTGTCTGCATCAAGAGAATAATCGCTGGATCCATAATAACTGTAGTAGTGCAGACCGTTTTCATCAAAATTTGTCTGCTTGCCGCCCGAAGGAAGCTCGGATGAATAGGTCATCCAGTTATTAAGGTCACCACCGTTGCTGCCGTAGGTGGCGTGTGCCTTCATAAATGCAGGCATGGTTGCGTCGGTACCTGTGCCCGACTTGAAGTCATAGAACCATTCTTCGGTCACGACCTCGGCTGCGGATGCAGTGAGGCTGCCGAGAACGGTCACAAGACCGGTTGCGAGGATAGCTGCGACCATCAGAACACTGATCGCACGTCTGAAAAGCTTTTTCATTTTTAGCACCTCTTGTTGTTTGATTTGTGTTTTGTGTTTTGTATTTTGCCTTTCGGCAATATGCCGTAGCCGCAAAGCCACGGCATATTTCATACTTTATCAGTTCTTGACCTTGCGGAACACGTACATTCCGGTAACGGTCAAGGCACCGAGTGCAACAATGAGCATTACCATCATTGCGATATTGACACCCGTGGTATCCTCGCCGGTCGCAACACCGTTGTAGCCCTGAAGCGTTACGGTGAAGTCATCGAGGTAGACGTTGTTGCCGCCGCCCATCGAAATACCAACGTAGGGAGCCTGTGCGGTGAAGGTCATATCAACACGGTTCCACTCGCCAACCTTAAGGTTCTGATAGTTGCAGATTTCTTCGGTTGCTCTCGGAGTGTTGGTGCTGGAGGGACTGCTCATATGCATGAGGTTGATAACGGCCATCACGTCGGTAACCTCGGCGGGCTTGACGTAGAAGGTCAGAGTGTACTGCTTACCTACGGTCAAGGCATCGTCGGCCTTTCTCATAATCGAGAAGCCACGTGAGCCGGCGGTAGCGGCATTACGCTGAAGCGAAACCTTACCGCTCTTGACGTATTCGGCATTTCCGCCCATGGTCTTGTCATTGAAGATCCAACCCGACGAGAAGTTGAGCATCTTATCGGTTTCGGAGTAGTTTTCAAAGCCCTCGGTGTACTTGCCAAGCAACCACTGTGCGTAAACTGTGATATCGGTTGCACCGAAGGTGGTTGCAGTGAAGGGAGTGGTGAACTCGGCATCGGCAAACCAACCGCCGAATGCATAACCGGTACACTTGGGAGTGGGCAGAGTGAGTGCCTCGCCCTCATCTCCGCAGATGGGATCGATCTTGTCGCCCTTACCGGTGTCAAAGCGGACGATGTTGCCGTAATAGTTGGCACGTGCCTCGGCAGGAAGCACAGTAACGTCGTCGATCAGAATGACTGCCTTACCGTTAACGTTGATGTTAAGGAAGTTGGCATCGGTAACCTTGGGATCGGAGGTATCGACCTTGGCGATAAACTCAAAGGTCATAGTCTTCCACTCGTCTGAAGCGGAGCCGTACTTCTGCTCGCCGCCCTGCTTATCAATATAGTTAGACCAGACAAGCAGCTTGCGTGAGGTACTTACCATAATGGTGCCTTCCTCTTCAACGGAAAGAACCTTATAACGCAGGCTCACGGTGTAGTGAACACCCGGGGTTACCTCGTAGTGGTTCCAGTTACCGTCATTAAGGGACATTCTTCTGTGGGTGCCGTACTCGGTAAGGGTATTATCAGCCTCGTAGTCCTTGGAGGTCAACGAGTATTTAAGCACAGCGTTGTCGCCCTCGAAAGCCTGACTGAAGGCGGAAGAAGATGTTGTGCCGTTGTCGGAGAAGTTTGACTTATCGTAGGTGAAAACGGTGGGAACTATCTTCCACTTGGCATAAAGCACGATGTCCTTCTCGGGGAAGGTGGTGCCTTCATATTTCTGAGTGAGCTCCTTATCGGTGCACCACTCAACAAACTCATAACCGAAGTTTTCAGGAACGGGGAGGGTGCCGTGGGTATCACCGACAAAGCCAACGAAGGGATTGGGAGTGCTGTCGGAATTGTCCTTGAAATAGATGCTCGAAACATCGCCGTTAACGTCACCGTAGGACTCCTCGATGGTGGCTTCCTTAACGGTGATAACACCTGCATTGGTGTATACTGCCAGAGTAGCAATGTTGTTGGCGGCAAACTCGTCGGCAACAAAGAAGCAGGTAACGTGTACCCAGCCGTTGGTGTCGGTCTTGGAGGTCCAGCTCTTGATAACTCTGGTGGGGCCCCACTTGTATCCGCCGTACTCATCGTTAGCAAGTGATGCAAGACCTATCTGTGTGCCGTTGGCATCAACACCTTCAGCCTTATATACCATTGAGAACTTGTAGGTGTAGCCGTACTTGAAGCGGACATAGTTGCCCGACCAGCCGCTCTTATTCTCGGCAAGTCCGGTGTAGAAGCCAATACGCTGTGAACCGCTGTAGTCCTTGCCGTTGTGCTTCTCGGCCAGCTTGTCACCGCCGCCGTTGGAGCGGAAGGACAGACCGTCCTCGGTATATTTCATGGAATATGCAATGGTGTTTTCGGAGCCGATGTTGCCCGATACCATAATACCGTCACCCAAGGTGCGCTTGTTGCGGTACATATTCTCAAGATCCCACTTGTAAACAGTAGGCTCGTTGGTAGCAGGAGCCTGCTCGGTAACGTAGGTTGCCTCAAAATAACGGATGCGGCCGTAGTTGAGATCGATGACGGTATAATCGTCACCCTTATAGCCTGCAAAGCCGTTGTCCCAAGGCTGCTTTGCGGAAGGATAGTTATAGCCTACCTTGGCCTTCCACATCTTGAAGTAGCGCTTGTCGTTGTCGTTCTTGGGCTCGGGGAGCTTGAAGGTCTGCTCGGGAGAACCGCCGCCGGAACCTAAGATATAGGTCTTACCGTTGATCTCGGCATTATCAATATTGGTAACACCCTTGGTGTTATCGGCATCGTAGAATCTTGCGCCGAACTCACCGTTGATGGTGTCGTAATAACGCTCAACCGAGATATATTCAAAGTCGACCTGGTTATAGGTAGAGCCGTCGTGAACATATTTGTCGTTGGCAACACCGATCTTGAGATAGTTGTTGCCGGTGCCCTTGAACTTGGTGCCGTCAACAATAACGGTCAGGGTTGCCCAATCGTCCATAACCTCGGAAACGGTTGCACACTCCAACAGATAACAGGTGGTGGAAAGGCTCCAGTCAGCATTTCCGCTCCAATCGTAGTTGGCAACACCGACACCGATGAAGAGCTTGTCGGTTGCGGCGTTCATATCCGAGACCTTGAACTTAACGGTCACGGCATAAAGTCCGTCCTTAACGGGAACAAAGCCAGCAGAATTGGCAGGATCGCTCCACATACCGTAGGTTACGTAGAGGTTGGCATCGGTTTCGGTATCGGGGAAGGTGTTTCTCTTGCTTCCGTCTCCGAAATTGGCATTGCTGTATGCCTTTACTCCGGCATTCTGACGTGCAACGTCGGCATCCCAAAGGTGGAAGCCGCGCATCCAGGAGGTACCCTTATCAACGTCAACACCGAAGCCGCTATCCTTATAATAGCTGTAATAATGCAGTCCGTTCTCATCGACATTCGAGACCTTACCGCCTGAAGGAAGATCAGACCTGTAGGTGAATACGTCGTTGAGGTCGTTACCGCTGCTACCCTTGGTGGGGTGCGCCTTCATAAACGCAGGTACGGTACTGTCGGTACCCGTACCCGATTTGAAGTCGTACAACCAGGTTTCGTTGATCACGCCCGAATAGTCAAAATCGGCGGCCGAAGCAGGGGCTGCAAAAGCGCAGACAACCAAAGCGGCCAACATCGAAATGACACAAAGCAGGCTGACTGTCTTTCTCATCATTTTTTTCACACTCTACCATTCCTTTCCTGTGTGGGGGATCATATCTCAAATGCCAATGCATTTTTGACCTAATTTTCGTGAAGCACGGCGATGAAGCCGCCTGTCACTTTATATATATCACTTGTTCTCGCCTTTTTCTTGGTACGGACACCTACCGCTTCTGACACTAAAGCGGTAGGCGCCGACCAAAATGTAAAAGGAGAATAAGATAATTTCAGAAATTGAGTATATTATTCCACTTTTGATTCTATCGCACTATAATTATAAACTCTTCGCAAGTGCGAAATATACGAAAAAATTATACTAAATATAACAAATTTTTAACCTTGCCCTTGCAAATGTAAAAAATCTGTGTTACAATTTATGCAAATAGACTAAAAGGGGTGGAAATCAATGGCAATAGAAGGTATGACTAACTGGTATGAAGCACCTTATGTCGAAAGCGGCAAGCCCAAGGCCTTCAGATGTATCTACTTCCCCGAAACCAAGGTCAAGGTAGCCAATGCGGGAGGCGTAGCAGCTTATGCTCATTACCACAAATATATCGAGCTGCTTTATATGTACAGCGGCACTCTGAGCGTAAACGTCGACGGCAAAATGTTTAATGTTTCAGCAGGAGAGCTGATAATCATCAACTCGAATGAAGCCCATATGATAAGATCGCTGACCGCCACACGTGAGTACGTTTGTCTACAGTTTGAGCCAGAGATACTGTATTCCGAGGATCCCTCTATGTCGGAATTAAGCAATTTTTTGCAGAGAATGTTTGAAAAGGACCGTCTGCGCGTTATCGACAAGGCGGCGGTCGATGACTCCCCCATTCCGTCACTGTGCCACTCGATAATAAACGAATGGCTTGAACGTACACCCGGCAGTGACCTGCTGATGCGCTCCTACTTTATAGGCATCTTCGGTTGGATATACCGTTATTGGCGCACGACCGAGGTAATAGATGAGAGTAACAGCAACAGCCACAGCTTTGTTGATACGGTAAGGTACTATGTAAAAACCAACTATGCCACCGCCACCGAGGCCGAAGCCGCCAAGCGTTGCAACTACAGTCTTGGCTATTTTTCAAGAAAATTCAATCACGTGTTCGGTATGTCTTTCAGAGAATATCTGACCAATGTAAGGGTCAAGCAGGCGGTAAAGCTTTTGATATCCAATAATTTGAGCATCACTGCCTGCGCCGAATACGTTGGCTTTTCATCCACCAGCTATTTTATCAAAAAGTTCAAGGAATATTACGGCAAGTCTCCCAAAAAATATCTTGCCGAAAAATCGATCGACCAACAATTATAACAAAAAATCTTTCCCGAAAGGGAGTTACGGTTAGGGATAATTCGCCCAAAACAGCGCCTTTTTGCGGTCTAATGCGTCAAAAGACCACGGTACGCGTCAGCGTTACCGTGGTCTTTTTACTTTTATACCAACAAAAATTCATCCGTTTTGGGTGCCGGGCAGTTTTGTAGGATGAAATTTGAAGATGTTGCGAAGTTGAAAAATGCAGGAATACTGCCGTATTTCAAGGCTTTTCAACAAGCAACAATTCAAATTTCACCGAAAAACCGATTTCTCCCTAATCGCAACTCCCTAAGCTGATCTCGGGAAAGATTTTTGTTTTTGAATTATTTATAGCTTGCCTGATCCTTAACGGTTGACTCTATCAGAGCGTTGGCCTTTTTAACGGCGTCGTCAACAATATTGGAAACCGAGTCGATGGCCGTCTTGGTGCCTGCCGAGGGCGAGGTTCTGGCGCCACGGGTAAATGCATAGGCATTATCGTGACCTATAAGGTTGGCGCAGGCAAAATCAAAGTTAAAATACTTGTTCTCTGCACCCTGATTGATAAGCTCATAATAGAAGTTACCGGCGTCGATCGAGATGAAGGTGGATTCAAGGTCGTAGTTCTTGTAATCAAGCCAATAGCGGATGAAATAGCCTGCGGCATCGGCGTTGGGAGCCTTGGCGCAGATACCGTACATACGGTGGATGGACGAGGTCAGACCCTTGGTTCCATCCTCCAAAGCAGGCAGATAGGTGTAGCCTATCTTACTCTGATCCATTCCGATAAAATGTCCCGTGGCTTTAAGTCCGTAAACACCCGTGGTCATAATACCGAGACGGCCGTTTTTAAACTTTTCGATACTCTCGATGAGGCTTGTGGTTGTAAGGCCCTCGGTACGAAGATCGGCATAGAACTGATAGGTCGAAAGCAGCTCACGGCTATTGACCATGCTCGAGAACTTGTTGGACTTGTAATCGTAATTCACAAACGAAACACCTGCCGAGCCGCCAAGGATCTCGGGGTCGACATATCCGCCGATGTAATCCTCGCCCAATGCGTCGACCTCTTTCATGACCTTCTTCATGGTGTTCCAGGTCCAATTACCCTCTGCGTAGTAATCGGCAGGGGTCTTGAAGCCGTTTTCCTCGAAGATCGACTTGTTGTAATAAACAAGGTTGGAGCCCGACCAAGGCGAATTGAGCGTGTTGAGCAGATAGTAATGGTCACCGATCTTGCCCGTTTCGAGCATCGACTTGTCCCAGATGGGATCGTTAAGGTCAACGGTGGAAACAAGGTCTATAGGTGCACCGATCTGCAACGACAACGGGAAGGACTGATTATCCTCACTTGTGACGTAAACGTCGGGGATATCGCCCGAAGCCATTTTAGTCATAAGTGTGTTGACGTATCCGTTCTGCGGGACAAGGTAAAGTGTTACCCTGATGTCGGTATCATCGTAAAAATTGCCCAAGGGCTTGGCACCCTCGGTGGTGGTGTGGTCGATCCAGGTGGCATAGCGCACCGTTACACCCTTTGAGGATTCGGGGATTTTTGAATACGGATCATAGTCATCCTCGGCATAAATACCCGAGCCCTGCTCCTGCGAAGGCACCTGAACGCTGCCCTGATTGGAGCTATTGTTTGCAGTGCCTGCATTTGAACCGCCGTCGGTGGTGTCACCGCCACAGCCAACAAACAACACGAGCATCAGAAACAGCACCGTCAATACTGAAAATGTGCGAACCGCTAATGATTTTTGCTTGGCCATTTGGAAACATCCTTTCATTTATACGCTTTCGTACCTTCATTATACATTCTGACAGCCTTCAAATATACGGATTTTTTGTACTTTTAATGGTAATAATTTGACATTCGGCCATCCTGCTCCAAACCAAAATCAAATTTTTTGTATATAATAACAACCCGACCTGCAGAACTCACGGCGGGCGGCGCAAAATTATTTGTACGGTTTTGTGAGCCGGTCAATCCAACGCAAACGATCCGACCTAAAGCAAGGTCGGATCGTAAGGTTAATCATATATTTTTCTTGGTGTGCCTTTGGGCAAATGGATGGTATAGCTTTGCAGGCGCAGACGTTTTGATAAAAACTCATCCTTAAAATCATCGCCCTGCATCCAAGGCCAGTTTTTGTAAAGCTCGTCACGCACCCACGGGAACTGATCCATATCTATCTGCCATTCTCTTGGCCTCAAAGTCACCTTTTCGGCACCCGAAAGTACCTCAAAAGCGCCAAACAGCCAATCGGCCACGCCTATCGCCTTGCCGTTGATGTAGAGTTTTTCGGGCAGGAAGCGGTTGCCGATCTGCCCTGCGGCAGAGGCTATTTCCGATGCCGTGAAGGTCATCGGCTCTTTTATCGCATAGGGTGTGTCGATAAATCCGTAGACCTTATCGCACTCGTGACGCTCAGATCCCAGCAGAAGATCACGGCAGGCCAGCACAATGTCGGCAATACAGAACGAATCGGGTGTGGTTACGGGGAAGAAATACTCCTCCAACTGCCGTTTTATCTCAGGTATCATATCCCTTGTGATAACTCTGCCCTTTGCACCGTAGATCTCAGCGCAATCCTTATTTGTAACTATCTTAAAACGGTCATCGTTTTTGACGGCCTTGACCAACAGATCGAATTTTCTGAAAAGCTCTGCCGTTTCCTCATCGGGTCGGACGGGTGACGGGATCCACTCCTCTTTTGGAGTGTTCTGACCTTTGAAGTTGAGTCCGTCCCAAAATTTGGTTGACATAAACTCCTGAGGGTGGTTGGACACAGTGATAAAATCAAACTTTGCAAGCTCATCAACAAGCTTCGGGATGTCCTCATCGCTGTATTTCAACAGATTAGACACAAGGTCGGTGGTATAGCGTGTGCAGACGAGGTTGCAAAAGTTCACGGGGCGGTAACGCACACGGTCGGTCAGCTCATCACCGCCAAAAACGGGTATACCAAGCTGATCGGCACCGTAATGTGCGGCGTAAGATGTGGAATTTCCGGGCGGACACCACGCATAGACCCTCTCAATTCCGAAAATCTCACGCAAAATGGCAATATTTTCGGATTCCTCCTTGACAAATCGCCCTATTGCCTCCTCGATATCGGCAATATCGGTGTATTCGTTGACGGTGGGGTGGTGCGAGTGTCTTAAAGAGTGGCTGTCGATCTCGTGAAGCTTGACAGCCTCTATAATGTCCTCCCTGCCCTGCTCCTTGAGCAGTTTGGCAAGCCAACCGACAACATTAAAGCAACCCTTGACCCCGTTTCGGGTCAAAATATCGGCGATATTTTTAATGCAATCGAGTGCATTTAAGTTTACATAATCTTCTGTATCGAAACTGAATACCAAATTCGTCATACAAATTCCTCCGCATCAAAAACCGCTGAATTTTGCCCACTTGTTTTTCATTTTCATTATATCATAGTAGATTTGATTGTCAAGAAAATTCAGTTATTATTTATACGGTTTTGTTTTATGGGGTGAGAGGGCTCGTGAGTCGGCTTACGGCGGACCGTCGGGGTAGCGAAGCGTGCGAGTCGGTAGTGAATGACAGTCCTCCGGACTGCCGGAGCCGACGAGGGACCGAGCACCGCAGTGCGAGACCGCCGGTCCCTACATTGTGTCTATAGGCTTAATTGTAGGGAACGGATTTATCCGTTCCGCAAAGCCAACTTAAGGCGGGCTGTCGAAGGCGCCAGCCCCTACATAATATCCTTATACTTTTTTGTAGGGACCGGCGTACTCGACGGTCCGTAAAATCGGCTTGCGGCGGGCGATTCGTGAATCGCCCCTACATTGTTTTATCCGTTTTTGAAATCCTTTGTAAAACGCAACGAACCACCGTGTTGCCACGGTGGGTCGTTTTTTGCTTGTCCTTAACCTATTATTTCATAACGTTCTTGGAACGGTCTACATAGGTGGTGTGGAGGATCTTGTGAGCCTTATGGCTGCCGGGCTTCTCAAAATACTCATCGTAGAGAGCCTTGACAACGGGGCTTTCATGAGACTTTCTCTTGGTGTTAGCTGCATCGTAATCATAGAGAGCCTTTGCACGGAGAGCCTTGATATCAACAGTCTGGCGAACCGAGTTGGGCTGGATGGGCTGACCGCCGCCGTTTACACAGCCGCCGGGACAGCACATGATCTCGATGAAGTGGTAAGTTTTCTCGCCGTTCTCAACAGCGGTGAGAACCTTGTGAGCAGCGTCAAGTCCGCTGACAACACAGATGTTTACATCCATGCCTGCAACATTGACGGTTGCTTCCTTGATAGCGTCGGTACCGCGAACTGCGGTGTACTCAACGTTCTCAATGGTCTTGCCCTCGAGGATCTCGGCAACGGTTCTAAGAGCTGCTTCCATAACACCGCCGGTTGCGCCGAAGATAACGCCTGCGCCGGTTGCCTCGCCCAAGGGAGAGTCAAACTGCTCGTCGGGAAGCTTAGTGAACTCGATTCTTGCCTTCTTGATCATTCTGGCAAGCTCACGGGTGGTGATGGTGATGTCAAGATCGGGAACGCCTGCGGCATTCTCGTCGTCACGCATGATCTCGTACTTCTTGGCGGTACAGGGCATAACCGAAACAGAAACGATGTTCTTGGGGTCGATGCCGTGCTTCTCTGCATAGTAGGTCTTCAGCACTGCGCCGAACATCTGCTGAGGAGACTTGCAAGAAGAAAGGTTGGGGATCATGTTGGGATGATACATCTCGCAGAAGTTGATCCAACCGGGTGAGCAGGAGGTGATCATGGGGAGAACGCCGCCGTTCTTTACACGGTCGATGAACTCGGTTCCCTCCTCCATAATGGTGAGGTCGGCAGCAACGTCGGTATCGAATACCTTGTCAAAGCCGAGACGACGGAGAGCGGCAACCATCTTGCCCTCAACGCCGGTGCCGATGGGAAGACCGAACTCTTCACCCAAAGCGGCACGGACTGCAGGAGCAGTCTGAACGATAACGACCTTCTCGGGATCGTTGATAGCGTCGATGACCTTATCGGTATCGTCCTTCTCGGTCAAAGCGCCGGTAGGACAGCTGATGATACACTGACCGCAGGATACACATCCGGTAGCGCCGAGGCCCTTCTCGAATGCGCAGGCAACATTGGTGTCGATACCACGGTCGTTAGCGCCGATAACGCCAACGTGCTGTGCGTGGCAAGCGGCAACACAGCGACGGCAGAGCACGCACTTGTTGTTGTCACGGATCATGTGAGCAGAAGAGTAGTCAAGCTCATAGTGGGGCTTATCGCCGTCGAACTTGGCCTCGTCCTCGATGCCGTAGTCGTTACAGAGCTTCTGGAATTCGCAGTTGCCCGAGCGTACGCATGAGAGACACTTTCTGTCGTGAGTGGAGAGCAAAAGCTCAAGAGTCATTTTTCTGGACTCGATAACGGCCTTGGAGTTGGTTCTTACCTCCATACCCTCGGTTACGGGGTATACGCAGGAAGCAACGATTCTGAAGCCACGGCCTTCGTTGGCCTCAACAACGCAGATACGGCATCGCCGATCTCGTTCATTTCCTTCATAAAGCAGAGGGTGGGAATCTCAATTCCGATCTCACGTGCTGCTTCAAGAATGGTAGTGCCGGCAGGTACGGAGACATCCATACCGTTGATTTTTAAATTTATCATTTTAGCCATTGTATGTATCCTCCTTAACCTTTAATGATAGCCTTGAACTTACAGGTGCCCATACATGCGCCGCACTTTACGCACTTATCGGGGTCGATTGCAAGAGCAGGAAGCTTCTTGCCGGGTGCAGTGTAGTCGGTCTTGTAGATTGCGCCTGCAGGACAAGCCTTTGCACACATTCCGCAGCCGAAGCACTTATCCTGAATAATGGAGTAGGTAAGGAGATCCTTACATACGCCTGCAGGACACTTCTTGTCAACGATGTGAGCAACATACTCGTCACGGAAGTAACGGAGAGTTGAAAGAACGGGGTTCGGAGCAGTCTGTCCGAGACCGCAAAGTGCGTTCTTCTTGATGTAGTAGCAGAGCTCTTCCATTCTGTCAAGATCCTCCAAGGTAGCCTTGCCCTTGGTGATGTTGTCAAGCATTTCGAGCAGTCTCTTGGTACCGACACGGCAGGGAGTACACTTACCGCAGGACTCGTCAACAGTAAACTCGAGGAAGAATTTTGCGATATCGACCATACAGCTGTCCTCGTCCATAACGATAAGACCGCCGGAGCCCATCATAGAGCCGATCTCGATAAGGTTATCGTAATCGATGGGAGTGTCGATAAGATGTGCAGGGATACATCCGCCGGAAGGACCGCCGGTCTGTGCTGCCTTGAACTTCTTGCCGTTGGGGATGCCGCCGCCGATCTCTTCGATGATCTGACGGAGAGTGGTTCCCATAGGTACTTCAACAAGTCCGGTGTTCTTGATCTTACCACCGAGTGCGAAGACCTTGGTACCCTTGCTTCTTTCGGTACCCATAGATGCGAACCAATCAGCACCCTTCAAGATGATCTGAGGAATGTTGGCATAGGTCTCAACGTTATTCAATACGGTGGGCTTGCCAAACAGACCCTTTGCTGCAGGGAACGGAGGACGGGGACGAGGCTCGCCACGCTTACCCTCGATAGAGGTCATAAGGGCAGTTTCCTCACCGCAAACGAATGCGCCTGCACCAAGACGGATATCCATATCGAAATCAAAACCTGTACCGAAGATATCCTTGCCAAGCAAACCATACTCACGGGCCTGCTCGATAGCAATCTGGAGACGGCGAACAGCGATAGGATACTCTGCACGGACATAAACGAAGCCCTGGTTTGCGCCGATAGCGTAACCGGCAATTGCCATAGCCTCGATCAAAGCATGGGGGTCACCCTCGAGAACCGAACGGTCCATAAATGCACCGGGGTCACCTTCGTCGGCGTTACATGCAACATACTTCTGGTCTGCATCGGGAACGAGGTTACGAGCCAACTCCCACTTCTTACGGGTGGGGAAGCCGCCCCCGCCACGACCGCGAAGTCCGGAAGCAAGGATCTCCTTGATAACATCATCGGGGGTCATCTCGGTCAAAACCTTACCGAGAGCCTGATAGCCGTCCATAGCAATGTACTCATCGATATTTTCGGGGTTGATAACACCGCAGTTACGAAGAGCAACACGCTTCTGTGAACGGTAGAAAGCAGTGTCGTTCAAGGAAACGTTCTCGATGGTCTCCTCTGCGTCACCGGTATCGGTGTAAACGAGGCGCTCAACGGGACGACCTTTGAGAAGATGCTCGGAGACGATCTCCTTAACGTCCTCGGCGGTAACTCTGGAATAGAAGGTTCCGTCGGGGTAAACAATGACGACAGGGCCGAGAGCACAAAGACCGAAGCAACCGGTCTGCACAATCTTGACTTCCTCGGAAAGACCGTTAAGGTTGATCTGCTCTTCAAATTCCTTCTGAATTGCAACGCTTCCCGAAGAGGTACATCCTGTACCGCCACAAATAAGAACTTGTGCACGAATCATAATTATACCTCCTAAAAATTACTTGATAATGTAATCAGCGATGACCTTGCCGCCCTTGAGATGCTTTTCTACGATCTCAACTGCCTTTTCGGGGGTCATCTTGACATAAGTAACCTTGTCCTTGCCGTCCTCGTAAATTTCAACGACGGGCTCGTACTGGCAAATGCCGATGCATCCGGTCTGGGTGACCGAAACCTTATCGGAAAGGTCAGCCTTAGCTACTTCCTCAACAAAGGTGTTGAGAACGGGACGTGCGCCTGCTGCGATAGCGCAGGTAGCCATACCGACTACAACACGGATGCCCTGAGAGCCTTCACGGATAACGACCTTGTCCTTCATTTTGTCTCTGATTGCTGCGAGTTCTGCCAATGATTTCATATTATCGTTTCCTTTCTGAAAATATTAACTGTTTTATTCTGCCACTTCACCGTTGTACTGCTCGTTGAGGTTATCCTTTATCCACATTATAACGTCAACGGTGTTCAGCGGTACGTCACCCAAAACTTCACGAAGCTCTCTTGTGTCAAGGCTTACGGCCTTGTCCGCCATATTATGGGTAAAGAGAAAATCAATGTGCGGATTGCACTGTATCAGGGTGACTACGGTGGCAACGATATCTCCTAACGGAGTCATATCTATATGGTTTTTGTAGAACAGCGCCGTGGTGGTGGTTCCGTGGGTGTCGGGGTACTGACTCTCGTGTCTTGACACAATGTCCACCCTTCCCCCTGTCTGCTCGGCGGCCAGCTTCAAAAGCGGAATGCCAAGCCCCACCTTGCGGGTCGTTCTGGTGGTGCAAAACGGGTCGGTCACGTTGCGAAGTATCTCCTCAGTCATACCGCAACCGTCATCCGAAATGGCCACAGTTATGGTATCATCGGTCTCATCGATGATAATTTTGGTTAAATTCGCTCCTGCTCTTACCGAATTTTCGGCAATGTCAAGGATATTGAGCGATAGTTCCTTCACTTTTCACACCTCAAGATCTCAAAAAGTCTTTTCCTCACAAGATCGCTACTGTAAGGCTCGTCATCAATGTCGATGGTTGCATCGGCATCCCTGATGTCCCACAAATAATGGGCATCTGACGATATGAGCAGCAGCTTGTCACGCAGCTCACGGTATTTTTCCAAGCTTTCCGAAATCTTTTCCTTGTCGTGAAACTCGGCGCATTTGAATTTCGGGTCGGGCGGAAAATCACCCAAAGTTGCGATGATACCGTTAGAGGTTCGGTCAACGTGTGCCGGATAGCACACACCGTTGAAGCTCTCAACCAGCTTTAAGCAATTGTCGATCGAAATATCGGTCGCATTGGATAAAAGGTATTCATCGGTGCCGATGACGTTATCCTCTTCATCCATTATAAGCTGGTCACCGAAAATGTCGGTACGGTTTTTGATGAGTATCCTGTGCTTTTCGATCTCCTCTCCGAACACAAGCGCCTCGTCCAACGTTTCAAACAGACACACCACGTGGATATCCTCGGCGGTGGTCAGCTCCATCCCCGCTATGGGGATGATGCCGTTGGCCTTGGCCGCCTTGAAAAAGGCAGGACAGTTTTTGACGGTGTTGTGGTCGGTCAGCGCCATTATCTGAATGCCTGCAAGCGTTGCCATTCCGGCAATGTTTGATGGAGTCATATCATTATCGGCGCAGGGAGAAAGGCAGGAGTGAATGTGAAAATCGTAGGTATAGCGGCTCATTTTAACAATGAGGACAACTCTGAAGCGAGTTCAAAAATGGGTCTTTCGGACTGAACGACGTTGACACCCTTGGCCTCGGCTATCGACTTGACGTTTTCGTCAAGCTCGACCCCCTCGGCAAGCAGTATACAAGCCGTGTCGGCAAGCGAAGCAACCGCAACGATATTGGCGTTTGACATAATGGTGATCCACACATCGTCAGCCTTGGCTCTGCCCATGACCCAGCTTAAAAGGTCACAGCAGTAGGCTCCGTGTATCTCACGGTCACCGTCAGGCATAGTGACTGTGGAAAGTGCCATTTTTTCGCAAAGCTCTTTAACCGTCATTCCTGTTGCTCCTTATCCTTCATTGTTATTTTTACAACCATCGCATTTTGACCTTGCGGTTTTGATGATGCAGGCATCCAGAGAGGCCTGACCCTTTACAACATCCTCGGCAAAGGCACGACAGGTGGGCGCACCGCAGGAACCGCAGTCGGTTCCCGGCAGCTCCTCACGAAGCCTTTGGATATCGGCCATCATTCTCATTGATTCACCGATATTGTTGCCAAGCCTTGAGATGGGCTTATAGGCAGGCACCTCACCGAAGAAGCAATCGGTGGGAACATACCGCTCATTCTCGTCAAGGAAGTTTTGCGATACCGGCAGGTATCGGCGCAAGGTCTGCAGTCTTGCTTTGGCTATAAACGGATTTTCAACCGTCATAACGCCGCCGACGCAACCGCCGGTGCAGGCATTGAGCTCAATGAACTCAAGCTGGGGGATCATACCGTTTTCTATCTGATCCAGCATCTTTATGACGTTTTCAATTCCGTCAGCCGCAAGATATTTGTCGTTGAAGATGGCGGTGGCCTCCCCTCCCGAGGTTGCCCAGCTGATGCCGATAACGCCCGAACGGGAGAACGGCACCGGTGTTATCTCACGCTTCATCGAATTGATGAGTTGGAAATAAATATCGCTGATGGATACCACCAAGTCAACATTGCTTTTGTAATCTCCAAAGCCGTTTTTTACGTAGCTTGCTTTGGCGGGACACGGGGATATGAAGCAAACGCCTATATCCTCACGTTTAAGCTCGGGGTGCTCCTTCATTGCTCGCTCAACTGCTTTTTTGGCGGCTATCTCCATCGGAGGCAGCAACGGCAAAAGATTATCCTTTAAATAAGGGAATCTTAAAGCAATAAGTCGTGCAATAACGGGACATGCCGAACTGATGACCGGCTTTTTGATGCCCTCGGTCTTGAGTAAAAGACGTGTGTATTCCGAAACTATTTCGGCGGCCTGCGAGACCTCATACACCTCGTCAAAGCCCATGTCAAGTAGACCCTGCAGGCAGTAGTCTATATCCTCAAGCTCCTCAAACTGACCGTAAAGCGTCGGTGCCGGCAAGGCAATACGCCATTTGAATTTTTCCATATCGGAAAACTTACTGCAAACAACGTGCTTTGCCTTTTGCGGACAGACTCTGATACACTCACCGCAATCGATACATCTGTCAGGGTTGATGACAGCACATCCGTCCTTGACCCTGATAGCCTCGGTCGGACAATGCCTTAAACAGGTCGTGCAGCCGGTGCATTTTTCTCTGTCAAGAGAGACTGAATGTAAATATGTATTCATAGCGTTCCTTTAAAGACCGAAGCCGTTAGAAATTGACCACCATGGTTATCTTGGTGCCCTTTCCAAGCTCGGTCTCGATATTCATACTGTCGGTGTAGCGTTTCATATTGGGAAGACCCATACCTGCACCGAAGCCCAACGACCTTATGTTGTCGGGTGCGGTGGAGAAGCCCTCCTTCATGGCAAGCTCAATGTTCGGGATTCCGGGACCCTTATCGTCAAGAACTATCTCGACCTTGTCCTCAAAAACCAGAACCTCGGCAACACCGCCGCCGGCGTGTATTACCATATTGATCTCGCCCTCATACATGGCTATTGAAACTCTGCGGATTATTTCGGGCGGAAGACCTATCTGACGAAGGTTCTTTTTAACAAGCACCGACGCCTGACCGGCCGAGGTAAAATTACCTCCCTGAACGTCAAACCTGAACTTCAACGGCTCACTCATACTGTTGCTCCGTTTCCGTTGAGGCCGTTCATATAAAGCTTACCGCAAGCCTCATACATACGCTTGGGTGAACACAGCATCACAATGCCCATCTCACGAGCCAGCTCCACCATTTCTTCGGTGGGTCGCTTGTTGCGGACGAACACTATGCAGACCATATCCATCATTTCGGCGGTTCTGATGACCTGTGAATTTACAAGACCCGTGAGCAAAACTCCCTGATCCTTGACGTAAGCCAGAACATCGCTCATCATATCGCTTCCGCATGCGGAGTAGACCTCTCTTTCGAGATCCTCCTCACCGCAGATGATCTCTGCTTTAAGCAGCTCTTTGATCGCACTGATTTTCATACATGTATGATCCTTTGAATATTAAAATTAGTCGGCGTACTTGGCTAAGATACCGTCGATATCAGCCTTAACAAGACGTCCGTAAACATCCTCGTTAACGGTGAGAACGGGAGCAAGACCGCAAGCGCCGATGCAACGGCAGGCCTCAAGCGAGAACTTTCCGTCGGCAGTGCATTCGCCGGGCTGGATTCCCAGAACCTCGGTCAGACGGTCGATAAGATCCTGTGCACCCTTAACGTAGCAAGCGGTACCAAGGCAGACCGAGATGTTGTACTTACCCTTGGGAGAAAGTGCAAACTGTGCATAGAAGGTTGCGATACCGTAGACATCCTCTACAGATACGCCGACACCTTCAGCGATCATGGTCTGAACCTCAAGCGGCAAATAGCCGTAGATTCCCTGTGCGTCCTGCATGATGGACATCAAGGAGCCGGGAATGTTCTTCTTAGCTTCGATGACAGCCTTCAGCTGGGCTTCCTGCTCGGGGGTACCGTTAAAAGGTATTGAGCTGGCATGTTTCTTCATAAGCTTTTTCCTCCTGAAAATAAAATGCAATTACGGCAAAATGGGTGGTCGCAAAGTTGCAGACTGACTCACTTTGCATAACTTGTTAAAATTATAACAGATATAAACAAAAAAGTCTACATTTTTATGTCAAATTTTCTTGGAAATTATGAAATTGTTATTTTTTTAACAATTAAAGGCTTAAAGCTTCACAAATTTTTACATTTTGCACTAAAAGTTACCGAAATTTCAGCGTAAAAAACAAAACCGACCCCGTAATATGGGGTCGGTCACGCAGTATTTCTCAAAATTTTAAGGCTTTGATTACAGATTGAGGAAATCCTTTCTGTAGGGCAGTCCAAAGGCCTCGATAACATCACGAAGTTGGGTATCGAGAATGGTGTTGACGTGAGGCATGTGTGCGGTCAGCATATAAAGCTGTGCTGCCTTCTCAACGGTTTCGATAAGGCCGAAGGTCTCGTCCATATCACGGCCTGCGCCGTAGATGCCGTGCAGACCCCATACAACAAGACGGAACTCCTCCATCTTCTTGGCGGTGGCAACACCGATCTCGTTATTGCCGCAGACCATCCAGGGCAGAACTCCGATACCGTCGGGGAAAACAACGATACACTCGGTGCACATCTCCCAAATGGTGTGGGTAAACTTCTTGTCATCAAGCTCATGGATGTGGGTCATGGCAAGGGTGTATGTAGGATGGGTGTGCATAACAACACGGTGCAAAGGATCCTGCTTCAAGCGTGCCATGTGGCTCATAAGATGTGCGGGGAACTCGCTGGTGAACTTGCCGCCGTCGGCATAGCCCCACAGAAGCTCTGCGGTAACACCGTCCTTGGCAATGCGGACGATACCGAGGTTGTTCTCGGGATCGAATTCAACGTTCTTGAAGTACTTACCGGTGCCGGTTACGATGAAGATCTTGCCGATAAGATCGGTTGCATCAAAGCCCAAGGGAATGGTGCGGAGAACATTATCAAGGTCAAGATACTCTGCGACCTGCTCGGTTTCGAGCATATAGCTGATGTTACCGCCGTTACGCTCGTCCCAACCGAGACGGTACATATTAGCGGTTGCCTTTTTCATTTCTTCAACAAAAGGAGCGGTAAAAATGTCTTTCATTTTTTGTTTCACACTTTCTCTAAATTTTGGCTATTTACTATTATATACAAATTTTTAATTTTGTAAAGTGGTTTTTTGCAAATTTTATGTTGCTTTTGTTGGAGTTGACATATTTTTAACCCAAAAGCGCCCTCAGAGGGAGTTGCGATTGGGGATAATTCGCCCAAAACAGCGCCTTTTTGCGGTCTAATGCGTCAAAAGACCACGGCACGCGTCAGCGTTGCCTTGGTCTTTTTCCTTTTAATCATACAAAAATTCATCCGTTTTGGGTGCTATGCAGTTTTGTAGGATGAAATTTGAAGTGGCTGCGAAGTTGAAAAATGCAGGAATACTGCCGTATTTCAAGGCTTTTCAACGAGCGACATATCAAATTTCACCGAAAAACCGATTTCTCCCTAGCCAAAGCATTCAAACCCGAATCAGATTTTGGGGAAAGGATTTAATGCTGTGGCATTGTTAAAATACTCGCAAATCCGAAAGGATTTGCTGCGTTTTGTGCCTCGCCACATCAAAAATCCTTTAACCACAAAATTCTGCGACCTAAAAGGTGCGGTTTTATGAGAGGATTTTGGTGATGCGGAGCACATTAGGGTAACGAGAGTTGAACACATTGCGGTTTCTCTCGCCGCTTTTTCCCGCCTTTCTTGCGTTTATTCTTGTAAGGCGAAAGCCTTACTGCGAATTTCACGCTTCGCCTTTCGGAAAAAAGCGCACGAGATAAACTCTTCGACCTTAAAATCAAAGAATTTTTTAAAAGGGCGAAGACGAAGAGCGCAGTAATACTGACGTATTACAAGCGATGAGGCAAGACAAGGTGAAAAATTATTGATTTTAAGGCGTAACGGGTTCGACTCTCGTTACCCTA
>JAZQCY010000002.1:0-9750 GCA_045546555.1 Acutalibacteraceae bacterium | reverse complement strand
TTCAGGGTGTAGCATTTCATAAGGCAAAGCGGCATAAATATAGGGCAAAACCCAAAGCTTTGCAACAAGGCATACCGCCGTACCCTTAAAGGTATCAATTAAAAAGGTGGCAAGACCGGGACCGATACCTCTTGAACGGATCATATTGGTCATACCTGCGTTACCGCTACCCTCTTTGCGGACGTCATCACCGCCGTGAGCCGTTGAAATAACGACCGCACCGTTGATACTGCCCACACAGTAGGAAACGATAATTGCCAGAACTAAAACGAACCATGCCATTTTACATTCTCCTTATCTCCATAAAAGGCACATTGTAATTTTACTTATGCTTTGGTCTTGCCGTCACCACGTTCACGAATAACAAAACGGACGGGCGTACCCTCAAGTCCAAAGGTCGAACGGATCTGATTTTCAAGGTATCTCTGATATGAGAAGTGGAAAAGCTCCTCACGGTTGCAGAAGAATACGAATGTCGGTGGCTTGGTAGAAGCCTGGGTCATATAGTAGATCTTCAGTCTCTTACCCTTGTCCGACGGAGGCTGAACACGTGCGGTAGCCTCGGCAAGGATATCATTAAGCATACCCGTGGAAATTCGCATTGTGTTCTGCGCATGAACGAACTTTATCAGCTCAAACAAACGGTCAACACGCTGACCCGTTTTGGCCGAAATGAAGATAATGGGAGCATACGGCATAAACGAGAAATCCTGCATAAGCGATTTTCTCATGCTGTCCATGGTCTTGCCGTCTTTTTCGACGATATCCCACTTGTTTACGGCAATGATGGCCGCCTTGCCCTGCTCCATTGCAAGGCCTGCAACCTTGGAGTCCTGCTCGGTGAAGCCCTCGGTAGCATCGAGCATAATAACGCAGACGTCCGAGCGCTCAATGGCCATTTTGGCACGCATAACACTGTATTTTTCAATATCGTCATCCACCTTGGACTTGCGGCGGATGCCTGCGGTATCGGTGAAGTTGTACTTCTGTCCGCCGATCTCCACAAGAGTGTCGATAGCATCACGGGTGGTGCCTGCAACATCCGAAACGATTACACGCTCCTCACCGCTGATGCTGTTTATCAGCGAGGATTTGCCGGCATTAGGCTTGCCGATAACGGCAACGTTTATGATATCCTCGTCATCCTCTTCAAAATCGGCCTCGGGGATATGCTCAAAAACACGGTCCAAAAGATCACCCGTGCCGTGTCCGTGAACACTTGACACCGCAACGGGGTCACCTAACCCTAAATTATAAAACTCATAAAACTCAAGCGGTTGCTCGCCCAAACGGTCACACTTGTTTACGCAAAGCACGACCGGCTTGCCGCTTTTCTGCAGCATTGCGGCAACCTCGTTATCCGAGGCTGTGACACCACTTTTAAGGTCGGTAACAAAGATGATCACCGAAGCGGTATCAATAGCCAGCTCGGCCTGAGCACGCATTTTTTTCAAAATAATATCATCGGTCTTGGGCTCGATACCGCCGGTATCTATCAGCATAAAGTTCTTGCCCAACCATTCGGCATTGCCGAAAATGCGGTCTCGGGTGACACCCGGCGTATCGTCAACGATCGACAAACGCTTACCGCAAAGCTTATTGAACAGTGTGGATTTTCCAACGTTGGGTCGTCCAACAACTGCAACTACGGGTTTAGCCAATTTGCTACCTCCTGTCAAATTCCATTCAGTGCATCGAGCAACGACCAACCGTCACTCTCGACCACGGTTATTTTCACATTCAACTGTTTTTCAACCTCCTCAACCGTTATGCTGTCGAGAAACATATCGCCCTCGTGACGGAGCATACTTGAGGAAATGAGCAGCTCGGTTCCGAGGTCCTGACCCTTCAACTGCTCCAAAATATCGGTTCCGGTAAGCAGGCCCGTTACGGTTATTCTGCCACCGAAAAAGTTGTTCTTAATTGCAATGACCTTACACTTAAAATTATGCCACTTTTTTGACACATTGTCAACAATATTTCTCATCAAAGGATAGGCCGCCTCACCCGTAATAAGGGTTATATTGCGGTCAATTTTCGGTGCATCGTAATCGTCGATGGCTTCCTCGACCTCGGACTTCAGCATGGCCCACATTCCGACACCGTTTTCAAGCTGTAAGAAATCTCCGTAAACTGAAGCCTCGGGCATGGGCCTTTCGGCCGTCAGATAAAACTCATCAGCCGCAAACACACGGCGCTCACCGTACATTTCAACCGTTTTTGCGCCAAACTCCTCAGCTATATCAATAACATCGGCGGCGGTCTGCTTATTAAAAGGTTCAAGTTTACATAATCCGTCACGGTACCCCGTAAGTCCCACGGGAACACAGGCTATACTTGCAATAGACGGGTACTTTATAAGGTCACCAAAGCTTCTGCGAAGCTCGTCACCGTCATTATAACCGGGCACCAGCACAAGCTGACAGTTGACCTTTATACCTGCCTCACAAAAGCGCCACAGAATATTAAGTGACCGACCCGCAAAGCGATTGCCCATCATCTTGACACGAAGCTCGGGATTGGTGGTGTGCACCGACACATTAACGGGGCTTATGTGCAGTTTTATAATGCGCTCTATCTCGTGCTCGGTCAGATTGGTCAGCGTGATGTAGTTGCCGAACAAGAATGACATTCTTGAATCGTCATCCTTGAAATACAGCGACTCACGCAAACCCTTGGGCAACTGATCGATAAAGCAGAAAATGCACTTATTCCGGCAGGAGTGCTGCTTGTCCATCAGATAGGTCTCAAACAAAAGTCCCAGCTCGTCATATTCGCCTTTTTTAACGGTGACCGTGCGCTCGTTGCCGTCAGCCGACAGCAGTTTGACCTCAACCACACGCTCATTTTGATAAAAACGGTAGTCAAGCACGTCAACTATCCGGTTGCCGTTAAGCTCGAGCAGGGTTTCACCCGAAAGTATACCCGCTTTTGCGGCAGGCGAGCCTGCTTCAACACCCGATATTACAACTGCCAAGACCCAACACTCCCTTCTGATATTTTAAAAAATGAGGGAAGGATAACTCCTTCCCCCAAAGCTTCTTGTAAACTTATGCCTCAACCTTAACTACTTCGCGATCGTTGTAGAATCCGCAAGCAGGGCAAACTCTGTGAGGTCTCTTGTACTCACCACAGTGGCTGCACTTTACAAGTGTCGGAGCATCCATTCTCCAAACGTTGGAACGTCTCTTGTTCTTTCTTGCTTTACCGGTTTTTCTCTTGGGAACTGCCATTTTCAGCGCCTCCTTAAATCTCAGTTAGTTTTCAAGTAATTCGGCCAACGCTTTGAGCCTCGGGTCAACCTCTTTGGTAGCACAGCCGCAAGGACCGTCATTCAGGTTTTTGCCGCACTTAAAGCACAAGCCTTTGCAATCCTTCATGCAAAGATGCTTGCTCGGCATAGCCAATACGACCTCGGTATAAACCAATTCGTAAAAGTCGAGCTTGAAATCCTGCACAAGGATTATTTCGTCATTCTCGTCGTTTTCAAGTTGACTGACGAGAACGCGCTCTATCGGGACGTTGTAATGCTTCACCGCTACTTCGCCGCAACGGTCACACGGGGCCGTGTATTCGCAATCACACTCTACCGATAGTGTTACAATGCCGGCCCTTGAGAATGCGCTTCCTTTTACGGAAACGGGCGATTTTAAAGGACAAGTCCTAAAAAAGTCAACCTCACTCATATCGAACCGACAATCGAGCGGAAGAGTCTCGCCGTCATTTACAAAAAGTGACCTTAAATCAAGAATCATACCACTCACCTCAAATTGTCACACAGAATATTATATATACCGTTGTCCTCTTTGTCAAGTATAAATTTCCCGAAATCATAAGAAAAAAGCATTTTTGCCGAAATTCACAAAACACCGCACAGAAAAAACTGTGCGGTGTTCAGTTTGGCTAAAATTTCGACTTACATTTCCTCTGCGATCTCGAAGATCTCTGCGGGGAGGTCTGCCTTATCGGCCGAAACGGTGATGATGAACTCTGCGTTGGCATCCTTGGAAAGAGCGTCAAGCTTCTTTAAGAATGCGGCAAGCTCGTCATAGTTGCGGTTGCAGATGCGAAGGATTGCATCAATACCGATGTGGGTAACGTCATAGTTACCTGCGCAGATGCCCGAAATGAAGCCATAGAATGCATCATAACCCGAGATCTCGTAATGGTCGGTATCAACAAGGCGTACACGGTGGGTGATATTCAAGGTAAGGGTGGAACTCTTCTCGATGCAAACAACGTTGCCCTTGGAAACGTCAGCAGCGGCCGTCACAGCATCAATAAGCTTCTTGGTCTTTCCGCTACCCTTTTTACCGATAATAAGTTTTAACATAGTAACAACTCCTTTATATTTTCACCGCATCAAAGCGGTTATTTCTTACTTTATTCTTGCTTCCAGCTGGGCCTTGCGATCCTCATAGCCGGGCTTGCCAAGCATTGCGAACATATTTTTCTTATAGTCCTCAACACCGGGCTGGTTGAAGGGGTTAACGCCCAACATATAACCCGAAATTGCACAAGCCTTCTCGAAGAAGTAGATAAGTCGGCCAAGGTTTTCCTCATCAGCCTTTTCGACCTCGATAACAAGGTTGGGAACTCCACCGTCGGTATGAGCAAGCACGGTGCCCTCAAATGCCTTCTGATTGACAAACGACATGGGCTTACCTGCCAGGAAGTTAAGACCGTCA
The DNA here is from genome assembly GCA_045546555.1 of Acutalibacteraceae bacterium. Lineage (GTDB taxonomy): Bacteria > Bacillota > Clostridia > Oscillospirales > Acutalibacteraceae > UMGS172. Next base: position 5,062 of record JAZQCY010000002.1, on the reverse strand, counting down.
CCGTTCTTTTCGTCTTCCTTGATAACGGTATCGGAACCGCAATCACCGATAGTAACAACTGTCTCGAACAGAATTCGGCGGCCGTCCTGAATGTACTGACCCATCGAGTGAAGGTCGGTAGAGAAGGTTACGGATGCGGGGAACAGACCCTTGCCGTCCTTACCCTCGGACTCACCGTAAAGCTGCTTGAACCACTCGGACATCATGGTAAATCTCGGCTCGTATGAAACAAGCAGTTCGATTGCCTTGCCCTTGCGGTAGAAGCAGTTGCGAAGTGCGGCGTATTTATAGCAATCGTTCTTTTCGATATCGTCAACTGCGTATTCCTCACGTGCCAAAGCGGCGCCCTTCATCAAAGCGTCGATATCGGCACCTGCAACAGCGATAGGCAAAAGACCTACAGCGGTCAAAACGCTGAAGCGTCCACCAACATCATCGGGAACTACAAACGACTCATAGCCCTGCTCGTCGGCAAGCTGCTTTAAGGTACCACGTGCCTTATCGGTGGTGCAGTATATACGCTTAACGGCTTCTTCGTGGCCGTAACGGTTTTCAAGATATTCTCTGAAGATTCTGAAAGCGATAGCAGGCTCGGTCGTAGTACCCGATTTCGAGATAACGTTGACCGAAACACGCTTGCCTTCGCAAATATTTAAGAGATCCTGAATTGCAGAACCGCTGATGGAATTACCTGCGAAATAAATATCAGGAGTTTTCTTTGTAAGATTGTTGTAGTAGGGAGACTTCAGAAACTCAATAGCGGCTCTGGCTCCGAGGTAAGATCCGCCGATACCGATAACTACGAAAACATCGGTGTCGCTGATGATCTTTTCGGCCGACTTTTTGATGCGTGCAAACTCTTCCTTGTCGTAATTAACGGGAAGATCGACCCAACCCAAGAAGTCGTTACCAAGACCGGTTCTGTCCTCCAGCATTTTATGAGCGGCGGAAACGTGAGCCTTTATACCTGCGTAATCATCCTCGGCCAAAAACTCGGCTGCGTATCCGTCCTTGAATTTAATAGACATTTTAAACATTCCCTTCGGAAAATAATACCGATGAAAGGTTTTTTGGTGCTACTGCGCCGAAATATACCTTTCTTTGTAGTTATTATACAGTATTCATATCACTTTTTCAATACAAATTTGAAAAAGTTTACATATAAAATAGGTTTTTTAGCAAGATTTTAAAGCTTTCGAAGAAGGTCAGCTTCTTTATCGACTCTTTTGCCGTTATTTTGACAGTACCGATTTCAACTCCGTCAACGTATACTCTTGCAACCCCTACCTGCTGACCCGCCGTAACGGGAGCCTTCAGCATTTCGGAAAGCTCGGTCTTTATGGTCAAGGTTTTAGCCTTTGACTTTTCGACAAGGAAGTTTTCAAAGGTGTTGCATTCGGGAGTTACGGTGCTACCCGTACCGCCCTTTACGGGGATGGGCAACAGATCCTTTTCATCAGCGGTTGCTCTGATAAAAGTATAGTTGGCAAATCCGTAATCGAGTAGCTTACGTGCGCTGTTGAAGCGGTCGTTGCTTGTGGTACAGCCCATTACCACCGTCACAAGCTCGAGACCCTGCCTCTCGGCTGTTGCCGAAAGACAGCACCCTGCACCCGAAGTCGTACCCGTTTTAAGTCCCGTACAGCCCTCGTAATACCGCACAAGCTTGTTGGTGTTGACCAGCTCGGATTCGCCGTTGCGAAGTGAATCCATCCACACGGTGGAATATTCCTTGATGATATCGTGCTTGATAAGCTCCTTGGACATCACGGCAATGTCGTGTGCAGAAGTCAGATGTCCGTCGGCATCAAGTCCCGTGCAATTGATAAATTTGGTATCGGAAAGACCCAACTGCTCTGCTCTTTCGTTCATCATCCCGACAAAGCCTTCCTCACTGCCTGCCAAAGCCTCACCAAGCACCACGGTGGCATCGTTGGCGCTGCCGATAACGGCGGCTTTCAAAAGGTCGTGCACCGACATCTGCTCATTCGGCTCAAGCCATATTTGCGACCCGCCCATTGAGCAGGCGTGCGGACTTGCCGTCAGCATGGTTTCCAAGGTCAGTTGTCCCGATTCAAGCGCCTCAACCACCAAAAGCAACGCCATGACCTTGGTGATGGATGCAGGCGGCAGCTTCATGTGGCTTTCGCTTTCATACAGAATTTCCCCTGTATTGACCTCCATCAAAATGTAGGACTTTGCAGGTATTTCAAGCGTTGCGCCCACTCCTGCCACCGTTTCGGCGGCACCGATCTTTATCGGGTCGGTCAGGTCGGGCGAATAAAACTCGGTCACGATGTTATTACGCTCCTGCTCTTGCTCGGAAACCTCATCCGCCAACACTCCACACGGCAACAACACTAAAGCAGCCACTAAACACAAACAAAAAATCTTCTTAAAGTAAAACATATTCGGCACTCCCCTCTTTAAATAAAGGATATGCCGAATATGTGTGATAAATGCTTGGCTTTACCGTACCGTTTCGAAATAAAAGACTAAAGATCCTTCGCTGACGCTCAGGATGACACAAAGACTTAAAACTCTGTCATCCTGAACGAAGTGAAGGATCTTTATTATTTATCATCTATTCTTTAGTTTTCATTCCTCAACCGTCAGCTTTTTGTCCGACTTTATAACGCGGACGGTGTGAGGTGCCATTTTGAGTGTAAGCGCATTGAGATTTCCGATATTTTCCTTGGCCCAAGCATCGCGAAGATCGGCTTCGGACTCAAATTCAAGCTCGGTTTCCCGTTCGTTTTCACCCATATTGAAAACAGCATAAGCATACCTTCCGTCCTCAAGAAGCTTTTCAAAAATATGCAGCTTCTCTCTGCCCTGCTCGACCTTTTTTACCAATTTAGGTGTTGAAAATGCCGTATCCTGATTTATTGCAATTATTTCCTCGTTACAATAAAGTGAAAGCTCGAACTCGTCCACGACCTCCAAAGTACTGCTGATCTGTATCGGGGAATTAAGGAATGCTCGCATGGTGTAAGCCACGATCTGCTCGTCCTCGGTCAGAACACCCTCTAAAGCCTCACCCTTGCAGGTGCCGCAATCAAGCATATCAAGATCAAAATAATGGCCCTTTTTCGCAAAGCGTTGAAAACCGAAATACGAGTTGTATATCTTCAAAACGAACTCCCAGGTTCCTCTTGAATCGTCATTGCAACGGTAGGAATGGCAATACTCCGACCAATACTTTCCGTAGGGTCTTAACGCCTGAATGGTAACGCAAAAGCCAAAATCACGTCTAGCCTTGATCAATTCCTTTCGCATGATATCGGCATTGATCGTATCGCAGGGCGACCAGTCGTATTTCAGATAATCAAAGCCCCATGCATCCCACTGACGGACGTTGTTGGCCTCTTTGTGTATCACTCCGATACCGCCGTTTTTGTCGCTGAAGCGGTAGTCTGGCTCACCGACGGTACAGCCGGGGATCGATTTAAATTCCTTGGGACAACCCCATGCCGTAAGCATCGGGGTCGAATAAATACCGCACTTTAAGCCGTAACCGTGAATAGTATCGGTCATCTGCTTCATATCGGGGAATTTCGAATTGGGCATAACGGCATCAAACTCACCGCCGTACTCATACTGCCAGCCCGAATCGGTGTTGACATATCGGTAGCCGTACTCGGTCAGCCCCAATTTGACCATTCTGTCGGCGGCCGTCAAAATATCGGCCTGTGTCACGTCAGAGCCGTAAGCATTCCACGACGTAAAGCCAAGTAACGGGGTCACCAAAACATTTTGCGGCTTTATTTCCAAGGTGATTCGCTTTTCACACTGTCCCAACGCATTTTTTGCGATAAGCGTTATCTCGTACTCACCCACTTTGGGAGAGATACCCGAAATTATGTTGTCCTTCAGTTCAAGGCCCTCGGGCAAGCCGTTGACCTCAAAGCTCATGGGGCGTTCACCCGTGGCGGGAATACGCAATAAAAATGGCTTCTCGGGGGTTGCGCCGAATATTGCCGCAAGATTGATTTTAGGCCTGCCCGAAAAAGGCTCGGCAACAGCTATCTTAGTGGTTCTCACGATTGCTTTTCTCCTTTTTTGTGCTTCGTATATCTATCCTCTTCGCTGAAAACGCAACCGCAGTATTTTTGCATATAAAGCCCGAGCTCCCGTGCCTTTTCCTGACCCTCTTTAAAAAAAGGCCTAAAATCACGGTACAAAAAGTCGATATTATACCTGTTTGCGGCGGCCTCGGCGGTTTTGATCAGCAGCTCGTGGTTCTGATAAGGGCTGACAAACAGCGTTGAGGTAAAGGCATCAAAGCCGTTCTTGGCGGCAAACTTGGCAGTTTGGTCAAATCGCAATTCATAGCAAAAACCGCAACGGTTATCAAAATCGGGGTATATTCCCTCAATGAATTTGCGAAGTCCGTATTCATTCTCAATTATCAGCTTGGCATCAACCGATTTTGCATAGTCCACCAGCGTATTCTTACGCATTTTGTATTCCTTCATCGGGTGGATGTTGGGGTTGTACCAATAAAGTATGGGGTCTATCTCGTCACGGCGCAGGGTGTCGATGCACATTATCGAGCACGGCGCACAGCAGGTGTGCATAAGTAATTTCATTTTAGGCTCCAATATATGTTTTTTTAGATTATATTATATATTCAGCGTTCAGTCAATCAAAAAATAATTGTTTTAACAATAGCGAAACCTCTTGCCTTAAGCTTTTGCTGATAGTATTCTTATAGTAGGGAATGCATTTATGCATTCCCTACTATGTTAAGCCGACTTTCGGAACGGATAAATCCGTTCCCTACAACCAAGCCTTGAGCCCTGTTGTAAAGAGCGACGCTTACAAGCGCCGTCCCTCTCTGTCGCTCTGCGATGTCAACTGTGACATTAAGCCTTACGGGCGCATCGTGATGCGCCCCTACGAGATATCTTAAAGTCTGGCGTAGGGGCGATTCACGAATCGCCCGTTTTTGTACCACAAACCCGCCGTTGTGTCAACGGCGGTCTGCTGTTTTGTTTAGTTGCGTCTGCAACGGCAGATACGGATGATCGTCCATACGCCGAGTGCAACAAAAAGCACC
>JAZQCY010000001.1:0-33305 GCA_045546555.1 Acutalibacteraceae bacterium | reverse complement strand
TTCTTGAATTATCATACTTTTGGCCTTCGGGTGTATAGTGTTGTGAACCGTCAATCTCAATCACAATTCGTGCTTTATGGCAATAGAAATCGGCTATATAATTTTCTATTATACGTTGTTTGTATATTTTTACTGGATATTTTTGCAAAAAATCATACCATAAATGTCTTTCGTGCCGTGTCATATTTTTCCGCAGCATTTTAGCAGATTTTACAAGACTATTGTTCTTTTTTATTGGTTGATCTTGCATATTACCCTCTCCGTCAGGCTTCGCCTGCCACCTCTCCCGAAGGGCGAGGCTTTCATTTGCGTTAAGTTACATTGTATATTCATTGAAAGCACAACTCAACCTCTTCAAAGGCTCTCCCTCTGGGAGAGCTCCCGCTTTAGCGGGTGAGAGGGTATTTTCAATTTACAACCGTTTACGATTGTTTTACTTCCCTTTTCTGCCGTTCATTTCGAGCTGGGCCATGACGAGGTTATAGTAGATGCCCTTTTGCTTGAGCAGGTCGTTATGACTGCCCAACTCCTCAATCTTATGCTCATTTATGACGGCAATACGGTCGGCACATCGAAGGGTTGACAGACGGTGGGCAATGGCAAAGGTTGTTCTGCCCTTTCTCAAGCGCTCCAAGGCCTGCTGAACCTGGTACTCACTCTCGGTGTCAAGCGCCGATGTAGCTTCATCCAGAATCAGTATCTTGGGGTCGCCCAAAATGGCACGGGCAATGGCTATTCTCTGCTTTTCACCGCCCGACAGCATGTGTCCTTTTTCACCGACATAGGTGTTATACCCGTCGGGGAGCTTGCAGATAAACTCGTGCGCATTGGCCGTTTTGGCGGCCTTGATGACCTCACTTAACGGCGCATCGGGATTGGCAAAGCGGATATTATCCAACACCGTTCCCGCAAAGAGGAAGGTCTCCTGCAGAACGACACCTATCTGTCGGTGATAATCGGCAGGGTCGTAATCCCTTATATCAATTCCGTCGACCGAGATGCTGCCCTCGGTAACGTCGTACAGTCTCATAATAAGGTTGATAAGGGTCGACTTGCCCGTGCCCGAGGCACCGACAAGACCGATCATCTCGCCCTTTTTGACCTCAAGGTCGATGCCGTCAAGCACCACCTCGTGAGAGTTGTAGCCAAACACCGCATTATTTATGGAAATGTCACCGTTTATCTCACGCTTAACGGCGTTTTCGGAGGCGGTTATCTCGGGCTTTTCGTCCAAAATGTCGTAAATTCGGTCGAGACTGGTGGTCATATTAACTATCTGTCTCGGCAAGAACGACATCCAGCTTAAAGGTCCCAAAAGCATACCTGCGTATGATACAAACTGCATCAGTCCGCCGGCCGTCAGCTCGCCGTTCAAAACATCGGTGCCGCCAAGGTAGACTATAAGATAGGTGCTGAACGACAACAGCAACGACAATATCGGGAAAACGGTGGCAAAGAATTTTTCATTCTTGCGCTGAACGGCGGCAAATTCGTCATTAAGCGCATCAAACTGCTTGATCTCCGACTCCTCACGACCGTAGGATTTGACTATCCTTATGCCCGACAGAACGTCCTGCAGCTTGTTTTGCGTGCGGTCACCCTTGCGGCGCTGACGGTGAAATATCTTTCGGATATACGGCCAGAAGGTTCTTGCAAAAATGAGTATCAGCGGTGCAAACGCAAAGGCCGCCAAGGCCAGCTTCCAATTGAGTATCAGCATCAAGATAGCAAGGGCTATCAGCGTCACAAGCTGTGTAAACATATTGCAAAAGCTGTTGGTGAAGAAGTTTCTGACATTCATCGTGTCACCGAAAACACGCTCAAGCAGCTCGCCCGTGTTACGCTTGTTCAAAAATGACATTGAAAGACTTTGGATATGCGTACCAAGCTTTGAACGGAGCTGATAGCTTATCCTCATTCCAAGTCGGCTACCCAAAAACGACCTGAACAGATGACCAAACATGGTGATCAGCGTTATGGATAAATAGAGAGAAATGAACAGCGCAATGTCCTTTACGGTTCCTATGCCCGGTTTGAGATAACCGTCAACAAACCAACGGATCAAAACCGGTTGGATAAGGCTTGTTGCGGTGAGCAACAGCATAATTGAAAAGACAAGCCCCAGCATTGGCCAATGCGGACGGCAGATATCAAGTATCCTGCTTATACTGCGACTGCTCTTATTGCATTTGGGGCAATGGCCTGCGCCGTTGAGTATCCTGCCGCATTTAGAGCAGGTCTTTTCACGGTCGTGATTCTCGATAACACGGTCGGTCTTGCCCTCAATAAACAGCTTGACACCACGCACAAGACAGGCCATCTGGGTAGAGTGTTTGCGTGTAAAGCGTGCAACAATGTACTCCTCACCGTTTTTGGTAACGGTGAAAAGTCCGCTGTCGACCTGATTGCGCACCTGCACCTTTTCACAGTCGGCGATACGTATTAAGTTTTCTTTTTCGCCACAGAACGTGAACAAAAGCGACTCGGTGGCACCAATGTAAAAGTCCTCGGTAAAGCATCCGTCAAGATCAACATCGGGATGGACACAGTACTTGGGAGTCTCATCGGTCACCGCCTTTAAGCGATCGCTTAAAGCTTTAGGCAACGGTACGTTAAGATTCATAATGTTCCTTTACAAGTAAAGATCTAATTTTTTAAGCTCCTTTGGGGTCAGCCTTGAAATATCCTCAATAAGGTAGCGGTTTTCGTTGGAGTCCTTGACAATGGCACCCTCGCCGTGTCGGATAACGGCACCTGCCGAGCCCGACGAGCTGGCGAATTTGGCCTTGCCCTTGTCGGTCTCAACCGTCCAATAGGTGTAGCCGTACTGCTCCTTGACCTCGATTATTTTTATGATACGGGGCATGAAGTAGCGGAGCTTTAACTGCTTTGAAAGCATTTCGACGGTCATCTCATCAAAGTCGGTCAACCTTTCGATAAGACCGATTTCCTCCTGCTTGCCGTCGGGCAAGCGTACCGAAAGGTACTCGTCGGCATCGCTTAACGGGAAGGTGCGGATTATATTGACGTGTCCTTTATCCTCACCGTTGACCGTCAAGGCCACAAAACCGCCTTCCGTTTCACGAAAAACGGAATTTTCGGGTGTCAGCATATTCATAGCCAACAGCTGTTCGGTTTTTTGTTGTTCTTCCTTTAAAATATCCTCGCTCAAAACGGTCACTCCCTTCAATCGCCTATTCCGCGGAATTTCAAAGCCTCGCTTTGAATCTGAACCAGCTTGAAATAGGTTCCTTTTTTACGTATAAGCTCGTCGTGCGTACCCTGCTCGACTATTTTTCCGTCCTCCACCACAACCAGCATATCGGCATCCCTTAGGGTGGAAATTCTGTGCGCAATGGACAAGGTGGTTCGCCCGACCGAAAGCTTTTCGAGGGCCGATTGTATATTACGCTCGGTTTCGGTGTCAACGGCGGCGGTTGCCTCGTCCAAAATAAGTATTTTAGGGTCGGCAAGAATGGCTCGGGCAATGGATATCCTCTGCCTTTCACCACCCGAAAGGCTTCTTCCGCCCGTGCCGACAAAGGTGTCATAGCCGTCGGGCAGCTTACAGATAAAGTCGTGCGCAAAGGCGGCACCTGCAGCATTTAAAACCGCCTTTTTATCGGCATTGGGGTTGGCGTAGGCAATGTTTTCAAAAATCGTGCCACGGAAAATATAGGTCTCCTGGCTCACAAGCGCAACCGACCGTCTGATGTCGGCAAACGACATATCACGGACGTCAATACCGTCAATATAGATATGACCCGAGTTGGGGTCGTAAAGCCTTGTGATGAGGTTGGCAAGGGTGGATTTTCCCGCACCCGATTTTCCGACAATGCCAAGCATTTTGCCTGCAGGCACATCCAAGGAAACGTCCTTTATAACCTCTCGGTTTTCCTCATAGCCGAAGGTGACATTTTCAAGCCTCAACTCACCCTTAAGCTCATGTGCTTCAACGGGTGCCGTGGTTTCAACAACATCGGGCTTGGCATCGATTATCTCGAAAATGCGCTGTGCCGAGTTCATCGAGCCCGACCACCAACGGAATATGTGCGAGAAAAAGTTTGCAGGGTCACCCAAAAGCGACACGTAGCCCGTGAAGGTCACAAGCTGACCGTAGGTCATCTGCGGCTTGAACACGGCCAAAACAAAGCAAACACCTACACCCCACACAAGCAGAGCGGTCAAGGATTTTGATATCTCATAAAGTGCGCTGAACTTTATATCAAACTTCATTGCGCTGTACTGCGCATCGTAGGTACGGTCGTTTTCATATCGGAGGCTTTCCTCCTCGTGCGATTCCATACCAAAGGCCTTGACAACACGTGCGCCGACAAGGTTATCGTTAAACCTTGCACGGTAATCTCTCGAGGTCTGATGCATTTTACTGTTGTAGTGCCACATTCTGGGCTGCAGCTTAAAGCTGATAAAGGCGGCTATGGGCAACGACACAACTGCTGTAAGCGCCAACACCCAATTGGTGCTGAACATTACAATAAATGCAAAGCCGAGCGTAAACAGGTTGGGCAAAACGTGCGGTATTCCGTCAATAAACAGGTCGGACACCTGATTGGCATCGGCTGTAATACGGGTCATAAGTCCGCCTGTGCGCTTGTTGGTGAAAAATGATACCGACAGCCTTTGAATCGAGCTGAACACCTTTTTCTTTATGGTGCTGACCACGTTGGGAACGACCTTTGCAACGGTGCGGCCCTGGATTATACCAAACAACTGCTGCAGCAGCTTACAGCCTGCCATTGTGAGCGCAAGCAGACCCAAAAGTATGAAGAAATCGGTGATGGGGATTTTATCAAGGAACAGAATGCTTCGGTCCCGTCCCAAAACACCGTCATACAGAACACTGCCGTTGAGATAAGGCCAAACCGTTGACATTGCGGCGGTCAGCACGCTCATAAGACACATTATGATTATCTGCGGAATGTACGGCCTAAAGAACGAGCCCAAGCGGAAGAATATTTTACGCTTGTCCATACATTTTGGGCAGACCTTGCGGTCACGGTTGGGATATCTGTGGCCGCACTTGGGGCATTTTTCAATGCGTTCCTCATAAAAGAGCTTGTCATCGGGGATGTCCTTGCCGTCGATAAGAAGCTTTATGACATCGCAAACACGGTTGATACCGCCCTTATAGGCATTGGTGTAGGCGCAGATCTGGCGTTCAACCCCGTCGATTTCAATTCTCAGCACACCGCCGACCACAAGTGAATCGGTGGCGCATTTTTTGATACGGTCTATCGTGTAGCTTTCAAAGGTATAGGCTTCCCATTTGCGTTCACGCTTGGGTGACGGAACGTTTTTGATAAGCTCAGGTGTGATTTCGGGGGCGGTTCCCACCGTAAGGCCGCCGTCGGTCAAAATAAGAACGTGATGCCTGAACTCGCAATCGAGCGTCATATCGGCCTCGGCAAAAATGAGGGTATTGCCGCTTATCAGTTCTTTTTCGGCCAGCAATTTATTAAGCTTTTCGGGCATTTGGGATAGCGCTCGGCGTTCGGTCAAGGCATTCACCGTCCTTTCAATAAGATTTTCAAAAATCAAGCATTTTTCCATTCCTTAGAATAACACAAACCGCCTCTGTTGTCAACGAAAGACGGTATTATCCGTGAACATTTTGAATCGCACCTGCAATTCAACTTTCCTCTTGTAAAAATTATTATTTTATGGTAACATATATTGGTTACAATGATTTTATACTCTATTTTGAGAAGAGGTATAACAATGGCTGATATTAAATCAGAAATTTTGCGTAGACGCACCTTTGCGATAATCTCCCACCCTGACGCAGGTAAAACCACTCTTACCGAAAAGCTTTTGCTTTACGGAAGAGCTATTCAGTCGGCAGGCTCGGTCAAGGGCAAGCAGAACGACAAGCACGCCGTTTCCGACTGGATGGAGATCGAGAAAAAGAGAGGTATTTCGATAACCTCGTCGGTCTTGCAGTTTGAGTATGAGGGCTATTGCATCAATATTCTTGACACCCCGGGACATCAGGACTTCTCGGAGGACACCTACCGTACTCTTACTGCCGCCGACAGCGTTGTTATGGTTATCGACGCCGCCAAGGGTATCGAGCCGCAGACAAGAAAGCTTTTCAAGGTCTGTGCAATGCGTCACATTCCCATTTTCACCTTCATCAACAAGCTTGACCGTGAGGCTCGTGACCCGTTTGAGCTGTTGGATGAGCTGGAAAAGGAGTTTGGCATCGGCACCTATGCCATGAACTGGCCCATCGGTTGCGGACAGGATTTCAAGGGCGTTTATGACCGTGAGAATCAGCAGATACTCACTTTTTCCGAGTTCCACAGCGGTTCCAACCGTCTTGAGGCCATTAAGTGCGACATTACAGACACCGAAAAGCTGGATGAGCTTATCGGACAGTATCAGCGTGCCGACCTTGTTGATCAGATTGAGCTGCTTGACGGTGCAAGCTTTGACTTTGACCTCGAAAAGGTTCGTTGCGGCGAGCTGACCCCCGTTTTCTTCGGTTCGGCGCTCAACAACTTCGGTATCGAGCCGTTCCTCGAAAACTTCCTTAAAATGACCACCACTCCGCTTGCCTACCGTTCGGGCGACACCTTTGTTGACCCTGCAGACGAGCGTTTTTCGGCCTTTGTTTTCAAGATTCAGGCCAATATGAACAAGGCTCACCGTGACCGTATCGCATTTATGCGTATCTGCTCGGGTAAATTCCTGCGTTCAAGCGAGTATTTCCACGTTCAGCAGAACAAACCCATTAAGCTGTCACGTCCTCAGCAAATGATGGCTGAAGAGCGTGAGGTTATTGACGAAGCCTATGCAGGCGATATTATCGGCGTTTTTGACCCGGGTGTGTTCAGCATCGGTGACACAATTTGCGAAAAGGGTATGAAGATAGAATACGCAGGCATTCCCACCTTTGCGCCCGAGCATTTTGCCATTGTTGAGCAGATTGATTCACTCAAGCGCAAGCAGTTTGCCAAGGGCATCACACAGATAGCGCAAGAGGGTGCTATTCAGATGTTCTTTTTGCCCAACTCCGGTATGGAGCGTGTTTACGTCGGCGTTGTCGGTATGCTTCAGTTTGACGTTCTGCAGTTCAGAATGGAGTCGGAATACGGCGTAAAATACAGCCGTCAGGACACCGCACACAGCCTTGTGCGTTTTATTGAAAACACCGATATTGATATAAAATCCCTGAACCTTATGCAGAACACCAAATGGGTGCAGGACGTTAAGGGTAGAAACCTGCTTTTGTTCACCGCCGATTACGAGATAAACTGGGCGCTGGACAAAAACCCCGGACTTGTGCTGAAGGAATTCAGCCAGATGCAGGAAGATGTGCAGTAACTCACAAAAATAAAAAGCTTCGTACCGTGGTACGAAGCTTTTTTGTTATTCTCTAACGTATGCGTCTTGGTCTCCGCTTCCCCTTAAAAGTGCGGCGACCTGATAGGAAACAGAAAAATCAACGCTTGTCTTGCTCGGCTTACTTAAAAACGGATTATAGCTTTTCCAGCCGGACGTCGATACATATACATCTGCCAACGAGCTGCATCCGCCGAAGGCCATTCTTCCGATATAATTCAAGCTATCGGGCAGAGTGACCGAGGTTAGACGTGCACCCGTAAATGCACCGCCGTTGATCCTTTCAACACCTTCGCAAACGATCAAGGTTCTCGGACTGCAGGTGAGGTTTCCGCTGATTTCCTTTACCGGTTTGCCATTATACCATCCCGGCACAACCAATTCGTTTACCAATATGCTTGTAGAGCCGGATGCTATATAATAGGTGCCGTCGTTACTCAACACATACTGCAGGCATGAGGAGCCCTGACGATAATAACCGCAGGCCGAGCATTTTCCTCCCGAATAGGTGTGTTGTCCCGTTGCGCTTATGTAGTCGTGTTCTGTATCCCCGCAGACCGAGCACACCCTCTTCTTCTCTCCTTGAGATGAACAGGTGGCATTACTTACCGTTGACCAGCTTCCATAGGAATGGTTACCCGTTGCCGAAACGGTATCGGTTTCTTTGTATGTGCAATTCGAGCAGCTTCTTTCTTTTTGTCCGTCTGCACCGCACGTTGCAGGCTTTGCGATAGTCCATTCACCGAGCTTATGGTTTAAGATCGCAACGGTTTTGGTTTCTGTTGCTCCGCACTTTGTGCATTCCCTTACCTGCTCACCCACGGCTGTGCAAGTCGCAGGCTTAGTAACCGTGTAGCTTCCGAACGAGTGATTTGTGCATTCGGTTGATGTCGGAGGCTGAACTACAGAGCTATCGGGCTGCTCTGTAGGCGATTGCGGTGTGGACGGTCGTGAAGTCGTGGCTTGTGGTGCGGAATATGACGGTGCCTCGGGGACAGACGCTTCAACATCGCTGTTATCTGCATCATCAGTGCTTTCGGTTTCATGGCTACTGCTGTCATTCGCTTCAACATTTTCCACCGCAGACATAAATATACTCGCTTGTGTTCTTTCTCTATGGCATGCGGTTGGCAACAGCATTATTGCAATCAACAGTACAATAGCAATCGATCTACCAAAATTTTTCAACCTCTATTTCCCCTTTCTTAAATAAGCATCTGCTTATTTACGGCGAATCTTTTTCTTGGCGCCAAGGATTATCAGCAACACGCCAACGCCGACAAGTGCAGCCATTACAAGTATAACCGCTATTGCATTATCTGCAAGATCGGGAGAATTGATGAAATTGATGGTTCCGAACACACCGAGGAATGCAAGAATTGCACCCCATACTATCTGCTTGGGACTTCTTATGGGTGTGTTTCTCCACTTTTCAAAGGTCTCTTCAAAGTGCTTTATAGCCTCCTCATCAAGCTCGGTTATACGATATTGCGGAGTTGCAACTATTTCCGAGCCTCTTGATGTTATATTTAATTCGAGCAGATCGCCCTCCTCAACCATAACATCGATCTCCCAAGAATCACCGAGATTCTTGATTGCGGCATTGCGTTCTATCGAGTCGACAATTGCACCCGACGATCTTGTGTTAATGTAGGAATAAGCCTGAACCTTACCGGCGGAGCGCTGAAAATTAGAAGTAGAATAAATAATAAGAGTGTGTGCGCCCGGTGCCAGCTCATAGGTCATATCATGTTCAATTGAAAATGCCTTTTCCCCATCAACGGACAGATATCCTCCAAAGCTTTCGTTTCCTGTGATCAGTGTCATTAAGTATGCAGACATAATTTTTACCCCTTTACCATATTATATCCCAAATTGGGATATTTTGATTATACCAAATTGGTATAATAATGTCAAGAGTATATTTTGAAGGTATAGAAAATGCGTCTTAAAGAACTTCGATTACAAAAGAAAATGTCACAGCTACAGCTCGCTTTGGAGCTGAATATGAATCAAAACAGTATCAGTCGTTATGAAACGGGCGAAAGAGAGGCCGATTATGCCACACTGATACGTTTTGCCGATTATTTTGATGTTTCTATTGATTATCTTCTTGAAAGAACCGACAACAAAACCCGCCTGTAGCAAAAAAAGCTTCGTACCGTGGTACGAAGCTTTTTTCTATTTTTCCTTTGCCTTGCCCGTGCTTTCACGGATGACGAGGTCGGCTGAGATACGTATCTCCTGCTTGGCGGTGACCCAACGGTTTTTGACCTTTTTGGCCATAAGGTCGGCAACCACCGTGCAAACCTCCTCAAGGTGGCTGTCAACCGTCGTCAGCGACTGTGTGAGGTACTTTGATGCGTCGATGTTATCCATTCCGACCACCGAAATATCCTCGGGTATTTTATAGCCGTGCTGTTCAAAAAACCTTATGGCACCAATGGCAATAGGGTCATAAGCACAGATAACCGCAGTACACGCACTTCCCTGCTCGAGCAACCGTTTTGCGCCCAAAAAGCCTGCATCCTCAAACCTCGACTTCACCACAACAATATCACTTTTGTCAGCAATCAGGCCATTTTCAGACAAATGCTTCATAACTATTTTCTGCTTACTATGGGTAAGCGGTTCGCCGATAAAGCCGATCTTACGGTGACCGAGAGATTTCAGGTATTTAACCGTATACTCAACTGCACTGTCCATATCAGTGACAACCGAATCCACGGGTCCGTTGGCTTTACCGATTGAAATTATAGGAATATCATAGCCCTTTTTCAACTCTTTAAGCTGAAAAACAATGAGTCCGTCGGCACGGTTACCGGCCGAAAAATACTCGATCAGCTCCTTTTGCCTGCTTTCGTCAAAGCGGTCGATTGCCACGACCATAAGGCCACCCTCACACTCAATAGCCTCCTGCAAATGCTCGGTGAAGCGGGCGTAATACTGACTGTCGATCTCGGGACAGATGACCGCCACAACAAACTTGTGGTATCTGCCTTTGTAGTATTTTTCATAGCAGCCGTTTTGCTTGGCAATATCAAAAATCAACTGCTTGGTTTCATCACTTATATCAGCGGCATCGCAAAATGCCTTGGACACCGTGGACACCGAAACGTTGCAAAGCTTGGCAATATCTCTTAAAGTCATGGTTATCACTCCGTTCTAAACCCTCTCCGTCACACTTCGTGTGCCACCTCTCCCAAAGTGAGAGGCTTTCCTCCCCGTCGGCAGTGACGCAAAGGGTGTTTTTGAAATTTTACCACACCAAAAGTTTGTTTGCAATAATTTTACGAAAATGTTTCGCAAAATTTTCGTAAATATTGAGCCGAAGTCAGGGAAAACTGTTCTTGGGAGGAATTTTTGATGAAAAAACTTGACAACTGCAACGCAAACAACAATGCCGATAACAGCCGTTTAAACAGTAAAAAATCAGCCAAAAAGGATGAAGGGCTTAATATTCCCTCGAACCCAAGCGCTGTACCTTGGGATTCCACACCCGACACCGCCGCCGAAATGATAAACACCTACGGGACCTATGAGATTCAGCCGACCGCCGACAATCAATATATGTTCCCTGCTATTTCGCAAGGTCTGCCGTCGGAGGATATTGCCGAGATACCAAAGCATTTCCACGAGGGTATCGTGCCAAAGCTTAGAGACTAAAAACACCGCCTTGGTTGGCACCCACGCCAACCAAGGCGGCTTTTTGTTAATATTTGACCTCGGGCAGGCCTGCGACGGATGTCAGCAAGGACACGACACCTGAAAGCGCCGATGTGCCGAGAACGGTCAGCCAACCGACCTCGTCTATGCCGACACCCACGGGTATCATGGCAACGGCGGTCTGTGCGACCGTTTTGGCGGCACGGATGCCTGCCGCCTTGAACCACTTTGAGTGCTTTTTAAACCAATTTTTCATGCTTTCACATCCTTCATTTTTTATTTGTGATATTCCTCAAGGTCGTCGATACGGTGGTTGGCGACCTTGATCTCCTCATCCACAACGGCTTCGTGCTTTTCGAGCTTGTAAACACGCTCAATAACCGAGTTGTGCTTTTCGACCTTCTTTTCCAACTGCTCTATGCGGTAGTTTGAAAGTCGGTTAGCCGCAAGAATGCCGAACAATGAGCCTATGAGCGTTCCTGCCAAGGACAGAATCGCCACCAATACCGTTTCACTCATTCCGCACCCCCAAAGCCAAATTCCAGGTGTCCTCACCGACAACGCCGTCTGCCGTGATTTTACCTGCCTTTTGCAATGCCTTTACGGCATAATCGCAATTAGCACCAAAGATGCCGTCGACCGTGAGGGCTTTGCCGTTTTTGCCCTTAAAGCCCTTGGCATTCAACAGCACCTGCACTGTTCTGACCGTGTCGCCCTTACTGCCGTTCTTGAGGATCGGAAGCTTCACGGTGACCTCTTTGGGCGGAGGATTTGGGTTAAAGGTCTCGACCTCGGTAAAAGACTTACCGCCGTTGGTGGTGATGCCTCGGTAAACGTTTTCACGCATATCGCAATGCACAAAGCCCTTGCCGTCATAGCGAAGAACGCCCTTGAAGCCTGCCTGCTCGCAAGCAAAGGCAAAATCATTCAAGCTGACACCCTTGGGACATTTCAGGTCAAATGCCAAGCCCTTTAAATGCAGGCTTGACGAAACACCTCCGACGTTTTTGTTATGCACGGCGCAACGGTAGCCTGATGTCGGCACTATCTCTTTACCGAAAAAGTCCCTTACCCTCTGCGCACAAGCCACACCGTCAAGGTCGATAAGCGTCACCTTGCAATCCTTGCGGCCGCATTTGCAGTCAAACTCGGTCGACTTAAAATTGGCCGACAGTTTAACCGCCTTGCCTTTTTCGTATTGCTTTACCATCAGTTACCTCCAACCGAAACAAGCGCCGCATAAAGCTCGGCAATAGCCTTGTTTATATCTCGGTTATACTCGACCGAAAGCTCAACACCGTCCTTTTCGGGAATAAAGGTCATTGACGGATAAACCGAATCAAAAGCCGTTCCGTCAGCCATCACGGTTTGGGTGGTAGGCTCGATATAAGGTTCATGTTCAGTGACCGATGAGCCAAGCTCGACTTGAGCTGTAATAATATCGTCGGCCGACTTAAAGCTTCCGCTATATGCTCTTATTCTCACGCTCATATCCTCGGACAAGGTAAAGGTGATGCGATTTTTCTTGGTGAAATCCTCTGCTATCTTATCCTTACCGTCACCGGTGACAACGTATACTCCCGTAGCAACGATATCCGAAGCAAAGGAAAACGTGTAGGTGCCTTTTCTCAATGGCACGCTTTGCGTGTTGTATTCCGTTACGCCAAAATAGATATTTCCACCCGTTAAAAATTTTTTCTTATCGGGCAACAAATTCTTACCGTACACCTTGACCTCGGCCGACGGTGTGCTTTCGTAAATTGCAACCGTCATATTAAGCTCGTCATACTCGGGATGCTCGGCATTGGGATTGTCCTCATAAACCTCATACACCTGACAAAAACCGATTATCCTTTGTCCCGAGGTGCTTAACTCAACGGAGCCTGAAATATCTTCACTCTGCTCGATAACACCGTCAAACTCATAATACTTTATACCTGACCACGACAGCACGTTACCCGAAACGGTGTATACAAGGTCATAATTACCGGGTGCCTCGCCGTAAGACCATGTCGGCCACAGTGCAAGCTCGTCTTTCATATTTGATACGGTAAGATCGTCACCGTCAACCATCGGGACAAGTCCGCCGACACAGTAAGCACCGCCGCTTACCACCACACGAACCGACTCGGCAGGTGTATCAAGCAAAACCTCCTGCATGGGCTCGGTCACCTCAACCGTCTTGGTTAACAACTCATCACCGACACCGCCACCCGATGCCTTGACCAAAACGGTATGCGGCAAGGGTGAAATATCCTTAATAGCCACAATATCACCCGATACAGCGCCTTTGAGAGCATTACCAAGATTCTCAAGCTCGAAATTCTTTTTGGACAGCTCCTCTGCGCTTTTAAACGCAATCTCGGCGGCCTGCTTGGATTGAACACTGTAAATTTGGGATGTGTTGGCCATTGTTTGAGCCGTTGCGGCGGCCGACGTTGCCGTTTCGGCGCACTGTTGTGCGATTTCAGCCGAGCTACGGCTGGCCTCCAAGGCCTGCTCCAAAATATTGGGGTCGGTGTCTATAGTCTTGAACGGCACCTCGGAGCGATCAACGTCAAAGCTGAACACCTGACTTTTGACGATAACCTTGGGCTCACCGTTCTCAACCATATATCCGACAAGCTGACATTGCACCCTCGGAGGACACATGCATTCGTTGGGAACCGAGTAGCTGAGCTGACCGTTATCAGGATAAAGGTCGGCACTATAGTGTCCGTCGATTATGACCCTGAAATAATCTGCTCCGCCATAGATCTCGGCGGCGGCATCGTCAAACGAAAAGGTCAACGAAACGGCATTGTGTTCACCGCTGTAGCCCAACTGCTTTATGTCGGTCGTCACCTTGCCGAAGCGGTCGATCGAAATTAAAATATTACGCATAAATTACTCCTTTTTATAGCAGGATATAGCTTCCCACATACGCGCAAAATATAGGCAACGTTGGTGCAACAGCTTGTCAAGGGTCTCACACAATACAAATTGTATTTTTGTTTCCATAATAACCGACTGTTCGATATTATGTAAACAAAATAACCGTTTGAGTTATTAGACTTTTCCACAAGAATATCAACACAAACGGCGGTTTTCGACTAAATTTTCGGCTTTAATTCGCATTTTGATTGGGGATAACCCTGTTAATAAAGTGGATTACTAAACGTATATAAATAATGTGTGTTAAAAATTATGTCAATCTTTGTTGCATTATGAAACGTCATAAAAAGGCACTTTTTGCATAAAAATTCCCCTACACAAAGCTTTTGTGTAGGGGAATTCCGAAAATTTTGTTTAATTTAATTTAACTCTTTTAATAAGATACGATGCCGCAATGCCGATAAGGAAACCTGTGACCACCGCCGCTATTACCAAAAACGGCAGATAATAGGTCAAAGCCGTGAAGCCGATGACCGTGGTAGCCGCAAGTAATTGCCCGATATTATGAGCAACCGCACCTGCAACGCTGACACCCACCGCCGAAAACACGGGTGCCTTTTTCACCAAAAGCATAACGGTCAATGCAAGCACACCGCCGCAAAGCGAGTAGAAAATACTCATGGCATTGCCGAAGAGTATTCCGCAAAGCAGTATTCGGGATGTGTTCACCGCCAATGCCTGCCAAAATCCGTTTTTATAAAGCAGATAAACGGCAACTATGTTGGCAAGGCCCAATTTTATGCCGGGGATGCCGAAGTCAAACGGGATAAGAAACTCAACAAATCCGCAGATGACGGCAAGTCCCAAAAGGCAACCGTAGTAAGCTGTTTTTTTGGCCATACCGTCACTCCTTTATCTCAATGACCATACGGTGCGGCAGACAGACTATGGTCTCACCCACCGAGTCGATAGCCACGTGGTCAACACAGTAGTGATCGGGACAGTCGGCCGCCGTGACGGTGATCTTACCGCCCTTAATCTGTGCAAAATTTTCACCGTGCTCGGTCTTTATCACGATTTCCTGCTCGTCGGATAGCTTATACTGCCCAAAAGTCTCACCGTCGACCGTGATGACCGCCGTTTTACCGTCAGCCTTGAAAACAAACGCAAACACAAGCAGTAAAACTGCTGCAAGTATACAACCAACCGACAAAAATATATCACCCTTTTTGACCACGGCAGTTCACTCCTTTTTTGCAGTATTTAATTTATTATACCACACATATCAAGTGTTTAGCAAGTTTCTCTTGGCAAACACACGCAATGCGTGTATAATATTTTTGTAAATTGTTTTATATTCAAATTTTTTGGCAACAATTATGTACCAAATTATGAGAGGTACTTATGAAAAAACTTATTTGTTTAATAGTGTCTGCCGTTTTGGTGGTAGGTATGCTCTGCTCGTGTGACCGTAACGTGTATCCTCTTTCATCAACGCAGATCATGATGGACACGGTGGTGACCGTCACGATCTACGACGGTGACGACGACGTGCTGACGGGTGCAATGCAGCTTTGCAAAAAATACGACAATCTTTTGAGTAAAACGGTCCAAGGCAGTGATATTTATAAGATCAACCACGCAAACGGTCAACCCGTGACCGTGGCCGATGACACGGCTGAGCTTTTGAGAATTGCATTGGATATTGCCCAAAAGTCGGACGGTGCGTTTGACCCGACCGTTCTGCCGTTGGTTGAGCTATGGGACGTAAACAACGCCACCGCCGCACCCGATGCTGCAGAGATCAAGACGGCTCTGACATTGGTGGGATATCAGAACATTCAGCTTGACGGCAACGTTGTGACGGCCAAAAACGGCGCCATGCTTGACCTTGGCGGCATTGCCAAGGGCTTTATCGCCGATAAGGTGACGGCCTATCTTAAAGAAAACGGCATTAAAAGCGCCATTGTAAACCTTGGCGGCAACACCGTGCTTGTTGGTCAAAAGAACGGTGGGGACTTTTCGGTCGGAGTGCAAAAGCCGTTCGGCAAGCAGGACGAGCTTTGTGCCACTGTGATGCTGAGCAACAAAACCGCCGTAACCTCGGGCACCTATCAGCGGTATTTTGAACAAAACGGCAAGCTGTATCACCATATTATCGACCCCAAAACCGGCTACCCCACCGACAACGGACTGAATGCAGTTACGGTGGTGACCGATTCCTCGGCCGTTGCCGACGGACTTTCGACCGCCTGCCTTATTTTGGGAATTGAGAAAGGCAGTGCATTGGCCTCAAAATACGGTGCTGAGCTTATCTTCGTTGATAAGGACGGAGCGCTCACCGTGACCGACGGACTTGTGTTTGAAAAATTGGGAAAAGATAATATTCTAAAATTAAAAGAGTGACCAACGGTCACTCTTTTGCTTTATCCATAGCCTCTTTGATAAGGTCGATATAGTGCTTGACGGCAATGGTACAGCCCGTGATGGTGTCGGTTTTGCCGTCGTTCTTCAGTTGGATAGACTCGATTCCCTTATTGACAACGTGGTTTTCAAATTTAGCGATCTCCTCATGCCAATCGTACTGTGCACCGCCCGCCTTCATATTGTACTTGCCGCTTTCGGAGTGATCCTTTTTGGTGCCGCCATCCTTGGATTCGGCATCACAATCTACCGAGTACAGCTTGCCGTCCTTAATGACCACCTTAACTTTATCACGGTAGCCCTGGTCATCGAATTTGGAATCGGCGGCCTCATACTCGCCGTCTTTATACTTAACCGGCTTGTTGGCCGTATCTGAGCCGTTGGATATCATATCCTTGCCGTCCTCTTTTTTCATACATCCGACAAACGAAAGGCACATTAAAACCGCAAGTGCCGCACAAATAATACTTTTAAAACTTCTCATATTTAACTCTCCTTAAAGGTTGTTTTGATGCTATTGTTACCTTTAAGGTGTTTTTTATTTTATGAAAAAATTGGTAAAAAATCGGGAGCACACTGAGGTGCTCCCCTACAAATTTATTCACTTGCCGTTTCGGATGAAACATCGCTTGAATCGGTCGGCTCTGACGCTTCGGGCTTGGGGTATGCGTTTTCGTCGCTTGATAAGTAATCCTGCACCTCTTTGAGTCCGTCTCCTACTATCTTTTGGGTGCGTTCAAGTGATTCCTCCGCCTTCTTTTTGCTTGTGTCGGTCAGGTCAAAGGCCTCTTTCCAGTCTTCCTTTTCGGTGTCAAGCGGGATTATCTGGTAGACCTTCTTGCCCGTAGCTTTTGAGGTGAACATATTGACCCACGTAGGCAGAATATCGGCATCCTCAAGCACAACGGTGCCGTCGCTGTACTTTGCGAAGGTAAACTCAAACAGCACTCCGTCTTCGGTGTGCCCCGTTTTAAGGTTCATACGTTCTCTACGCTGATTGGAGACCGCATTGCCCATTGAATAAAGACAGACGGTCTTATGGCTTGGGTCGGTTTCGGAGGTTAAAAGGTCGATAGGCTGAACAACGTGCGGATGTCCTCCGACAATAACGTCAACACCAAGATCACACAGCTTTTGAGCAATTGCACTCTGCTTTTTGTTCTGCTTGGTCTGATACTCATCACCCCAATGGATAAACAGCACCAAAGCCTCGGCACCGTCGGCCTTCATGGCCTTGAACTGACCGTCGATGGTTTCATAGAAGGTGTCAAGCTCGCCATAACTGAAGGCATTGACCCTCTTTGCGGCATCATCGTTTAACGCAATACCGTTCAAAGCGACATCATCGGGGTCGGTATCGGTCTCATAAGTATAGCAGATCATACCGATCTTGATACCGTTGATCTCCTTTACGGTGTACCTCTTTTCGGTTTCCTCTTTTATAATTCCAAGGCGGTCAAGCCCCTTTTGGTCAATGACCTCCAGGGTGCGGATCATACCCTTATAGCGGGTGTCATAGGAATGGTTGTTAGCCGTAAGCAGCATATCAAAGCCTGCCGACTTTGTTGCATCGACAATGCTGTCGGGACAGTTGAACTGCGGGTAGCCCTTGTAGGAATAACCGTCCTCGATGCCTCTTAACGTGGTCTCAAGATTGGCCACGGCGTAGTCGGCTTTGCCTGCATACTCTGACAAATAGGTGAAAATATTATCGAAATTATAGGTGCCGTCACTCTGCTTTGCGTTGTTGAAAATAGGCTCGTGCATCAAAAGGTCACCCGTTGCAACAACGGTTGCGGTCGAGACCTTGGTTATGGGCTTGGGACCTTCAGGCTCGGACGGTGTCGAAGCAATGCTTGACACGGTGTCGGTGCCCGACGAAGTGTGGTTTTTGTCATCTAAAACAAAGTTTTCGATTACAAAGACCGACCCTACGGCAACAGCAAGCACTATTACAAACGATAGCACCGCCAACAAAGCTCGGTTGACCGTGTTTTTTCTTTTGCGTCTTTTAAACTGTTCGGACATCTTTTACATCCTTCCAAAAAATACTCTTTTTTTGATTTTATCACACACTGCGACAGTTTTCAACAACTAAAGTAACAAAAATCCTTCCGTCAACAAAAGTCAACGGAAGGAACCTCTTTTTAGAAATCGAGCTTGGAACGGATAAACTCATTGAGCGAATCAATGGGAACACGGATCTGCTCCATGGAATCACGCTCACGAATGGTTACGCAACCGTCGGTCTCACTCTCAAAGTCGTAGGTGATGCAGTAAGGAGTGCCGATCTCGTCCTGACGGCGATAGCGCTTACCGATAGAGCCTGCATCATCGAAATCGACCATAAACTCTTTGGCGAGCTTACCGTAGACCTCGCCGGCCTTGTCCGAAAGCTTTTTGGAAAGCGGAAGAACTGCGGCCTTAAACGGTGCCAAAGCAGGAT
Source organism: Acutalibacteraceae bacterium (assembly GCA_045546555.1). Classification (GTDB taxonomy): domain Bacteria; phylum Bacillota; class Clostridia; order Oscillospirales; family Acutalibacteraceae; genus UMGS172. The sequence goes on along the minus strand of JAZQCY010000001.1, from coordinate 14,530 downwards.
GCAGACGAAGCACTACACGAACATCGTTCTTCTCGGCATCGATAACCTCTTCATCATAAGCCTCGCAAAGGAATGCAAGCAGTACACGGTCACAGCCCAGAGAAGGCTCGACAACGTAAGGAATGTACTTCTCGTTGGTCTCGGGATCGAAATACTCGAGCGACTTACCGCTGGCCTCCTGATGACGGCCAAGGTCATAGTTGGTACGGTCGGCAATACCCCAAAGCTCACCCCAACCGAACGCGAACATAAACTCGATATCGGTTGTAGCCTTTGAGTAGAAGGAAAGCTCCTCTTTTTCGTGGTCACGCATACGGATGTTTTCTTCCTTGATGCCAAGGCTCAACAACCAATTCTTGCAGTAGTCCTTCCAATAGTAGAACCACTCAAGGTCGGTATCGGGCTTGCAGAAGAACTCGCACTCCATCTGCTCAAACTCACGGGTACGGAAAATGAAGTTACCGGGAGTGATCTCGTTACGGAAGGATTTACCGATCTGGCAAACACCGAACGGGAGCTTCTTACGGGTGGTACGCTGAATGTTAGCAAAGTTTACGAAAATACCCTGTGCGGTCTCGGGACGGAGATAAACCTCGTTCTTGGCATCCTCGGTAACACCGATGAAGGTCTTGAACATAAGGTTGAATTTTCGGATATCGGTGAAATTCTTACTTCCGCACTCGGGGCAGGCGATGCCGTTTTCCTTGATGTATTCCGACATCTGCTCGAAGGTCATACCCTCTGCCTTGCCGCCGACATCCTCGATAAGCTTGTCTGCTCTGTGACGTGCGTGGCAGTCCTTACAGTCCATCAAAGGATCGGAGAAGCCGCCGACGTGACCCGAAGTCACCCAAGTCTCGGGGTTCATGATGATGGCAGAATCAAGACCGACGTTATAAGGAGACTCCTGAACGAACTTCTTGAACCAAGCCTTTTTTACGTTGTTTTTAAGCTCGACACCTAAAGGACCGTAGTCCCAGCTGTTGGAAAGACCGCCGTAGATCTCACTGCCTGCATAGACAAAGCCTCTGCCTTTGGCAAGTGCCACAACGGTGTCCATATTTTTATCTTTGTTAAGCATAATAACCCTCCAAAAGAAAATTTACATTATTATCTTATAAGTATAACTTATTTTTGCAATTTGTCAAGACTTTAACGCAATAAAACAGCAGATAAAATAACAACAGACGGTCGGTGATTAACCCGTGACCGTCTGCTGATATTTTATTCCTTCACTTCGTCAACTATAAGTATCTGACTCGTTGCGTGACCCATAAGCTCAAGGCGGTGCAATCCGACGTTCATAAGTCCACGACCCGTAAAGGTACCGTATTCCTTTATTCTCGACTGAGGAACCCATTGCGAGCCGCCGATACCTATTCTCTTTTTGACCTTATAGGTTCCGTGACCCGTGACCTTATATTTTTTGTCGGGATCAAGGTCTTTCAAGCGCAGACGCTCACAAAGGTTTGAAAACTGCATATTCTGTCCAAGCAGGAAAACGACCGCACGTGACTTGTCCTCCTCCAAAAACTCGTATGCGCCGTACTCCTTTTCATAGGCAGAGACCAGTCGGTACATATCACCGAGGTGTACGGTGTGTCTTATCTCACGGTTGAGGGCTAACAGATACTGCAGTTCCTTTTGACGCTCGGGCTCAAGCTCGGCAAGGTTAAGGCTGACCGAAACACCGCTCAGCATTGCAACATGCGCCTGATACTCCATTGTGGTACTGCGGTCGTTGACAAACCTTGCATATCCGTCCGAAATAAAGCAGGCACCACCGGCGAACTTTGACGGCATAAAGGTACTCATTCCCTCGTGTATTTTGATGGAATCCAACGGGTCCTGGTTATCGCTTCGGTGCATACGGCCAGCGAACTGCAGCATACCGAGGTCGCCTCGTTTACCGCCTGCCGCCGAGTTTTCAAAAATAAGGTCGGGGAACTCTTTTTTTAGTGCCATATAGCATTTCCACATGTTGCGGACATACTTCGACCAAACCTCTTTTTGGTGCTTGCGGTCGGCATTTGCCCAACCTGCGTGGTATAAATAACGGTTGAAGTCATTTTTGATATAATCAATGCCGTTTTCTCTTACAAGGTCGATCATAACCTTGGTAACATACTCGGCGGCATCGTCGTTAGCCATATTCAACGAGTAACAGTAATAAAACGTGGAAATATCGGGTTCACGGTTCTGATAGCCCAACATCCATTCCGGGTGCTCCACGGCTATTTGGTTGGTATGGAACACCGCCTCGGGCTCTATCCAAAGACCGAGCTTCATTCCAAGGCTGTGCAGCTTGTCGGAGATAGGCTTGAGACCGTTGGGGAAGCGCTTTTTATTGACCTCCCATGTACCGAAGCCCAATCGGTGGGCCTGGCCATTGTTGACCGGAGAATCGACCTCGTCGTATCCGCTCCAACCGCCGTCTATAACAAACAGCTCGATACCGCTTTTGTGTGCGACGTCTATCTCATCCAGCATCCACTTTTCGCAAACGGCATTGCCAAAGCTTGAATGTGTATTGTAAACGACCGGCAAAATACGGTCAGCCTCACTCGGATGGATGATCTCGGCACGCTCGTAACGGTGCAAAAGACGGGTTGCACCGCCAAAGCCGTTATCGCAAAAACCGCCGATAAATTTTGGCGTTTCAAAGCTTTGCCCCGGCTCAAGACAGACCTCAAAATCAAATTCACTAAGTCCGCCGGTTAAAAGAGTGCGGTTGTCGGAGGCACGCTCGAAAACAAACTGCCAGTTTCCGCTCCACACAAGTGCGCCGAAATATACCTCGCCAAGATCCTCGGTAGCATCACCGCCGTCCAGCATATAAAACGGTGCCGAATTAGGGCCCGAAAGTCCGTCACGGCTTTCTAAAACCTTGCGGCCGGGCATCAAATTTTCTTGATACTTGTTAAACTCCCGATTATAACCACCTGCCAAATAGGTCAGGCGGTAATCATCCTTAAACGGCAGATGCCAGTTGGCTGAATAAACCGACTCAAGCACCACGTCGCCGTCACCCTCGTTTTTGATCTCGGTCCAGCGCTCGATAACGTTAAACGCTTCACACACACGGTAGAAAAGCGTTACGGTAATAGGATAGAACTCATCCTGCATTTCGATCTTCAGCGTATCACCCTCAACGGTATGTGATTTATATTTCAAAAACACAGCTCTCACGCCATCGGGCAATGTCGCTTTTATAGCAGGAGTAATAAGCGAAGGTCCGCCGAATGCACGGTACTCCTGATTGTCGTCAATTTTGCCGTTCCTGCCCTGAAGCATCGTCCTTGTGGGTACATCGCAGATTTCGGTTATCTGCCCGCCCCAATGACGGTAACCGAGCGTGCCGTCGGATTCAATGCACAGTGCATAGGTACTGCTTTTGCCCTGCAGTAGAAAGATCTTGCTTTTTTCGTCAAAAATAATAGACATGTTTTGCACTCCTTATGTTTTTTTATCATTACAAACCTATTATAAACCGTTGCATTATCAATATGAATATGATATATTACTATTAAAATATGTTTTTTCTGCATAAGGAGATGCCAAATGGAACTGCTTCATATCTTTTACGCCGAGCGTGATAATTTTCTGATTGAAGATTTTGTCTCGGAGTTTGATTCGATGATACTGCTTGAAAAGGGCTCGTTTGCATATTCGTGTGAAGGCGTTGATGGCATCGTCAACCAAAACGAGGCGTTGTATTTTGAAAAAGGGATACATTATAAACGCAAGGTGCTGACCCCCATAACCTTGCACATTTTCCGCTTTGAGGGTGAACACCCCTTCGACCGCTCGGTCATAAAATTTGAGGATAAAAGGCGCATTGAATCCACAATGAGGCTGTTGGGTAAATTTTCAAACCAAAGATTCCCTCAAAAGTGCGAGTTTGTAACCCCTTTGTTTTTTGATATTGTCAACCAATACCGTATTGAGAAATATTTTTCAACCTCAAGGATAACCGACAGCGTTGTGCAGGCAGGTGCCGACTTTTTAAAGGAGCATTGCTTTGCGGGCGCTACGGTTGAGGAGGCCGCCGCTAACGTTGGACTTTCGGTTTCACAGTTTGCCCGACGGTTTAAGCAGTGTCTTAATATGACCCCTTGCGAATATTTGTGTGAATTGAAGCTGAACAAAAGCGAGCAGCTTTTGACCGACACCGATCTGAGCATCAAGCTTATCTCCGAGCTGTGCGGCTTTTGCAACGAATACTACTTCAGCCAATTTTTCAAAAAACGCACAGGTGTGTCACCGTCAAAATTCCGCAAGGGCGCAATATAAACTTAAATAAACACCGATATTCCCTCTTGACAAATGGAATTTCGGTGTTATAATGAACATATGAATAATTGTTCATATATTGAAAGGAAGATGGTATGGCTGATAACAATTTTTTGAACAATGAACTCCCCGTGTGCGAGTTTATGCACGCTCACGAGGACACCGTGAAGTCGGTCAGAGGACTTATGCCCCACGACGAAGAGCTTTTTGACCTTGCCGAGCTTTTCAAGATATTCGGTGACTCTACCCGCATAAAAATATTGTATATCCTTTTTGAAAGCGAAATGTGCGTTTGCGACATAGCAACCCTGATCGGCGCAAGCCAATCGGCCGTTTCGCATCAGCTGCGGCTTTTAAAGCAGGCCAACCTTATAAAGCCACGCCGAGACGGCAAGACCGTGTTTTACTCCCTTGCCGACGACCACGTGCGCACCATTATAGACAACGGAATGGAGCATATTTTTGAGGATCGCCCCACCCCGTCGAATACCGCAAAGCCCGACGGTGACGAGGCACTTATCAAACACATTCTTGAAAACACATAAAGGAGAATTTTTATGAAAAAGGTATTTAAGCTGGAGGAGCTTGACTGCGCACATTGCGCTCAGAAAATGGAGGACGGCATCCGCAAGCTGGACGGCGTCATCAACGTTCAGGTCAACTTTCTAAGTCAAAAGCTAACCCTTGAGGCCGCCGACGGCGAGTTTGACACCGTTCTCAAAAAGGCAAAGGAAATTATCAAGAAAATTGAACCCGACTGTGTTGTAATTGACAAATGAGCAAAAAACAAAGAAAGGTATTATACCGAATAATCGCTTCGGCCGTGCTGTTGGTTGCAGCCTTTTTGCTTGACCGATTTCTGATAATGGGGCAAAGCCTTATAATCACCCTTGCGGTCTACCTTGTCCCCTATTTCATCATCGGCTACGATGTTTTGCTGAAGGCCGTGCGCAACATTATAAACGGTCAGGTGTTTGACGAGAATTTCCTGATGGCTGTTGCCACCGTGGGTGCCGTTTGCATCGGATTCTTCCCCAACACCGAAAAGCAGTATGCCGAGGCCGTTTTTGTAATGCTGTTTTATCAAACGGGTGAGCTTTTCCAATCCATAGCCGTGGGCAAAAGCCGCCGTTCCATTGCCGCTTTGATGGATATCCGACCCGACGTTGCCTTCATTGAGCGTGACGGCGTTTTGACCGAGGTCGATCCCGAGGAGGTCAATGTGGGTGACGTTATAACCGTCCGCCCGGGCGACCGTGTGCCGCTTGACGGCGTGGTGTTGAGCGGCGAATCGACGCTTGACACGGTTGCTTTGACGGGTGAGGCTGTTCCACGCAGAGCGCAAGCAGGTGACAGTATCATCAGCGGTTGTGTAAACCTCAACGGTGTGCTGACCGTGAAGGTCGAAAAGCCATTCCAAGAATCCACCGTTTCCAAAATTTTAGAGTTGGTTGAAAACTCAAGCGCAAACAAATCAAGGTCGGAGAATTTTATCACCAAATTTGCCCGTGTCTATACCCCTGCCGTGGTGCTTGCGGCGGTGGTGTTGGCATTTTTGCCGCCATTATTTGTGGGCGGAAGCTACCTTTCAGCCCTGCCCGATTGGATCATCCGTGCGCTGACCTTTTTGGTTATTTCCTGCCCGTGTGCGCTGGTCATTTCGGTTCCGCTGTCGTTTTTCGGCGGTATCGGCGGAGCCTCCAAAAAAGGCATTCTGATAAAGGGCTCAAACTATCTTGAGACCCTTGCCTCGGCCGACACAGTGGTGTTTGACAAAACGGGAACACTGACCAAGGGTACCTTTTCGGTGACCGAAATACACACAAGATCACTCCCAAAAAGCGAGCTGTTAAGCCTTGCGGCCCACGCCGAGTGCTATTCCAATCACCCCGTTGCGTTGGCTTTGCGGTCAGCGTTCGGCGGTGAGATAAACGCCGAGACCGTGACCGATGTAACCGAGACGGCAGGCCACGGCATAACCGCCAAGGTCGAGGGTGTTACCGTTGCCTGCGGAAATGCCAAGCTGATGTCAAGCCTCGGTCTTGAGTGTGACGATTTTGACGGCTCGGGCACGGTGGTGCACGTGGCGCAAGACGGCGAATATATCGGCTTTATTGTGATATCCGACGAGCTGAAGCCAACCTCAAAAGCCGCTATAGCCGAGCTTAAAGCATTGGGTGTCAGCCGCACCGTTATGCTGACGGGTGACCGTGCCGAAGCGGCGGCCGTGGTTGCCAAAGAGCTGAACCTTAATGAGGCTAAAGCCGAGCTTTTACCCCAAAACAAGGTGCAGGAGGTTGAGCGATTACTGAATGATACCCCAAGCGGCAAAAAATTGGTCTTTGTGGGTGACGGCATCAACGATGCACCCGTTTTGACCCGTGCCGATGTCGGCATTGCGATGGGCGCTTTGGGCTCGGATGCCGCAATTGAGGCCGCCGACATCGTGCTGATGGATGACGATCCCAAAAAGATATCAACCGCTATCCGCATTGCCAAACGCACACTTTCAATAGTACGGCAGAACATTGCTTTTGCGTTGGGCGTTAAGGCGGCCGTGCTGATTCTAAGCATCTTCGGCTTCACCCCGATGTGGTTGGCAGTTTTTGCCGACGTTGGCGTTGCGGTAATAGCCATATTAAACGCAATGAGAGCATTGAAATAAAGTAAAAACAAAAAGCAACACCGCATTCAAGGAATCTTGAATGCGGTGTTTTGTTGCGTTAGTCCCAACATTCGCCGTCAAGCTTGACGTGTTTTATCAGCAATTAGTTATTTTATACTGCCCTCTGCAATAACAATGTTTATTCCCCACTTTACACGTGGGTTGTTTTGTTGTATAATACACTTATACACCTTTTGTAAAAGGAATGATAATATGACCGTCAGAGAAATGCAGGATGAGATAATCCGCTTGAAAAAGGAAAAGGATGTGTGCATTTTGGCACACGCATATCAGTCACGTGACGTTATTGAGGTCGCTGATTTTATGGGCGACTCGTTTGGACTTAGCGAGCAGGCCGCCAAGGCACCCCAAAAGACCGTTATTATGTGCGGTGTGCGCTTTATGGCCGAGACCGTTAAAATTCTCTCGCCCGAAAAAACGGTTTATCTGTCGGCGTCGGGTGCAGGCTGTCCCATGGCCGAGCAGATGACCCCCGAGGCTATATTGGAGCTCAAAAAGCAGTATCCAAAGGCCGCAGTTGTGGCCTACATCAACACCACCGCCGAGTTAAAAAAGGTATGTGATGTCTGCGTGACCTCGGCATCGGCTTTGAAGATAGTTGAAAGCCTCCCCCAAAAGGATATCATCTTCATTCCCGATATCAACCTTGGGTCATACATTGCCTCCAAGCTGCCCGAAAAGAACATCATCACGGTTCAGGGCGGTTGCCCTTACCACGCATCGGTTACCGAGGCCGAAGCCGTTTGTGCCAAGCAGGCTCACCCCGAGGCCGAGCTGCTTGTCCACCCCGAGTGCAAGGCGGAGGTCGTGAAGCACGCCGATTTTGTCGGTAGCACCACCGCTATAATCAGTTACGCCAAGAAGAGCGATAAAAAGGAATTTATCATCGGCACCGAAAACAGCATTGTGGAGTATATGCAGTACGAATGCCCCGACAAGCTGTTTTACCCCGTGTCGGCAAGCCTTATCTGCCGTGATATGAAGCTGACCACCCTGCCCGAGATATACAACATTCTTAAAGGTGTGGGCGGCGAGGAAATCGTGCTGGACGAGGACACCCGTCTTAAAGCCAAGCACAGCATCGATGAAATGCTGAGGTTGGGATGAAAAAGGTACTTGTAGCGTTATCGGGCGGAGTTGACTCGTCGGTTGCGGCGCATCTTTTGAAAAGCCAAGGCTATGAGTGCATCGGTGCCACGATGCGGTTGCTCGACGGTGCCGACGGCCAGATAGCCGATGCCAAGGCGGTTGCCGACCGTGTGGGTATTCCGTTTTATGAATTTGACCTGCGAAAAGAGTTCCGTGAGCTGGTAATTGACGAGTTTATAAGGTCCTACGAAAACGGCGACACACCCAACCCTTGTGTTGTGTGTAACAAGCAGTTGAAATTCGGCCTGCTTTTGCAAAAGGCCACCGAGCTCGGATGTGACTTTATCGCAACGGGTCACTACGCACAGATCGAAAGCATTGACGGCCGCTTTGTGCTGAAAAAGGCCGAGACCTTGGAAAAGGATCAGTCGTATTTCCTATATTCCCTGCCGCAGGAGGCCTTGAGCCGTGTGCTGTTTCCGTTGGGCGGATACTCGAAGCCTGAAATAAGGGCAATTGCCGAAGAACTTGGGCTTTTGACGGCCAAGAAGAAGGACAGTCAGGACATCTGCTTTGTCCCCGACGGTGATTATATCAAGGTTATTGAGGATTATACCGACAAGACCTACCCCAAGGGAAATTTTGTTGACGTGGGCGGCAACGTTTTGGGTCAGCATCAGGGCATTATTCGTTACACCACGGGTCAGCGAAAGGGCCTCGGTGTGGCGTTTGGCAAGCCGATGTATGTTGGCCGAAAGAACGTTGTGACCAACGAGGTCACGCTTTGCTCGGATGCCGAGCTGTATTCCGATACGCTTGAAGCCTGCGAGCTTAATTGGATTGCCTTCCCCTCCCCGCCCAAGGTTTTTGAGTGTAGCGCACGCATCCGTTACCGCCACGTTGAACAGCCCGCCACTGTCACGGTTGACGGTGATATGGCAACTATAAAATTTGACCAACCCCAGCGTGCCGCAACAAGCGGTCAGTCGGTCGTTTTTTATGACGGCAACCTTGTGTTAGGCGGCGGAATCATAAAATAACAAAAGCCTTTACAATGCAACTTAGCATTGTAAAGGCTTAAATTTTGCTTATTTTTATTTTGCGAACTCACTGCGGATGAAGGCCTCAACCTCCTGAAACTCCATGCAAAGCGCCACCGAAAACTCATCGTTTACAAGGCGCTGTGCCTCCTTCAAGGCACGCTCGTCGGCAATGTGCAGGCGCTTGCCCTTGGTTGACAGCTCACTTTGACGGTTGTGCAGGGTTCTCACTAAAACAAGGCAGGCCTTGCGATCGCCGGAGGTGATTATCTCGTTAAACTTCAGCTTGCGCTCGGCATCGTTATCTACCCAAATGTCGGGCTCCGAGGGCAGACCCTTCAGCATTCCTTTGACCTCGTCAGCCGACAGAACCTTACGCACCTTGGCCAACAGCTTTTCATTGTCGGCAGGCAAAAAGACTGTTGCCGATGATTGGGCAACCGGCTTTAAGACATAATAGCTTTTCAACTCACGTCCGATCTTCTTTTCTTCAATTCGTTCGACAACGCATACACCTGTTGTGCCGTACGTCACCTTTTCCTTGAGCTTTAACACTTTTTCCTCCGCAAATAATACGCCGCAGCGGACAATTCCGCAAATAACCCACACGATATACCTTTATTATAATTATACTGAAATTTGTATAAAAATTCAATGCGCAAATGTTACAAATATTTGTCACATTTTGTTGTAAAAAGTTTATAAAGTGACATTTCACACTTTGCAACATCGGCCTATATAGGCAGTATTGACCGATTTTTAATTTTAAAATCAAAAACCGTTCCAACAAAATATGTCGGAACGGCTTCATTCTGAAAGTGTATAAATATTTAAATATTTAATTATTTATCATTCTTCTTGGAGAAGATTTTGTTGATAAGCAAGGTTGCAAGGATGATAACACCGATAATAACAAATATAACCAGCATACCGATGCCCATATATTCGAGCGAGTCCACAAACCTACCGGGCTCAAAAATCAGATCAAGCTTATCATCGCCCTTGCCTGCCGCATCAGCGACATCCGAAGCCTTAGCACTGAGGATATTTAAAAGCATATTGAAAAATTTCATTATTACATCCTCCTTATTATAAGCCTAAGCCGTGGGCAATATTAAGAATAATACCGCCTGCGATAACCGATGCGATCTGACCCGAAACGTTTACACCGATAGAGTGCATCAAAAGGAAGTTCTGCGGGTCCTCTTTAAGTCCCATTTTGTGCACGATACGACCCGACATGGGGAATGCCGAAATACCTGCGGCACCGATCATGGGGTTGATCTTCTTCTTTAAGAAAAGGTTGAGGAACTTGGCAAACAGAACACCGCCTGCGGTGTCGACGATAAATGCTACAAGTCCAAGACCCATGATAAGCAGGGTTGCGGGCTTCAGGAAAGATTCTGCCTCCATATTAAATGCAACGGTAATTCCGAGGAAGATGGTAATAAGGTTTGCAAGCACCTTCTGTGCCGTTTCGGAAAGCGAGTCAAGCACACCGCACTCACGGATAAGGTTACCGAACATCAAGAAGCCTATAAGTGCTGTTGCATCGGGGATAATGGCCGAAACAACAATGGTAATAATGATGGGGAACATAATACGGGTGAGCTTGGAAACGCTCTTCTGCTCGTAAGGCATACGGATAAGGCGTTCCTTCTTGGTGGTGAGCAGCTTGATAACTGGCGGCTGGATAATGGGCACAAGCGCCATATAAGAGTAGGCCGCAACGGTTATAGCACCTACATATTCCGAATTGAGCTCGTTGGCAACGGCGATAGAAGTCGGGCCATCAGCCGCACCGATAATTGCGATAGAAAACGCATCCTTGAGCTCCGGGAAGAACATACTGGCCATTGCAAAGGTAAAGAAAATACCGAACTGCGCCGCCGCACCGAAAAGCATAAGTTTGGGATTAGAAAGCAATGGGCCGAAGTCGATCATTGCACCGATGCCGATAAACAAAAGCAACGGGAACAGCTCGTTGGCAATACCTGCATAATAAAGCTCTTTGATAGGGCCTACCAACGCTGCTGAATGAGGAATGTTGACCAACAAGGTACCAAAACCCATAGGCAAAAGCAGAGTCGGCTCCATTTCCTTTTTAATGGCAAGGAAGATCAAAAGAGCACCGACAAGAAGCATAACAACGTTGCCCCAATCGAAATCGCCTAAGTTTTTCCAAAGAATGTCAAACTTTGATATAAACTCCTTCACAAAACAACCTCCTGAAAAACGATTTATTAACATATCCGTAATATTTTAGCACACTAATTTCCAAATTTCAATAGACAGAAATCACGAACTGTCCGCAAAAATATTGAACTTTATACATATTTAACTTGCAAGAAGCCGACAAGGCTATTATAATGTATATAATATAAAAAATCTCTCTATCAAGTGAGGCTTTAAAAATGAGAATCGTTGTAAAGGTCGGCACATCTACGCTGACCCACAAAACAGGAAATTTGAACATCCGCCACGTTGAAAAGCTCTGCCGTGTTTTGAGCGACCTTAAAAACGCAGGTCACGAGATCATCTTAGTGTCCTCAGGCGCTATCGGAATGGGTGTAGGCAAGCTGGGGCTTCGTGAAAAGCCGCAGGATATGCCCACCAAGCAGGCGGCCGCCGCTATCGGTCAATGCGAGCTGATGTATATTTACGACAAGGAGTTTTCGGAGTACGGCCACATCATCGCACAGATACTGCTGACGGGAAGCGACCTTTCGGACGAAAAGCGTAATCAGAACTTCTGCAACACGCTCAACCGTTTGCTTGAGCTTAACGTTATGCCTATCATCAACGAAAATGACACCGTTTCGACCGAGGAGATCTCGGTTGGCGATAACGATACCCTTGCCGCCATTGTTGCGGTCGAGGCCAAGGCCGACCTTTTGATACTGCTTTCCGACATCAAGGGTCTTTACACCGCCGATCCTCACAAGGATCCCGACGCCAGACTGATCTGTGAGGTGCGTGAGATCACCGATGAGATAATTGCTCTCGGCGGCGGCGCAGGCTCGTCACTTGGAACGGGTGGAATGCAGACCAAGCTCCGTGCCGCTTCGACCTGTATGGATGAGGGTATTGATATGGTCATAACCGACGGCAACGACCCCGAGGCTATGTATGATATAGCCGAGGGTAAATCGGTCGGAACAAGATTTTTTGGGAAGGCAACAAAATGACAACGTTAGAAATTTTACAGCGTGCCAAGGCGCAAAAGGCCACGCTTGCCGCAATGAGCGGTGAACAGCGCAACAAAGCGTTACTTAAAATGGCCGAAAGCCTTAAAGCACATTGCGATGAGATAATCGCCGCCAACAAAATTGATATTGAAAACGCTAAAGATAAGATATCACCTGTTATGATCGACCGTCTGACCTTGACCAAGGAGCGCATTTTTGCTATGGCCGATGCCGTGGTCGATGTGACACGTCTCCCCGACCCCTTGGGTGAGACCATTTCGACCGTCGAACGCCCCAACGGACTTATCATCCGCAAGGTCTCGGTGCCTTTAGGCCTGCTTGCCATGATATACGAAAGCCGCCCGAACGTCACCTCGGATGCCGCCGCTTTGAGCATTAAGGCCGGCAACGTGTGTGTGTTAAGAGGCGGAAAAGAAGCCATCAACTCCAACATTGCAATTGCCAATGCTCTGCGTGAGGGTGTGAAGTCGGCAGGCCTGCCCGAGGATGCCGTGTCGCTTGTGACCGACACAACAAGGCAAAGCGCCACCGACCTTATGACGGCTATCGGACTTGTCGATATGCTTATTCCCCGAGGCGGTGCGGGACTTATCCGCTCCTGCGTTGAAAACGCCAAGGTGCCTTGTATCGAGACCGGCACAGGTATCTGCCACGTGTATATTGATGAGTTTGCCGACATCGAAAAGGCACTCAATATCATCGAAAATGCCAAAACCAGCCGCCCCTCGGTCTGCAATGCCGCAGAGGTCTTGCTGGTTCATAAAGCAATAGCCGAAAAGGCTTTGCCGCTTATCAAACAGCGATTGGTCGATGACCGCCTGCAAAAGGGACTTGTTGCGGTTGAATTGAGGGTCGACCAAAAGGCCGCCGAGATAATTGACGGCACCCCTGCCTCGGCCACCGATTTTGATACCGAATTTTTGGATTACATCCTCGGTGTTAAGGTTGTTGACAGCTTGGATGAAGCCATCAGCCACATTGCGGCACACTCAACGGGTCACAGCGAATGCATTGTTACCGAAAACGGTGACAATGCCGACCGCTTTACCCTTATGGTGGACAGTGCCGCCGTTTATCACAACGCTTCGACCCGCTTTACCGACGGCGGTGAGTTTGGCTTGGGCTGTGAAATGGGTATTTCGACCCAAAAGCTGCACGCACGTGGCCCTATGGGACTTAAAGAGCTGACCTCTTACAAGTACATCGTCAGCGGCAACGGACAAGTACGATAAGAAATTGTAGGGACAGGCGTCCTCGACTGTCCGCACCTTTTTATGCGTGAGGATGAAAGGAAATATTATGAGCAAGATTGGCTTTATAGGTTGCGGAAATATGGGCGGAACGCTGGCTAAAGCGGCCGCCAAAACGGATTGTGCCGTTTATCTTTCCGATCACGACCAAAACAAACTTAACACCGTGGCAAAGGAGCTTAACGCTCGTGCATCGACCAACGAGGAGATCGTTTCGACCTGTGACCTTATATTTTTAGGTGTAAAACCGCAGGTCTTGGCAAGCGTGCTGGAGCCGCTTAAAGAGGCGCTCAAAAACCGCAAGGAGCATTTTGCACTTGTTTCAATGGCGGCAGGTATGACGCTTGAAACCGTGGCCGAGCTTGCAGGCGGCAACTACCCTATCATCCGCATTATGCCCAACACCCCTGCGGCGGTGGAAAGCGGAATGATTCTTTACTGCAAAAACGGCCTTGTGGCCGACAGCGATGTTGCGCTTTTCCTTGATTCGATGCAATTTGCAGGCGTTTGCGACTTTATTGACGAAGGTCTTTTTGATGCCGCAACGGCTGTTTCGGGCTGTGGGCCTGCTTTTTGCTATATGTTTATTGAGGCGCTTGCCGACGGCGGCATTAAAGCAGGGCTTTCAAAAGAAACCGCATTAAAGCTTGCCGCACAGACCCTTATGGGTGCAGGCAAAATGGTGCGTGACACGGGTATCGACCCCGAGACCTTGAAGGTAAACGTCTGCTCCCCCGGTGGCAGTACCATTGAGGGCGTAAAGTCGCTCGAAGCCGACGACCTCAACGGCATTGTGAGAAAGGCCGTCACCGCCTCATTCAAACGCACCCAAGAGCTTGGGAAAAAGTAAAGTTAAAATGGGGCTGTCTCATTAAACAATCACTTGTATAAATATTCAGACCGTAGGGGCGACCTGTGGTCGCCCGCGGGCGAACGCAGTTCGCCCCTACGAGTTTATTGAAT